>CAYQYU010000005.1:0-71395 GCA_964421955.1 uncultured archaeon | reverse complement strand
TGCGGACCATCCAGCAACGCTTCCTGGTACTGAAACTGTGTCTGTCATGTATGCAGCGTTCCCGAGGGAACCTGCGATGTCGATTGCTCCCACAACGTCGCTTACTTTTGCGTTCTCTCCCACGACGATCTGGGTATCGACTTCACCGTCGTCATCTACGAACGGTGATGGATAGTCGCCAAGGTCTCCACTGGACCCGCTCTGAGCTGCTGCCATACTGGCAGCTCCCGCTAGGGTTGCGCCCACAAGCAGTGCGGAGCCTGCGACTTTCGATACGTTTGATGCTAGTTTTTTGATGTTTTTCATGTGTGATTCACCTTGTTTACGTGCGGTTCACGGACACATTATTTTCTTCCAGGCACGAGACTCAAAGAGTCGGCGCCTGTAGCAGACCAGAGGTCTGCGTTCTGGGGAGCCTCCTGTGTCCGGGAGCTCCGGATCGGATGTCGGCTGATCTCGAGCCGCGGGATCCCGATCCCAAAAATACCATTTACCGTGAACGTGTATGTAGGGGAACGAATGGGATCCCGTACCTGTCTCTAGATAGGTACGTCTTACTATATTCAACACCTCTCAAGATGCTTTATAAATGTGTTGAAAAACGGCCGGTTTTAACCGTTCACAGACCGTTCTAAAGGGTTTAAAGGTGCTTTGTTCCGTCCAGAAAAAGTTTAAAAGACTTTTATTTAGAAATAAAGCCTTTAAAATCGTCTATTTGGCTTTAAAGCCCCTTCAGATATCTCTATATATTAAAGATATTTAAGCCATCAGATTCTGATTTAAAGTATTTTAAGGACTCTATATCTTAATTGAAGGTTTTTTGAACTTTTGTGAACTTTCTAAGCTGTTTTCTCAAATCTGGTTTTGTTCGATCTGATTCGAATAACAGGGGTAGATTGTTTAAGTGCTGGAAAAACCGGGAATATTTTCCCTGATTCAGGAGTTGTCGACTCTCGGGGTTGGGATTGGGGGCAGAAGGTTGAGTGTGTCCGCGATCCCTACTGCCTGGGATAAACATTTGCGGTATAGATCGTTCATAAACGGAGCTCTGATCTCTTCAGGTAGTGATTCGTTCTCTTCCCACTCCTCAAGTATTTCCTCCAGCCCTCCTTTCCAGAGCACGTTTCCTTCAAGTTCTATTGTGGCTGCGGTGGTGTTTCCTGCCTCGTACTCGACTGTGAAACTGAAGTTGATTCTCGCGACCTTGTCGTCGAAAGCATTTACTGCGGCTTCTTCGATGCTCTCTATAGTTGGCTGGTAGTGGACCTGGAGGTCGCCCTGCGCTGCATCTGCCTTTGATGCTTCGAGGGCGTTTATGTTGAATCCTACTATCATAGAACACTGTTGGGCAGGAAATCTCTTTAATCCTTTTCGATTGCCCCTGAGCTTATATTGGTTTCTTGTCCAAGTAGCGGTATGAGCCTGAGCGACAAGGTAAGCCAGTACGGTATTCTGATTATGGGTCTACTGATCGGCGGTGGTTTCGCCTTTGGGGGTATCGCCTCTTACGCAGGTCTTACTGGTGGCTCGGGTGGAAACAGTAACGGCAACCAGTTCAACGCCACGTTACCTTCCCAGAACTACTTGGAAGGGTCGCTCGGGATGAACTCTCGGGAGCAGCTGGTCCTGGCCGCGAGAAATGATGTGGTCTTTGTGAATGCCTATTATGGTTCTCAGGAGCAGCTCGAATCTCTCAGGGGACTACAGGATATTCCCCAGGAGTTTAACGGCCGCGTCTATGTGCAGGTCGTCAACGAGTCTTCGATTTCTCCCATAATGACCGAGTACGGTGTGAACGAGCTTCCTGCCGCGGTTGTCATAGGCAGTTCCCGCAACTCCCAGGCCGCTGTGCTCCAGGATCCTTCAAAGCAGGTTGTTTCCCAGGCAGCATGTAATGCGATACGTAACTGGGGTTCGCTCGCGGCCAGATGTAGCGCCCGGTAAATTGTTTATACGACTGGCTGCCATTCTGGCATATGGACCAGAAGAAACTCAGGGAGTGGGTCGAGAAGAAGCTTGACCAGGGCGTAAGTCGTGATCGAATAAAGAAGAGCCTGGAGAACACCGGCCACGATCCGTCTATCGTCGACGAGGTCGGAGATCCTTTCAGTTCCGGACAGGATCAGGATGAGCCAGACATGGATTTTTCCGGGTCATCCGCGCGGGAACCTGCTTCTGGAACCGATCATAGTTCACCTGATCTGGACTCTGATTCCGGAACCGATTTCGATATATCTGGAAGGGAGAGCTATGATGGTGAAGAGGGAGGCGATGGAAAAGGTTTTTCCCCCCTGGATATGCCCGAGACTCCTGACTTGAGTCTGCCGCATATTCCTGTGAAGGCCGCGGCAGTTATTCTGGTGGTAATAATCGCATTTGGAGGTTACCTGTTGCTTCCTCAGGGAGCGGTACCTGCTATTCCCTCCGATGATCTGAATATTTCGGTCCCGGATATCCAGGTCCCGGAAGTCAGTCTGCCCAGGATATCGCTTTCTGATGATGGTGGCAACGAGAGAACTCCTGCAGAGGTTGAGGATGCGGAATGTGATGTCGGTCTCCGGATTAATTCAGCCCATAAGACTGGGGACGGTACCGAGGCGGAGATTGTCGTGACGCGCGGAATTACAGATCTGACAGTTGAAATTCACAGGAGCAGGATCCTGATAGACTCGTTCTCCGCCAGAATGAGCGGCCAGGGCACGATAAGAGTTCCGGAAACCGGTGATAAGATAGTAATCTACCCTGAGGGATGTGACACACCCAGGAAGTCGGCCCGGATCAGTTGATGTCGAAAGCTTTCGCGAACTTGTCGTCTCCCTCGACGTTTTCCGAGTATCTTTCCAGGTTCTCGTCCGCATCATAGTCTTCGTGGTAGGACGCGGAGACTGCGCCGTGATCGCCGATCAGGGTTATGGAGGCCTGGCTGTTCTTCGCAAGTTTCCGGGAGACCTGGATGAGCAGACCCATGTTTTCCGTCGGCACCTCTTCCTCTAGTTCCCGGTCTTCAATCCTCTCTTTGAGGTAGTGTTCCAGTTCGGCCTCTAGCGATTCAAGCTGTTTCTCGTTCTGCTTCCAGGTGTTGTATAGCGACCTGCAGCGCTTAACGAGTGTTCCTGTCTCGGTGACCTCGAATTCCACGTCCTCTCCGAGGTATTTGGCGAGTCTCTCGGCCTGGTTCTTGATCTCGCGGTTCTCCTGCCTGAAGCGTTCCACAGTATCCGCGAGATGTTCGGGATCGACAGAAAAGAGGTCGCACAGTTCTCTCTGCACTTCCCGGTGTAAGCCTCCAAGCATTCTCTCGTCAGGCACCTCGAGATCCATCATTTTCGCGACTTCCTCGACACGGTTCCGGACGGCTGAGAGGTACTGTTCCGCTGCCTCTCCTGCCCTGTATTCGAGCCTTATGACTCCGTCCTGGACCTTGTTCGAACCAGTTATGACGAACTTTTCGGCCTCGGCAGTGTGTGAAAGGTGAGTTCCTCCACATGCCTCCACATCTATATCTCCGATTTCCACTATGCGAACTTCGTTTCCGGGAGGTGCGCCTCCCTGATAGAGCCTGAAGCCGTACTTCTTCTCCGCATCCACCTTTTCCATAATCTGCTTTGTAATCTGCAGGTCTTCTTCTATAATATCGTTCACCTGTTCCTCGATCCGGTCAAGCTCTTCCTGGGAAATCTTCTCATAGTGCGTGACATCCAGTCTCGCTTTTTCCGCCGTTTTGTGAGCTCCCGCCTGCCAGATGTGTTCGCCCAGCTCGCTTCTTGTAGCTCCGTTCACCATGTGAGTGGCGGAATGGTGCTGCATAAGCTGCTTTCTTCTTGACCACTCTATCCTACCCTCCACCTCGTCACCTTTCTCGAAATCGTGCTCCGGGACGTGGTGCAGGACTACCTGTCCCTGTTTCTGGACATCAAATACCTTTTTCCCGTTGATACGTCCGTGGTCGGGTTCCTGTCCACCTCCCTCAGGGTAGAAGACTGTTCGCGACAGGGCGACCCAGTCTCCCCTGACCGCGATCACCTCTGCGGTCATCTCCTTCCTGTACTCGTCCTCGTAGTAGAGTAGTTCGGTCGCGGGTACACCTTTCAGGTCGAACTCTTCCTCCCGCCGCTCCTCGAACTCGTCCTCTGTGGCGACCCGGGCATAGAAATCCTCGGGCACCTCGAATCCGCGTTCCTCCATCATTTCCGGTGATACACCGTGTGACTCGTAGAGTTCTATCATTCTCTCGATGTTCGGTTCTTCATCAATCTCGTCGAGCTTTCTCGCAGCGCGTTCCTTCGCTTCTTGATATTTCCTCTCCGCGACCTCCAGTATCTCCTTTACCTCGTCTATCGATTCAATGAGCTCGGGGAACATCCGGCTGAGTTCGCGGGCGTGCCACTCGGCAATCTCTCCCATGTCCAGCTTCCAGCCGTAGCGTTCGATTAAGTCTTTAGCCCGCCGGTATACCATCCTGAGATTGTGACCTCCCCCCACGTTGCCCGGGATCTTACCATCCGCGAGCGCGAACAGCAGGGCGCGGTTATGCTCCGCAACAGAGTACAGTGCTGCAACAGGTCTGATCGCGTCCTTAAGGTCTTCGGTATCTATTTCCATCTCGCTGGCGATCTCTTCCCACTTCTCGTCTATATCTTCGACCTCGTCAACGTTGAGAAGAGAGGAGTAGGGGAGGAAGTCCCGCCAGGTATTTTCGTCGACTTCCACCCCGGTCTCTTTTTTCATCCGGTCCAGGACATGTGGCATTACGCACTCGTAAGATGTTTCCGTGCCGTGTGCGATCCAGGTTATCCTCTCGTGGCCCATACCCATGTCGAGAACCTTGAGGTCAAGTTCCTCGTAGCCTTCAGGGGTGACGCGGTAGAACATGTATACCTGGTTCCAGAGTTCAAGCCCGTCGACGAAGAACTCCATACACGCACCCAGGTTTCCGCCGCCTCCCCAGGCATCCTCGTGCAGTATTAGTTTTTCGCGGGGTATTCCAAGTTCCTCTATCGCGAACTCGAACATGTCCCTGAAGTAGCGGTCCTGGTCGTACTCGCTGCTTTCACGGAAGCAGGTCTGGCCGATATGATCGTGCAGAACGTAGTGCCTCCCCGTTATGCCTACGTTGTCAACGTCGTTGAACCTCAGCGACGGCTGAGGTATGACCAGTTCCTCCGCAGGCGGCTCTGCCTCTCCCGATACAACATATGGCTGGAAGTTGTAGATTGACCCGCCGACGAACTCGACGTCGTCCCTCCATCTTGCGATGACAGGATACCGGTCGATAGGCTCGTAGCCCCGCTTGCTCATGAAGTCGCGGTACTTCTCCCATGCCTCTATGTAACTGTATTCCTCGCTAGTGGGAGAGTCGCCGATGAATGTGTATCCGCCGGAGCACTCCGGCTCTCCGCAGACCTTTCTTTCCTCGTTGTATCGCCAGAAGTAGAGCCCGCAGTTCTCGCACTCTCCTCTGTGAAAGTCCTTCTCTCTGAGTACCTTGGTGGCGAAGAACTTTTCGGGATTCGACGAAGCTTCCTCTCTTATCTGGTCTTTGAGCTGGTCAAGCGAGGGCATACCTGTGGTTTCCCGGGAATTTTTTTATCAGGTGTGTCAGGAAATAGAAAGAAAAGAGGGGGTAGAAATGAAGGGAGACTGAAGACGCATCGGCCTATGACCGAGTGCTTCAGCACACAGTCTCGGAAAGAGACCGGTGCTTAGAACAGCTCTCCGAGTCCTTCTGCAGCTTCTTCTTCGGAGGCGTCGTCTTCCTCTTCTTCCTCTTCCTCGGCTTCTTCCTCTTCTTCAGCCACTTCTTCTGCGCCGCCTGTTGCTGGAGCTGCTGCCCCGCCTGTGGCGACCGCAGTCTCCATGGCTTCCTCGATGTCAACGTCTTCGAGAACTGCGATAAGTGCCTTGATTTCGGAGCTGTCGACGTCAAGATCTGCCGCTTCGACGATAGCCTCGAGGTTGTCTTCTGTTACTTCCTTTCCTGCCTCGTGAAGAGTCAGTGCTGCGTAGACTAATTCCATATCTTGATCACCTTGAATCTGGGCTTCGCGGTGATACTTAAAAAGATACACTGAATAGCTGTTTACAAACACTGGAAATCTTTACAGTTTGCAGAAAATCTGTGATTTTCGAATGAAGTTTTCGGAACTACCAGGGGAAATACGTGTGAAGCTTGACGATGAGGGGGAGAGGGAGCTCTGGCACAGGATCGACGAGTTTGGAGGTGTCAGGCAGTTTTCGACCGCGTTTGATATCAGCGAGTCAAAGCTCTACAACTGGAGGCACAAGGATGTGTTCTATCCCGTCGGTTTTGTCCGGAGGCTAATGGGCAACAACGCCTCAGGCCATGTTACGGCGATGAAGGGTGGAGGCAGGAGCCGTCCGCTGCGCAACCCGGAGTTTCCTCTGCCGGAGAACGACGAACTCCTCACTCGCGTTGAGGCTTCTGTGAACGTCAACAGGGAGGGTGTACCGGTTTACCGCGCGAAAGAGAGATCGCTGGTCGAGAGGTTTGAAGAACTACTGTCGGAGGTTGGTGAAATCCCTGTATCCTCGTACCGCAGGAACGGACACGAGCTACGCTATCCCAAGTACATGCATTCGATTTTCGAGAAGATGGAGTACAAGAAGAACTTTGCGGCCCTTGTGGATGAAGAGGGAAGGATAGAGGAGGGCAAGCTAGTTGCCGGGAAAGAATATCTACCTGTGGAAGAGTTCGAGGATGAGCTTTATTCACGCCAGAAAAGACTGGAGCTTGCGCTTGAATTGAACAACAGTGAAGAAGTCGAGAGACTTATAGGTGAGGAGACTAGAAAGGTCAGGCAAATATTTGGGGGTTAGTTACTCCTCGCTTTCTTCCTCTTCGGAATCTTCGGTGTCGCCACCCTCGCTCTCTTCTTCAGTCTCCGTTTCCTCTGGATCGTCCTCTCCGGAAGCTTCCTGTTCTCTATTTTCCTCAGAGTCATCTCCCTCTTCTGCTTCACTCTCTTCCTCTTCAGCTTCTTCGACATCTTCTCCAGGCTCTTCAGTCTCCTCATCCTCTGTCTCTTCGTCTTCAACTTCTATGTCGTCGAGGTCTATCTGGGAGTCTAGCCCCTTCGCATTCGATGCTGCGACCGATATAATGTCCTCGATGGTTTCCTCGGTTGGAATACCTTCGCTGATCGACAGGTTTCGGGCCTTCTGCGCGGCCTCGGATATGACTGTTGGGGCGGTTCTCTCCGTGAGGTAACCCGCGTTGACTGAGAGGTTGAATGCCGCGCTTGCAGCGGCCTCGATGTCCTCCCTGTACTCCTCCTCGTCGATGTCCAGGTCCTCGGCCTCGAAGAGTTCGCCCTCGCTGTAGACCACCTTGAGGTCGAGTCCGATCTGTAGTGGCTCGATTCCCATCTGGTTGAGTATTTCCGCGTCGTCCGCGTCGATAACGTCTCCTTCTTCCACAATTACTCCTGCGTTCTGGACATGGATGGAGCCTTCCTCGACCTGTACCTGGAGCCCTGCCTGCTGTAGTTTTCCAAGCATTGGTCCGGGTCCGATTCCCGTGTCTCCTTCGGGAACCTCGATATCGTCTGGAGCGATTTCTCCGCCCTGTGCCGCAGCGCTTGTTTTATTATCCTGGATAAGCTTGTAGAGCTGGAAGGGATCCTTGTTTGAGAATATGAATGCGGGCTGTGTGGCATTGTTTTCGGTTAGCTGCTCTACCTCGTTCTTGTCCGCGTTGTCGATCGCGATCTTCATCAGGGTCTTCCGGGACATCTTGATGTCCGCGAAATCCTTCATCTCCTTCTTCATTTCCTGGAGCTGTCTGGAAGGGAGATTCTGCATATCGAGCACTCCGATAACCGGATAGTCCTCGATCTTCTGCCTGAACTCCTCAACCTTCTCCTCCTTCTGCTCCCGGGTCATCTGTTTGGGGACAGGTTGTACCATCAGGCTTCACCTCTGGTGATGGCTGATTCGAGAAAACTTGTTTTCGACATCAGTTTGACACCTCCACTGACGGCCCCATCGTTGTCTTGAGAAGGACCGTCTTGATGTTGTTGTCTCCTTTTGGAAGTTCGCCCTCGATGAAATCGTAAACTGCGCTGGCGTTTCTGGCTACCTGATCTTCGTCCTGGTCGCAATTGCCGACCTTCAGCTGGATCAGCGGATCTTCTTTCAGTCTTATGGTTACAGTGTTTCTCAGCGATTCGATCCTGTCGGTTGGGTTGCTTCCTGGCGGCATTGGATCCGGCATCATGTTCCGCGGACCAAACACCTGCCCGAGCTGCTGCCCGATCTCGGGCATCAGCGGCGCCTCGGCGATCAGGAAGGAGTACTCTTCCGCGAGTTCTTTCGCCTTTGAAGGATCGTCGTAGTAATCTTCAAGCTCGTCTTCTGTAATCTCGAGATCCGCGTTCTCGGCGTTCTTTGCAAGCGTGTCGCCGATCACCGCGATCTTTACGTCTTCATCTGCCTGGTAGGGCAGCTTGACATCCTCGTTGAAACGGTTGCTCGCGTCCTCCAGGTCGAGGTCCCTGAAGTTGAATATAATATCGACTGACTCAGTGAAGTTCCTATCCTTCGCTTCTTCCTTGGCCTTCTCTAATGCTGTTTCGAAGTCCATTTTATTCGATGTCCTCCTCGTTTTCTAGTTCGTCGTCGTATTCGCCGTCTCCAATCTCCTTTTGCACATCCCGTGCGTCTTTTTCATCGATGGTGATTCCCATGGAGTCGGCTGTTCCGATTATTTCCTTCACCGCGCTCTTGAGCGTCAGCGAGTTCAGGTCGCTGACCTTCATCCTCGCGACTTTACACGCCTGGGCGAAGCTCATGTCCGCAACCTTGTTGATGTTTGGCTCGCCAGAGCCGGATTCGATTCCGAGCTCGTCCTTGATTAACGCTGCTGCGGGAGGCTTGCCGACCTCTATCCTGAAGTCGCCCGTCTCTTCGTTGACTATTACGTCAACAGGAACCTCCATTCCCTCGAACTCGGCCGTCGCCTCATTAATCGCACTTACTACCTCTCCAACGTTCACACCCTCGATGGGTGCGAGTTCTGGACCCAGCGGTGGGCCTGCGGATGCACTTCCGCCTTCGATTAATGTTGAGACTGTTTTCTCGTCGCTCATTCTATTATCACCTTAGCTTGACTGTTTCCGCACCATGTCCACGTCTACTGTAGTCGGGATCGGTACGGCCGCATCAAGTAATTCGATCGTGACCTCGCGATTGGTCTCGTCGACTCGATTGACCTTGGCTTCCTCGCCCTTGAACGCGCCTCCGACTACTTCAACGGTGTCGCCGACCTCGATCTTGATGTCTTCCTGTTCCTCGCTCAGGTACTTCTCGATCTTGTCTACTCCGACTTCCTCGTCGATAACGCCCCGCAGATGTCGAATCTGGCTGGAGAGCTGTTTTACATCGCTTTCCTTGCCCTCGATGAAGATGTAGCCCTTCAGTTCTTCGGGGTGGAAGACTGCTCTGACGTCGAGGTCCTTGTTCTTGATCTTCGACCTCATCTCGTTGATCGCAGTCTTTTCTCGACCTCTTGTGGTCCGTGCGGTGATTATCATTTTCTACAGGTACTGTGGTAGCAGGTTCGACATCAGGTAGAACAGGAATCCAATCACACCGACGAGGATGATCCCGGCGCCAGTGATCTTTGCGCTCATCTCGAACTCTTCGCGGTCAGGCTTCCGTGAAATCTTGAGCACTCGGATGTACTCGTTCAGCTTGTTCCTGGCCTTGTTCTTGAGCTTTTTCGGGTTGAAGTCCATACCTGTTAAACCTGCATGTAGCTCTGGCTAGAAGGAGTCAGACTCGTGACCCTCCCACCAGAAGTGGTTCAAGCGGGTTTTCGTAACCAGAAGATTATAGCCAAGTTTTATAAGGAGTTCGTCATCGCTAGCTGTCTTCCGGGTTGCGGGCCAGATTTTCCAGATTCCAGTAGAGCATTGCAAGCGAGAGCAGGAACAGGACAGCCGAGAGTGCAAGGCTGCCGGTAAGCCCGTATGCTATGGCGCTGAGTACGAAGAAGAATGTTACGGCGAGAAGGATCTCTGGAAGCCTCTGCCTCGCATACGAGATTATATGTTCCATGTATTCAGTACGAACTGGGGCTTAATTAAATATCGCTCGGAGAAGATGCTATCTTACAGGGACTCCTGCGCTGCTTGCTATTGCCTGGTCTCTCCGGTCACTATCCTCTATGTATGGTATACATTCCCTGTCGACTTCGCCAGGTTCTCCGGCCTGGTTTGCCTGGTACTGGCATTTACCGGTTTCTTTGATATTTTCCGTGTCTCTGTCAAGGCCCGCGAAGGAGCTTGATGCGATAGATATTACCAGAATCGCGACCACCACTATCACCGTGGCAGATAGCAGAAGAGCTATGGTCTTGTTCATGTATTTCTACCTGCCCGGGGTGCAGACCAGCGCTTCCCTGTCGTAGTTATAGTCCAGGAGGTCCTGGCAGAGACTCTGCCCTATTCTCTGGCAATTTTCCGATACAGGATTCTCGAAGCATCTCGGGATAATATCTTCCTGTATACAGCTTATCTGTCCCTGGATTCCTTCGGTTGTGTAGCCATTTTCCTGGCAGTTCTGCTTCCAGGCAACCTGGTTCTTTACTACAGTAAATGTTTCCCGGGCCACGTTACCTGTTATAAGATCCAGGACTGATCCGAGCGGATTCCCTCTCCTGTCTCTCTTGAGGGCTGCAGTGTACTTTCCTGTTTCCGCGTCTTCAGGTACTTCGAAATTGAATCTCCCGTTCTGGTTTGCCCTGTATCTTCTTACTGTTTCTCCCGAAGAATCCTTTATTCTCAGGATGTGTCCGGAGTTCTCAACATTTACACTCAGGATCAGGTTTGAACCCTGGCGCACTTCGTCTTTCGATATCCTGAGTGCTGCCGATCCATCACCCGGTGTTCCGTCTTCTCGAACTTTGAATCGTCCACAGTCTTTTTCCGCCAGTTGCCTGTCAGAATCTCCTGTACGGTTATCGGTTCTAACGACCACTTTGAGGTCGTGTTCGCCGGTTGAAAAACCTCCGGTGTCAGGGACTGTGCTCAGCTCGCTTCCAGGTCTCCCGTATTCTGTTGCAATAGTTCTTCCTCCAGATTTCCAGACGACTTTCAGTGAGTTGTAGCTGGAGTCCCCCAGAACTACCCGGGAGGGAGAATTCAGAGTTTCACGGTTCCATCTACATCTCTGGATAAGATTATCTGGATTCCTGGACCTTTCTACTGCTGATTCTCTCAAACTGATTATTTTCCTCACCATGTCCGAGTCCCCGTGCTCTGTAGTTACCTTTAGCGTCACCGTTTTTCTTCCAGGGGTTTCGTATCTCCAGGTCGTGGAACTCTCCGAACCTTCTTCTGTAGTGAATTCTCCATCGCCATCCAGATCCCACTGGTATCTTTTGATAGGATCAGGGGTTTTTCCGTAGGATGTCGAGTCGAAATGGATTTCCTCTCCCACTTCCGGAGTTTCCGGGGCGTACTCGAAATCAGCCTCGGGGATATCTGTTTCGCCCTGATCTCCCGAAAAGGTGTGGAATCCGCAGCTTTTGCGCAATACTGTTCCCGGGGTGTCGACCTCGACTATCACCTCTTTCCTGCCACCCAGATCGCTCTCCATCTCCCAGGAGTTGGAGGTAATTTCCCTCATCCCTGACGAGGTTTCAATCTGGTGCGCTCTCTCAACAAAGTATGATTTCTCCTCGCTCTCGTTGTCTTTTGCATAGGCGTATAAAACCGCTCTGCTGGAGCTGCTGGAGGGGTGGTAAACATGGAGCTTTACTCCCGGGTTTTCTCCTGTCTCAGAGCTTGAAACGTATCTGCATCTCCCCAGACCGATCTCAGATACCCTGAATTTCCTGGCTGCTATAACCTCTATACCGTTGTTATCGGTCTCCTGGCCCATTACAAGGTAATGGATTCCTGATCCCAGGTCCTGGGCGCTTACTCTGGTCTTTCCAAATAACCTTCTATCATCCGGCTTCAATCTCCTCTCAAAATCGGCAATCTCTTTACCGGAGTCAAAATTTTCCAGAGAGCTCCCGAAACTCGATTCAGGAACTATGCCGGCTACCGCGGAAACCTGCTGGTTCTGGTTAGGAGATTCGACCCTCTCAACTGCAAACTCAACCGAGAAAGTTTCCTGGGGCTGGACAAGATAAGAAGGCCCAGTCAATATCTCGTAATTAACTGCGCCGTTGACCAGACCTGTCTCGGGGTAAGTTTCGGAACTGTTGAACTCCTCGGGGTAGTAGATTCCGTCATGGTCATAGTCACATGTGCTTATACTGTATTTCTCCGGCTCGTCGAGGTAATTTTCAAGCCGAGAACGGTCCTCACTGTCATATTCTTTGTCACAGTTGTAGTCATATCTCAGCCGGTCATCGTAGCTACTGTAGATGTCGGTTGAAGCCGACCAGTAGTCAGGGTATGCTCCAAGATCGTTCTCTGACACCCTGCCGTTCCGGTCCCGGTCTGCCTCGTGCCAGCTGTCAAGTATGGGAGCTGCGGCAGAAAGACCTGAGAAAAGCACGAGAACTGTCAAAAATACCAGAGAACTTCTTAGATTCATATAAATCCATTTTGATAGACCGATTAAAAGTTTTCCCTAGAGGAATTCGACGGTGGAGAAGAGCTCTCCCGTCTTTTCCTCACCCAGTAACAGGTAGATCAGCCAGCCCAGGGGTACGAACCAGATCAACAGCAGGTAAATTAGCCTCTGCTCTGAACTCAGATCATCTCTCACAAGGCAGCGGAATGTGCCGTAAACCTTTCCCAGTAACTCTATAGCTCCGAGTAGAAGAGCGAGTAGAAAGAAAGATACAAAGGCTGCCGGCAGTATGATATCCAGGACCATGTTCTGGCCTCCAGGAGTTCTAGATAAACTCTACACCGAGCTCCTTCTCGATCTCGTCCTCGTACTCGTCGCTGTGCGTCTTGTCGGGGCCGTAAATCTGTGGTGACGAGACTCCTGTGACGATGATCATTGCCTGTAGCGAGGAGTCCATGTCCTCCCTGATCTGTGCGCCCCAGATAACTTTCGCCGAGTCGTCCAGCCTGTCGGAGACTGTGTTAACGACCTCCTGAGCCTCGTTGAGTGAGAGCGATGTTCCACCTGTGACGTTTACTAGGGCTCCTTTACCGCCGGTTATCTCGACATCGAGCAGGGGGTTGCTTAACGCTTTCTGGACTGCCTCCTGCGCCCGGGAATCGGTGTCGGATTGACCCATTCCAATCATCGCGATGCCTCCCTCTCCCATTACCGCTCTAATGTCAGCGAAGTCGAGGTTGACGAGTCCGGGCTTGGTCACGAGTTCCGTGACGCCTTTGACAGCGTTGACCAGTATCTCGTCCGCGATCTTGAAAGCTGTATTGAGTGAGACGTCTGGAACAATCTCAAGAAGCTTGTCGTTTGGAATTACGATTAGAGTGTCAACTGTTTCCTCGAGCATTTCAAGGCCGTACTCCGCATTATCCTTTCGGGCCTGACCTTCCATCTCGAACGGAAGGGTGACGATACCAACTGTTAACGCGCCTTCTTTCTTCGCCTGCTGTGCGATTACTGGTGCCGAACCTGTTCCTGTTCCGCCTCCGAGTCCGCAGGTGATGAAGACCATATCCGCGCCGGATACAGCATCTTTGACCTTCTGCTGGGATTCTTTTGCGCTTTCTTCTCCGACCTTTGGGTCGGCTCCGGCCCCCAGTCCCCCGGTGAGTTCTTTACCAATCAGGACTTTTCTATCCGCGTTCGCGTACAGGAGGTCCTGCGCATCCGTATTCATCGCGATGGTTTCGCAGCCCTCGATCCCGACCTCGACGAGCCGGGATATAGTATTGTTTCCTGCTCCGCCAGAACCGATAACCTTGATTTCAGCCTTGCGCTGTTCTATAAGTTCTTCAAGTTCCTCGTCTATCTCGTGGTTTTGTCCTTTCGACTGTGGCACTGATCCAGAACTGTTCCGCTGTGCTTGTTTAATCTGATCTTCCATTGATTCAGAACCCCTTTACTCGTTGTCTATTATGTATAACAAGTTATCCTGAACGTATATAAAATTGGTTTATTGCTGGAACTCGACGTCGATATCGGTGTATTCCTTGACCTGTCTCTCGAGTTCTTCCCTGTTGTTATCGGGCATTTCGTGCTCGTGGTCTCCGTGGGAATGTATGACCTCCACTTTCAGAACACCTTCCTCAACTTCCGAGTCAAAGTGGCCGGCGAGCCTCTCAGCAATGTATTCTGCGATTTCCTCCTCGTCCTCTACCTTCTCATTGATCCGGACCCAGTATTCTAGCTCCTTTCCTGAGAGAGGGTGGTTGAAGTCAACACGGACACGGCCGGAGTTAACCGACATTACTCGACCACGGCGATTCCCGATCATGATTTCCTCCCCCGGTCTCACCTGAACATCCTGTCTCTTGAACTCCTTCTCGGGATATGTCTCGACATTGTCTGAATCCCGGGAACCGTATGCCTTTTCCGCGGGAACTGTTATTTCCCGCTCCTCACCTACTTCCATTTCCCTGAGAGCCTCTTCAAGGCCTTCTATAACGTAGCCTTCTCCAATCAGTACAGGTATAGCGGTGTAGTTGACATCTTCACGTTTGATTCCTTCCTCTTCTGCCTTCTCTTCCAGTGTTAGATCGAATATCTCTCCGTCTGTCTTTCCGACATAGTCGATGAGGACGAGGTCTCCCGTTTCCATACCGAGAAACTACACGGGAACGTTAAAAGTCTTTAACGCAACTTGGACGGTATGGAATGGGTTTCAAGACTTCCAGAAAAGTTACGTGTCTCGCTCGAATCACTTCTTGACTCTGTGGAGCAGCACGAAGATACCTACATGGAGGCCCAGAATGCTTCTGTCGGACAGATCTGGATTGCACTGGCCTACCTCAGCCAGCGCACCGAAAGATTAGAGGAGCTTGTAAATGCGCAGAGAAAGGCTCTGAACGAGCTCGATCAGGATGTCAACGTTGACGGCCATCTCGACAAGAGCCTGGAGGAAAGTCTGAAAAGGTACTAGAAGAAAGACAGGTCGCCTTCAAGCTCTTCAAGACCTTCCTCAGGAGACTCCAGGAACCGGTCCGGTCGACCGTGGTAGTTATCCTTTATCGCCCTCCAGCATAGATACGCATCGGCCCTGTGATCTTCGTCTTTCAGGGCGTAAGTCGGACCATATACCCTGGTGGTTTCAACCCCATCAACCCGTTCAAGAATCCGGAGCTTCTCAAGCGTCTTTACCTGACCTTCCAGTGTTTCCTCCGTTTCTTCCGGGAAGACAAAAGTGTCGATATCTGACAGAGTGTAGTTCGGGGTATCTCCTATGAGGTCAAAGTTCTTGCCAAAAGGAGTGAGAATGGCAACGTAGTATTCGGGATTGTCCAGTGTCAGTTCAATGCCGGTCTCCAGTTCTTCTGTGGACATCTATTCCATCACGATCGCAGGTCTGCCGGGCTCCGCCCTGGAAGCTTTTTCTTCTTCCGATCCTTCTTCTGCTTCGAGAACAATTTCAGCACCGAACTCGTCCTCGAGAAACTCTCTGTTTTCCTGGAGTATCTCTGTTTCCCTGTCCGATGAGAATATTTCGCCGGGAAGCTCTCCAGGATCATTGAGATAGTTCTCTAGGTATCTCTTGATCTCATCCGCGTATCTTTTGCGGTCCTCGACGAGCTGAGACATCGCTTCGCCGAACTCTGGTCTTTCCTCGACCACGTCTCTGAGCTCAAGGAAGAGTTCTCGCTTCCATTCGTCGGCGACTATTATCTTGATTTCTTCAAACTCCCCGACTATTTCCGCGAGTTCGCGCACATCGTCGACAGTGTTCTCCACGAGCTCCTGGGCGTTCTCAACCTCTTCATCCACGAATTCCTCATCAGGTTCAGGCCAGTCTTCCTCTGAGACAAAACCTTCGTTTCCGAACTCTTTCCAGAGTTCCTCACATACATGGGGTGTGAACGGCGCCATCAGCCTGACCTGGGTCTCGACCAGCTCTTTGACCACATTCTGGTTCGGTTCATCCGAGCGCTTCCTGTAGCTGTTAATAAGAGAGTTTAGCTCGAAGAATGCGTTCAATCCAGCCTTACGGGTCTGGAAGTTGCCCATTGCCTCCGTAGTGTTTTCAACTATTCTCTGGAGCCTGGACAGAGCGTAACGGTCAAGGTTGTTATGTTCCCTTTCAGCTCCAGTATTGTAGATCTGGAGTGACCGGTTGTAGAAGTTCTTGATTCGGTTGCGGTGCTGTTCGACGCGGTCAGAACGCCAGTCGAAGTCCTGCCAGGGTTCCGAACCCGCGAATAAAGCAAAGCGGACAGTGTCTGCCCCATATTCTTTGATTGCATTGTCGGGTAGAACGACGTGCCCCTTTGAAGAGCTCATGGACTCACCCTCTAGCTGGACCATTCCCCAGGCCGCGATACCTCTCGGGTGATAATCCTGCTCGAAAAGTGCCTCGTGGTGGAACATCATGAAAGTGAGGTGGTTCTGCACGAGTTCGTTCGCGGAGGTCCTCCAGTCGAGCGGGTACCAGTAATCAAAGCTTTCACGGGCGCGCTCTATTATCTCCTGGTCGATCCCGGTCGATTCCGCCACTTCGCTGGCGTCTCCTTCGTTGCGGAAGACGTAGTCGAAGAACTCTGGCTCGAGCTTATCGGCATCGACATCATCTATTATGTGTTTGATAGTGTAGAACGCCATGTAGATCGTCGAGTCGGAGAGCGGTTCAACTATGAAGTCTTTATCGAACGGGAGCGGGGTGCCGAGCCCGAAATTCCTGATACAAGGCCAGGATTCCAGCCAGTCGATAGTGTGCCTGTATTCTTCCTGTGTCTCCCCGGGGATAATGTTCATGTCGTCGAGCATCGAGTGGACTCGGTCTTTCCATCCTTTATCACCGTACTCAAGGAACCACGACTCCTGCATCGAAACGATGACCTTTCCGCCGCAACGACAGACAACTTCTTCTGAGAAATCGTGCATCGAGTCGAACCTGCCCATGTTTTCGAACTGTTCAATCAATCGATCCTTCACGGCATTGACTTTCTCTCCGGCGAAGTCCTGGCAGTTCGCGTTGAGAGTTCCTCTATGAAACTCCTTCTCGTAGACTTCTTCAGTTGCCCTCTCCAGAGCCTCCTCGTCATCCTGGGACTCGACGCCGTGCTCTACGCATGCCTGTCTCGCGGGAATGGTCTCGTAGCCCTCGACGTTTATGATTACTTTGGGCTCTATCTCCTGCACCTCCCCTGGATCGATACCGTACTCTCTCAAGGTATCCGGTGAGTTCTTCAGGTCCTCTAGCGATATCCAGTCATATGGAGCGTGCGCAGGAACGGACATTACAACTCCTGAACCAGAGTCAGGGTCAACGAACGATGCGGGCAGGATCATGACCTCGTCACCTGTTACCGGATTCATGATCTCTTCTCCCACGAAATCTTTCCCGGTCTTCGTCTCGAGTTCCACGATTTCGCGGTCCTGGTACTCGAGTTTTTCTGCGGCCTCTTCTGATATAACCCATTTTTCCTCGCCGACTTTTGCGACAACGTATTCTTCGCCAGGATTGATCAGCGCGTGTGTAACTCCGAACACGGTCTCGGGCCGGAGCGTAGCCATTGGGAAGACCAGGTCGTCAGCCTGGAACTTAACGAGCGAGTACTCCTGTTTTTCGGCGCTCTCTCCCTCGAGAAGGTCGTGGGTCGTGACTGGGTTCTGGTCGTTGAGGCAGTACTTTGTCGGATGCATTCCCTGTTTTACGAGGCCTTTGTCGCGGAGAGTCAGGTACTGCCATTCAATAAATCTGTTGTAAGCATCATCGTTGGTCGTGAACTCGCGTCTCCAGTCTACTGAGAAGCCAAGGTTCTTCATGTTCGGCTTGTAACTGTTCTCAATGAAGTAATCCGCGTAGTCCATCGGTTCCTCGAAGGAATCAAGGACTTCCTGCGGGACGTTAAATGTATCTCTCAAGGTCTTTATCTGCTTTTCTTCTCCTTCTCTGAGGCGTTCAAGTGCTCCTATGATAGGTGTTCCTGTGACATGCCATGCCATCGGAAAAAGAACGTTGTATCCCTGCATTCTCTTGAAGCGGGCGAAAACATCCGGAAGTAAATCGGTGCGAGCGTGTCCAATATGCATTCCGCCGCTCGGGTAGGGATATGCGACCGTGATAAAGAACTTGTCGCTGTCGGAAGGTTCGGGCTCGAATATTTTTTCTTCCTCCCAGCGCTCCTGCCATCGATCTTCAAACTCGTTGAGCCTGTTGGAAAACTCTCCGGGCATAGGGTTCGATAGGTTGCCAACTTATTTCAATCTATAAAACTTCAGTCGGCCGATCTCGATCGCGAAAGATTCCCGGTTCTGCAGCCAGACCTATTAATTTAAAACCCGAAGATCAATGTGTTTGATACGATGACCCGCTTGATTTGCGTCAGCAGTGGGAAGGGAGGCGCAGGAAAAACCACGGTAACTTCTAACATCGGTGCCGCTCTAACACAGTTTGGATCGGACACCATCGTTCTTGATGCCAATCTAACGAATCCGAATCTGGGCTTTCACCTGGGAATCCCGCTGTACCCGAAGACTTTACACGATGTCCTGAAGGGTGACGCACATATCACAGAGGCGATGTACATTCACAACTCCGGTTTAAGGGTTGTGCCCGCAGGTCTCTCGATTGACGACCTAGTCGATACTTCGCCGGAGAACCTGAGCGATGTCCTGCTAGACACTGTTGGTGAACCGGACTTTGTTCTTGTAGACTCGGCCGCGGGACTCGGAAACGAGTCGATCAATGCCATAGAGGCCTCTGATGAAGTCCTTGTGGTAACCAATCCTCAACTGCCTGCGGTAACTGATGCACTGAAGACAGTTAACATCGCGGAAGAGGCAGGAACCGACGTTCTTGGAGTGGTACTCAACCGTGTCAAGGGCCACGACTCTGAACTCGACGCTGAAGAGATCGAATCTATGATCGGCTATCCGATAATGATGGAGGTTCCGGAGCATGACAAGGTCCAGGAGGCTCTGGCCGTGAAGAAGCCGGTTGTCCATCACGATCCGGAGCATCACGTCTCTGAGCGGTTCAGAGGTGTTGCGGCCCAGGTGGCTGGTATTGAGTATGAGCCGAGAATTGAGAGCAAAGGCTTTTTATCGCGCGTAATCCAAAAATTTCGGTAAATGAGCCGACGAGGGGTGACTTTGATCAAGCCGGGCGCGGTACTGATAATTCTACTGGCGGCAGCTGTGGGTGTCGTGGTAGTCAACTGGGCCTCGGCGATGCTGGATACCACGGGGAACCAGTCGACAGAGGACCGGCAGAGCTCTATCCGCTGCACCACTCTGAACGTGGATCTGCAACAGGAAGATCTTAACTCCACTCATCACTCTGCTCTTTTCTATCCTGACCAGTATGTGGAGGCGGTGGCAATAACGTTCGAAAATGGGGAGAATGTGACGAAGATAGCCACTGATGTACAGGCTGGCTCTATAAGAAGGGTAAATGCCAAGATCGACAACGTGTCAGAGGTCAGAGCTCATGTAAAGGGCTGTTCACGCATTTTCAGGGACTGATGCACAAGCTTTTATTAGGTGCGTGAGAAGCTTTACACAATGACCCGGGTCATATCGGTTATTTCAGGCAAAGGAGGCGTTGGCAAGACCACCATGACGGCCAACCTTGGCGCCGAACTCTCCCAGCAGGGAGAGGATGTCCTGATAATCGACGGCAACTTTTCTGGCGCTAACATGGCCCAGCACTTCGGACTTGGATTCCAGGACGTTTCACTAAATGATGTTCTCAACGGTGAGGCCTACATTACGCAGGCGGTATCCCGGCATCCGTCGGGAGTATCTGTTCTTCCGGCGTCGGTACTTGAATTCAACGCGAGCGCGGAGAATCTGAAGCATTCTATAGTAGAGTTTCTTGGAGATAAAGACTTCGTGTTTATCGACGCGGCCGCGGGAACGGATGAAGAGGTACAGGCCGCGGTAGAGGCGTCTGACGAGGTTCTCCTGGTTTCTGAGCCCGAGCTTCCGTCGCTGACCAACTGTCTCGGCGCAAAGAAACTCGCAGAGCAGCTCAACCGCGACGTGATTGGCCTGGTGCTTAACTCGGTGAGAGGCGAGAAGTCCGAGGTCGATTTAGCAGATGTAAGAGAGCTTGTTGAGGCCGACATAATCGGAACTGTTCCCGACCACCCTCACGTCAGGGAAGGAATCGCCCTGAGGGAGCCTGTTGTTTCCTACAAGCCGAACTCTCAGGCCTCGCTCGCGATAAGAGATGTGGCACACCGTTTGAGGGGCGAGGAACCTCCGCGGAGAGGTCTAACCCAGAGGCTGAAGGTAAAGGTCAACGAAATCTCTCCTCTGTAGAATACCTTTAAATCCGGAGTTACAATTCTAGGTTATGACTGATCTCAAGCCGTACGAGCAATACCTATGGTCTCCCAAGCGTGAGGAGTACGAGGCTGCGGAGATACCTGAGGATATCGACTGCATCTTCTGTGCGCAGTCAGAGGACGATGAACGCGTATCAAAGCTCGAAATTTACGAGGACGACTTCCTGATGGTGGAGCTGAACATCTTTCCCTACAACACTGGCCATCTGATGGTTGTTCCCCGGCGACACGTGAACTCGATGAATGATTTGAGCGATGAGGAGCGCAACCGGCTTTTCTCGATGGTTGCCCGGGTCGAAGAACTCCAGCGCGAGGTCGTTGAACCTGCAGGGATCGACGTCGGCATAAATATAGGAGAAGCGGCGGGAGAATCAATCCCGCACCTCCACGTCCAGCTCGTCCCGATTTACGAGAAGGACAGAGGCTTCATGGAGACCTCTCTCGACACCAAGGTCATGAAGAAGTCGCTGAAGGATATGCAGGAAGAGTACTGGGAACGCACCGACATTCTTGAAGGATACTGGTAGATTGTAATGCATTCATAATACATTGGCCTGTTATTTCAAGGATTATTCGGGTATTGTAATACATTAGTTGTTCCGGATGTAAGATGTTATATCTTCCAGCAACTTTGGGAAATCGGTGTAACCCGATGGTTCGTTCAGGTGTCCTCCGGCTTCAATCACTTCCAGTTCCGCATCAAGTTTTTCTACTAGGTCCTTAGCCTTCTCTAGCGGTACATATGGATCGTCCGGGGAGTGGTATAGCTTGAAATAACTGCAGCTTTGCTTTATTTCCTCAAAGTCAAATTCTGGGTCCGTTATAGTATGGTTCGGTTCATCGAATTTGTTGTCTAGGAGCCCTGTAAATCCTGACACGAAGAAGCAGGCCTCCGCCTCCACTCCGCGTTCAAGAAGATTCAGCACGAAGGCAGGTCCCACACTGTGGGCCACGAAAACAGTATCGTCGGTCAACTCTTCTCTATACTGGTTGAAGGTGTCCATCCATGTCTCCAGGCTCTGCTCTTCCATCCCTGGAAAATCCGGTACAAATACTTCATGTCCCTGATCCTCCAGCTTTCTTTTCAGCCAGGGAAACCAGTTGCCGTCAGGTTCGCCACCCGTGCCGTGGATTATGAAGAATTTCATTCGGATTCAACCTTTGCTTCTACCCAGGTTTCGGTTCCGAACTTTGGCTCATCGAAAACTTTGATCTTCTCCGGTTCTATGATGTAGAATATAGAGTCTAGGTCTTCAAGCTCTTCTACATTAGAGGCGAACTTTTCCAGTTCTGGAAACCTTTCTGTGTAGATTTTGAGGGCTTTAGAACGGTTTTCGGCTTTTTCTGCATTTCCGAATATCTGGAGGCCTCTCTTTTCATCCTACCATTCCTGGTGGCTGTCGTGGATGTCTACCGCTATAGAACTGCTCTCCTCGAGGTTGTCTCCATGTTCAGTATCTGGAGGCGTGAGGATGTAGAGGTTCAGTTCCTGATCAAATGTGTAGAAAGCGGTATTGATATGCGGCTCTTCATCCATCGTTGACATTGAAAGCAACCTGTTGGATTCAACTATCTCACGGATACTATTTTCCACTCTATCAGGATCGAATCCTTTGTCCAAGAGTTCCAGTTCCATGTTCAGAAACGTGTAAAAGTGTCTTTTATCTCTAATTAATTCATGGTTTCATTCTTCCATTCCTACGATCTTAGGGGTACTTACCCGGATGAAATAGGCCTGGATGAGGCGGAAAGGGTGGGCAAGGCGTTTGGAACCTGGACTTCGGCCAGTGAAGTCCTTGTCGGTCGTGATGGACGGGAGCATGGGGAAGAAGTTATGGATGCCTTTGTTCGTGGCGTGACTTCAACGGGGACCGATGTTGTCGATGCCGGAATGGTTCCTTCGCCTGTTGTCTACTTCGGAATGATCGACCGGGATATTGAAGCCGCAACAGTTGTAACTGCGTCCCACAATCCTCCTGAATACACTGGCTTTAAGTTCTGCAGAGGTGATGCGCTGGCGGTCTCCCGTGAGGGAGGAATGATTGAGATCGAGGAGATTTACGAATCGGAAGATTTTGATAGTGCTAATGAAAAGGGGGAGGTCCGGGAAGCAGAGATTACGGGTGACTACACTGATTTTGTCGCCGATAGAATAGAGCTTGAACGTGAACTTGAGATCGCGGTCAACTTTGGAAACGGTGTCACGGCAACGCTCGGGAAGGAGATGCTTGAATCCATAGGTTGTGAGGTAAAGAGTGTTAACGATGAGATAGACGGAAGCTTTCCATCGCACCTTCCAGATCCTAGAGATGAAGAGGCCCAGGAGCAGTTGAAGGAAGCGATGGATGGAGAGGATTTAGGTATAATATTCGATGGCGACGGCGACCGCGCGGGATTTATTCTACCTTCGCATGGAGTTATAGGTGCTGACGAGGTTCTCGCTATACTGGCCCAGGAGTGCCTAGGACTCGAGACCGGAAAGATAGCGCACGATCTCCGTGCCTCGAAACTTGTGAAGGAGAAGATAGAAGAATCCGGGGGAGAAGCAGTTGAATGCAGGGTCGGTCACACATTTGTCTCCGAGATGATACACAGCGATCCCGAAATTGTTTTCGCGGGAGAACTCTCCGGCCACTTCTACTTTCCCTCGCAAGGTCTACCGTTCGACGACGGTCTCTTCGCCGCGGCGCTGATGTGCCAGATAGTCTCGGAACGCGATCTAGTTGCAGAGTTGAAGGAGTTTCCGGATTATCCTGTGTCACCTGAGCTCAGGATTGACTGTCCTCAAAGTGCGAAGCAGAAAGTTATTGAGAAAGTGCGCGAGCACTACTCGGATCACCCGAACTCTACAAAGGACGGCGTCAAGGTAGAGTTTGAGGAAGGATGGGCCCTGATCCGGCCTTCTTCGACCGAGCCAAAGATGTCGGTGCGTTGCGAGGCCGATACAGAAGAGGCTCTCGAAGAGATTCTTGAAGACATGGAGTCGAATGTGAAGAAGTTTATACAGGATTCTAGTTGATCTCGGCGATGAATGCTCCCGAGGAGATAATATCTCCCATTCCCACGAGTCTCTTAGGCTCTTCGTGGATGAGCGTGGGTATTGCGACGATCCTGTGATCCTCAAGTTCTGCGACCCCTTTCTTCACAAAGTTGTCGAGGTCAAAGAAGTCCTGGAAATGCCTGAAATCCTCGAGACCGTTCAGGTGCTTGTTCTCCATGTCGAAGTCCTTTATTTCCTCCTCTCCCGGCATCTCTCCCGTGTCGCACTTCTGTATTGCAGAAGTTTCGCCGTATAGCATCGCGTCCCGTACATGTTCTCCGGGAACTCCGTATTCCTTTTTGGTTACGGTTACGTGGAACCTTATAGTGTGGACATGGCACCGGTCCAGTTCAAACCTGTCAACTATCTGTTTCGCGGCGTGGAAGACATCGCCGAGCGATGGTTCCTCATCAATCTCCGTGTCGAGTTCGAGGACACTGGAAAGCTTCCTGAGTTCTGTCTCGTCAAGCCCGATACTATCGACTTCCGGTATAACGTATTCGGCGAGCATAGAGGACAGCTCATCGTTCCGGTGGACATATTCGAGATGCACTGGCTTCTCAAACTGCCTGATCTGGTCGCAGGACTTCTTCAGCTTTGCTTCAATATTGCCCTCTGCATCGTGGAAGCCTGAAAGGATGATCCTGTCGATGTTTTCCTGTATCTCTTCAAAGTTCTCCTCCACACCCTTCCTGAAGTAGGGTCCGAATCCTTTCAGCTTCCGGGAGAATATCAGTCTACCGGGTTCTGGTGAAGAGTACTCGAATATCAGGTTGCGCTTGGTCCGGTCAGTATTGGCGGCATCCCTGACGCTCTTGAGCACGAAGCCGCCGTCGACAACGGGGTAGAGAACTTTCTCGTTGATATTCTGGGCGAGTTCTTCCGAGAGGAAAGGAGTGTAAAATATCACGCCATGTCCCGTACCTGAAAGATAGTTCGACATTATGCCTGCCTGCCCTCCGATATATTCTTCTCCGGTGTCGAACTCATGGTCGAGTTCTTCAAGCTCTATCTCCCGGTTCTCACCTCTCTCCATGTAGTATTTTAATGCGGATTTCAGTTCTTTCAGGCCGGAGACCTTCTCCAGCTCTTCGGGATCTACATCCAGGTCTATTTCCATCCCATCGACATCCAGTACGACGTCGATATTGGCGTTGAAACCTACCAATACGTCGTGGGAGTCATCTACCAGGTTGACCGAGTTCCTGTAACGTTTCAGCCACTCCTCTTTCACAGTCCCTCACAGAGCTCCACGAGTTCATCGTAGGGATTTTCCGCCTTCACAACCGCCGAAGCCACGAGAATGCCTTTGCAGCCGAGCTCTATGCTCTTCTCGACGTCATCCTGGGAGTGTATACCGGCTCCCGTGAGAACGGGAACCTCGGATTTCGAGACCGCCTCCTCAATCAGTTCAGGTTTTGCCTCGGAGACAGAAACGTCGCCTCCTATAAGCTCCGGCGGCTCGAACGCTATATAGTCTGGTTCAAACCGGGACAGGCGCCGGCATTCTTCCGGGTCTTTCGCGCACACTACCGTTGTCAGCCCTTTTTCCCGGGCCCGTTCGATCGCTTCCTGTATCTCTTTTTCCTCCAGCCGTCTTTCCGAATGGTTGATCAGCGTTCCTGAAACCCCTGCTTCGCTGACCGACTCGGGAGTCACGTGGCCGGTGTGGCTTCCTGGCTCCACGGCGTCGACATGCTGCGAGAAAGTCTCCAGATCGAGGTCTTTGAGCCTGAGAATATCCGTAAAGGTCGGAACCGCCACAACTTCTTGCCCGGTTTCTTCTGACGCCTCCAGGCATTCCTTCCCCAGCTTCCTTGCTTTCTTTCCTGAAGCTGCAGGGTATGCCTTGAAGTTCACGATGATCATTTTCCAGTATCTGTTTTGGATCGGTCCATTTTATAGCCTGATATTATAGCCTGATATCGAGGTCGGGATCGTTCAGGACCTCGACCTCACCGTTCTCGACCTCAAGGTCCAGTTGTTCGCCACTTATTATCTTGCCCTTCCTCTCACAGCTTATGTTGCCCGCTGGATCGATCTCCACATGGTCTTCCTGGACGTCTATCCCGAGCAGGTAACTGTCGACGACATGGACAAACATTCCAGCACTCCAGGCCTGCTCTCCGCATCCAAGAAGATCCCCGTTCTCGGCGTCAACAACCTCGGGTAGCGCTCCCAGGTGGTTGCGGTCAAGGAACTGTGTCATCTTCTCAAGGAGATTAAGCCCCTGCCTGGATTTTCCGTGCTTGAAGTTGGCGGCCGCCGCCCAGCCAGTAGTCAGGCCCCAGACGCTACCGTTATGGTAGCCGTAGGATTCGTAGCCGAGGTCGGCCATTGACCTCGTTCTTGCTCCGTAGCGGGATGAGAACTCCCCGTTTATCTTCTCGATATATTTTTCGGTGTCAACATGTCCGAACATTAAAGGTACCGCTGGATTGATCGTTGAGGGAGCATTTTCTCCAAGGAAGTCCTTCATGTACTCGCTTCCGCAAAACTCTTCGAGACCTTCCTCAAGCTCTATCTCCCTGGGGTCGTGCATTATCTTCGCGGCCTCCAGCCAGAGTGACTGGATGTCGACCGCTGGAGTCCGCTCCAGTGTATCCATCCAAGTGGCCTCGGAATCGTGATCCACAGTTTTTCCGTCAAGCTCCAGTTCTTTCATCGCATTTTCCATCGCGTCCTCCAGCTTTTCACTGAGCCTGTAGTGCCGCCTCAGTTTGTCACAGGCAATTATGAACAGTGGCGCAGTGTCTGCCCGGGGCATATCGTCTCCATTTACATCCAGGTTAATCCTTGTGGAAAGCCCCCGGTCCGCGAAGTTTTCAAGTATCTCTTCCGAGAGTTCGAAGTAGCCCGCATCTATCATGCCGAGAAGGGTCCAGAAGGTGTCTCTGGCCCAGTAGCTCTGGAACCATGGATGGCCCGCGATGATTCCTTTACCTTTCCTGTCGTAGACTAGGTTCTCCATGCTGTCTATAGAGTATTCAAAGGTTCTGCCGAGCTCCCTGTTGATAAACTCCTGTTCCACGCTCTCGATCGATCCGAAGCTTCCCCCCGAGGTAGAGAAATCAAGTTCGATGGTCTCGGTTCCGCCTGGCTCTATCTCGTGCCGGAAGATGAGGCTGCCGGGGACGAAGCACCTTTGTGGTTCCCGGGGTTCGTGCTTCTTGACGTAGCTGTCGCCCTCAAGGTCGAACTCGTCCTCGGTGGACAGCATAAGCTTCCTGTCGTTGCTGGAAACCGTCAAACGTTTCGGGCCGTAGTCCATATCGTAGTTCTCGGGGCCAAGGTCCTCGTGTTTCGGTCTTATGTCGATCCCTGGCTCCAGGACGGCTCTTACCGCCTTCGGATCCTCTGTGGTGTTTGAAATCTCGAGTTCCACCCTGAACCCGGGGTAGCCGTCCGGCGTCAGAACTTTCTCCTTCACGTCAAGGCTATCGAGACCGTAGTGGAAGACGAAGTTATCGCCGTATTCTGTCGCTTCGAGTCTTCCGGGGCCGAGCCAGATGCCGTTGACCTTCATCGCGTAATAATCTAGGAACTTGTATGGAGGCACCCAGTACCCGGTCCACTTGGTCTTGAAGCCGCCGTCGTTGAAGCGGTGGAAGAAGCCATGAAGGTTGGATATCACGCCTGAAGTGTCAGAGAGGTTTTCATGCAGGGTATACTTCATACCGAATTTCTCTGCATCTACTGCTATAAAACCCTCCTTTTGACCTCTGGGTAGCAAAGAGGTTTCCTGCGAGGTTTTTATACAAGCATCCGGTATCTATCACTATGGCTCCGGACAACTTCATCGAGGTATCTTTCGAGGTATCGAACAAGGTTGGAGGTATCTACCAGGTGCTGAAATCGAAGGCCGCGAAGATGGAGGAGTACTACGACGGTAATTACTACACAATAGGTTTCTATAATGAGGAAAATGCGGAGAAGGACTTCGCGCCGAGAGAATGTCCTCCAGCTGCAGAGAAGCTGAAAGAACTCGAGGAAGAAGAGGGAATAAAAGTGCACTGCGGTGTCTGGCGAATATCCTGCCAGCCGTCATGTATACTGATTGATCCCTCGGAGATGGACAAGAGCGCTGACGATATCAAGACCGAGCTCTACGAGGAGTACAACGTCGATTCTATCGCAGCCGGTCCAGAATTTGATGAGCCGGTGAAATGGAGCTACGCCGCCGGGAAAGTGATCGAGAAGCTTGAGGGAGAGCTTGAAGGCGACACGGTTGTCCAGCTACACGAGTGGCTCTCAGGTCCTGCGCTACTCAATTTTGACAGCCCGTCTGTTTTCACCACTCACGCCACGGTTCTTGGAAGAACGCTTTCGAGCGCGGACTTTGATCTGCAGGGCGCGGTCGAGGAGGGCGAGGTTGACGACTCACTCGCGGCAGAACACGGCGTGAAGGCGAAGCATGAGACCGAGAAGGCCGCTGCCAAGAACGCGGATGTTTTCACGACGGTCAGTGAGACTACAGGAAATGAGGCCACGGCTGTACTGGATGTGGAGCCCGGTAAGATACTTCCGAACGGCTTCAACGTTGACGAATTCCCGTCGCTGGAAGAACTTTCCTATCAACACACGAAGAAAAAGGAGAAGATGAAGGAGTTTCTGCGCGCATACTTTGAACCATACTACGATGTCGACCTCGAGAGCGATCCCCGCATCCTGTTCATATCGGGCCGGTACGAGTTCCACAACAAGGGAATAGACACTTTCATAGACGCCCTTGCTGAGCTCAACGGGAAGGAGGGCGACGAGTTCTTCGTGTTCTTCTTTATCCCCACGGATGTCAGGGGCGTGAAGCCGGAGATACTGGAGAATATGTCCCTGTACCAGGAGCTCGAGGACTACGTTGACTCCGTGATGCCGAAGATACAGCACAGCCTTCTCAACTCTCTGACTTCCGGGGATGATCCCGGGGACAGGCTGAAAAAACTGGTTGAGGATACCTCCGCCGGGCTCGAATCGCTCCAGAGAGACTTCCATGAGAGGAGAGGCCGTAATCCCTCCAACTGTGCCTATGACCTCAACTATCCGAAAGACGAGATACTTGAACATATGTACGAGAAAGGCCTGACAAATGCTGAAGATGACCGGGTCAAGGTGGTTTTCTACCCGACATATCTATCGATGGGAGACAAGCTGCTGTCGATGGGCTACAAAGATGCTATAGTCGCCTGCAGCGCGGGTATATTCCCCTCGTACTATGAGCCCTGGGGCTACACTCCTGTGGAGACCGCAGCAAATGGCGCGCTTTCGATCACGACCGACATGGCTGGCTTCGGCCAGTTCCTGATGGAGGCCGCTCCAGAGGAAGACAGAAAAGGTATCCGGGTTCTCGAACGAAGAAATATTCCTGACGATGAAGCCGCATCGAAACTCGCGGATATGATAGACGATATCGTATCTTACTCGAAAACCGAGATAACTGAAAGAAAGCATAACGCGAGGAGGCTGGCACAGCTGACATCATGGGGCGAACTCGGCAAAAACTATAAAGAGGCGCACGAGATGGCGCTGGAGGCTAGGTAAAATGTCATTCAAGATAGAGATAGATCATCTCAACGAGAAGAACCGTTCGATACAGGAGCTTCCGAGGAAGAGAGAGCCGGACTTTGCGACTTATGAGCCGGATCTGGAGAGGATAAAATCCTCGCTGGAGGAGGAGCATGACTTCGATAACCTTGTTGTGATAGGGAACGGGGGCTCGATAACTTCGTTCCGGGCCTATCTGTACGCTTTTTTCCCTGAGACGGATGTAGATGTCAGGCTTGTCACTACGATGGATCCTGACTACCTGAACAGGATTTCCCGTGAACTTGATCCCGATAATACTCTCGTGATGCCTATCTCGAAATCGGGCGAAACTGTTGGCGTTCTGGAATCGACACTCTACTTCATGAAGCGTGATTATCCTGTCTTCGCGGTGACCTCCGACAACGATGGTGCTTTGAGACAGATCGTCGAGCGCGAGGACCTGAACTGGATTGAACATCCGGATATTGGTGGCCGTTTTTCAGGCGCCACGGAGACTGCTCTTGTTCCTGCGGCGTTCGCCGGCATGCCTATCAGTGAGATCAGGGATGGCGCTGAGGAAATGTACGAGAAACTCTCGCCGGATAAACAGTACAATCCCGCACTGAATCTTGCCGCGGCGTTTTACGACGCTGAGAAGAAAGGTTATGAGAATATTTTCACCGGCTTCTATTCCACGAGGATGTTTGGATTCTACCCCCTATTCGTCCAGCTGATGCATGAGACTGTTTGTAAAGATGGTGAAGGCCAGACTGTTTCTGGCGACCTGGGGCCAGAGTTCCAGCACCACACCAATCAGAGAATTTTTGGAGGAAAGAGAGACATCATACCTGTGTTTTTCAATACCGAGAACCACGAACACGAAGAGTTCGAGGTACCGGATGAACTCTACGATGTCGAAGTCAAGGGGAAGCAGCTAGGCATGCTCGACGGCATGTCGATGCAGGAGTCTCTGTATGCTGAATACCAGGGAGTAAAGGACGCTCTCGATGAGGAAGAGATGCCAAACGTTACAATCAGCCTCACGGATCTCTCGCATAGGGCGGCTGGCAAGATGGTGGCTTTCATGCAGTACCTGGCTGTCTACTCTGCCTGGCTCCGCGATGTTGACGCATTTACACAGCCTGATGTCGAAAAAAGCAAAAAGGTAGGCTTTGAACACCGGTTCAGGTGATGACGTGAAGGCACTTTTCCTGGCAAAAGATTTCCGCGACGGAGAGGGAATATCGGAGTACTGCAAGTCCATCTCGAGTTATATGGTGGAAAACGGCCATGAAGCGGCTATAATTTCATTCGAGGATGGATCATACTACAGCGTTGACGATCGTGTCGATGTCCACCGTGTCACAGTCCATTTCGAGGGCGACAATATCTATAACTGGTCGATGGTTCTCAACAATGAACTGAAGCGTCAGGCCCGTGAACTGCTCGATGAAGAGGAATTTGACGTGGTGCACGCGAACGACTGGACCACGATCCCGGGCGGCGTTGCGCTATCCAAGTACGCGGAGATCCCTCTCGTGGTAACTATTCACTCGACCGAGAACGAGAGAGGATTCAAGGGCGAGCACGCCGCAGTGATTTCCGAGCTTGAATGGCAGGGAACCTTTGAGGCGGATAGAGTGCTTGCGACGAAACACGATACCCGCTCGTCGCTGCTGTTCGATCTAGAGGTTCCTGAGGAAAAGCTGGCGGTGATCGATCCTTACGAGGACGGCTGGGAGGAAGAGGTTTTAAATCAGTACAGAGAACTCGTTAAAGATAAGAGAGAGGCAGTGCAGTAGATATGAGACCGCTTTTTCTAACCTGGGAGTACCCACCGTTCAAGGCGGGAGGTATCGCGGCCCACTGCGAGGATCTCGCAACCACGCTGGCGAGTCAGGGACACGAACCCGTGGTGCTGACCTACGGTCCCGAGGAGGAGACGGAGTACCGCGACGGAGTTGAAGTTCACCGTGTTCCTTCTACAGGTTCCGCACCGGACACAATCTCCTGGAGCATGAAGCTCGGCCACGAGATGGAGAAGAAGGCGATCGAGATACACAAGGAGAACCCGGTTGACATGGTCCACGCCCACGACTGGATGACAGTAACTGGTGCGGCAGGCATAAAACAGACCCTGGACCTGCCGATGGTATTCACCGTCCACTCGACCACGCAGGGACGGGAGGGAACCATCGATTCCGAGTACCAGAGGACGAAGCACAATCTTGAGTGGTACGGAACCTACGAGTCCTCACAGGTCATCACTGTTGGTAGAGACATCTCTGAAGAGGTAAAGCATACTTTCGAACTGCCGGACGAGAAGGTCAACTATATTCCGAACGGGGTGGATATTGAGAAGTTCGACAATCATAGCCCTAGTATCCAGCGGGACAACTACGCACTCGACTGGGAGCGCATAATTCTCTTCGTCGGTAGAATGTACCCTCAGAAGGGGCCGGGTCATCTCATCCAGGCGATGCCTGAGATAATTGACTCTAATCCCGATGCGAAGTTCGTTATGGTCGGCTCGGGAGCGACCGAGCACTACCAGGGGATCGCGAAGAAAAAGGTGGGAGACAAGGTTCACTTTCCCGGCTACGTTTCGGATGAAGACCTGCTTTCGCTGATGAATACGGCGGAAATGACTGTTGCACCATCCGTTTACGAGCCTTTCGGAATCGTACCTCTCGAGGCTGCGGCGTGTGAAACCGCGACTGTAGGGAGCTATGTCGGTGGTATGAAGGACACCATAATCCACGAGTACACCGGTCTACATTCTTATCCGGCGGATTCGGGCTCGATAGCTTACCAGGTTTCCAGGGCCCTCAACGATCCCAGCTGGGCTGACTGGATGGGGGATAACGCCCGCGACCGTGTCGAGGACAATTTCCGGTGGGAACAGATCGCTGCCTGGACCACAGGAATCTACTCGAAAGCTCTAGAGGGGTAGTTTATCCAGCCAGTCCAGCATCTGTTCTCTCATTCTCTTCTCGGCCTCTTCTGAAAAGGAGTGTTTCTCTCCCTTCAGCTTCTGGAGCATTATGTCCGTTTGGAGCTCTTCCGCTGCCGTGAAGCTGTGTTCTGGATGGACAGTGGTGTCGTCCGCGCCGTGGAAGATCGCGACTGGCACATCAAGTTTGTCCGCGACATCGCAGAAGTTGTACCTGTCGAAGTCGTCAAAGAAACGGTGATCGACGGTGGCGCCGGGATGGTGGGTGAACTCTCCCTTCTTCTCGACGGCGGCCCGGAATTTTTCCATTATCTCGTTGTAGGTGACCGGCGCCCTGCCTATAACTGCCTCTGGCTCCATGTCGAGCGAGGCATGGAACGCTACCTTTCCCCCGAAGCTACTGCCGAAGAAAACGTATCTCCGGGGCTGGAAGTGGTCAACTACAGCCTTCAGATCTTCTATCTTCGAACTCAGGGTCTGCTCGATAAAATCTCCCGAGGAGTTTCCATTACCGCGGAAGTCGAAACGCACCGCGTTCCAGCCCTCTTCAGAAACTCTCCTGCACCGCTTCTGGTAGCTTCCCTCCTTGTCGGAACCGAAGCCGTGGCAGAAGAAAATGAATTTTTCTGATTCAGCTTCGTGGTGGACTGCGGCGACCCTTTCTCCCGATACCTCGACAGAATGTTTCTCTGGCATTTTATCACCTCTGGAATTCCTCAAGCTTCTTTATCTTTTTCTCGTAGATATCCCCGAACTTTTCTCTTTCCTCCCCCTCCGCTTTCACCATTCTCATTGCAGCCCATACCGCATCGTTTAACTTCAGAAGTTGAGGATATAGTTCGAGATCTGGTTCGGGTATGTCGAGATCCCTATGTTTCCTGTACTCGGATAGAAACTTGTTTTCCAGCTCGTCGTCAAGCGAGAACCTGTCAAGCGTGTACAGTATCTCGTGTACAGGATAGCCCACTCTGCCAAACTCCCAGTCAATAAGGTATGTTGTGTTCCCGGTGACGCGAAAGTTGAATCCGGCGTCCCCGTGGACGACTGTCTGAGTCACTTCCTGCTGGAGATCCACTGATTGGAGGATATCCTCCTGTAGCTCTATGTGTTTATTCAGTCTTTCGTCTGGCTCGTCGACATTTTCAAGGTATTTCTTGAACCGTTCCTTCGACCATTTTTGGAAGTCTCTCTGATAGACCTCTCCCAGGGCTACGGTCTCTTTCTCATCAGCGTCAAACAACTGGTTGTAATCTTCAACCGGTATAGCATGGGTCTCCGCCAGAAGCCTCGCAACGTTCAGGACTATGTCTCGGTTCAGGTCCTCACTTTCTAGATCTTTCTCTCCCTCAAAGCTCTCGACCAGCACCGGTCCTATAGGGGTTTTGCTCTGGTAGGATTTTTTCCTCGGCACATTTTCAACCCCATGTTTCTCCAGGAGATCGAGCATACGGGCCTCGTTCTCCAGCTGGTTCTCGGTTACAGGCATTGAAATCCGGGCGATAAAATGTTTCTTCCCCGAGCTGAGGACTGCGTTGAAGTTGTGTTTTCCCTCGTCCAACTCTAGGAACTCTACTTCCGGCAGACCGAACTGCTGGTGATTCTCTTCCAGGAACTCTCTGATCTCTTCCTCCATAACTCTCTATGCCGGTTGCGGGTTAAAGTTTATTTTCTCAACCATTATCGCTAGAAGCGTCATCCATGTTTAGACAGTTTCTGGAGTCTTGGACGAAAGTGAGGACGTTTCCTCCCTAATATCTTCCGGTTCTAGATGGAGTACATCGTCTACCAGGCTCGTAACTGTGGAGTGCGGGTTCTCTGTCATATATCTCCATATGCCGGTGTAGCGAGTTTCATCAACAAGCTCTCTTACCGCACCTAAAGCATCTGCGGAGGGAGTTCTCCAATGTACACTGTCTATGGAGAACTGATCCCAGGATGCGTCTTCCCAGTCATCTTTTTCATGGTGGTCAGGATGGACGCTAACAGTAAGCAATCCGTAACTTTCTGAACCGTAGCTATCAATAGACTCAACTGTTTCCGCCCAAGTATCAATCCAGTCATCTACCATATCGTTCATGGCGTAAGTCTCAGGATCTTGCCAGCTTGTCCCCAAGACTCTCCTAACTCTTTCCAGCCCTGAAATCTCTTCAGGCTCCCAGTACTCTACTATACCGTTTTCGTAAACGTCGAATGTAAGCTCTTCCCCGTACTTGGAGAATTCTACTTTGGCCGCAGGTTCATCCATTATAGCTACTGATTGGCACTAAAATCTTATTAGCCTATTTCATTTTCTCAACCGTTCCTCAACCTGTTCCTGGAAGTCCATGACATGTTCCATGATGACCGCAAATCCCTGGAATGGATGATCGAAGTAGGAGAAGTAGTTGTGTACCGCGTGATCGTCCCACGACTTGGTCGCGATGTGGTGGAGATGATCGGAGGTCAGGAACTTGCGCCAGACCTCGAGTACCTCCTCGTCGTCGGTCTTCTTCACTTTTTCCTCGAGGTCCTGGAGTTTCTGGAACAGCCGTTTCTGTACCGGGTTTCCGAGCCAGGCCGAGGCGTCCATCTCCTGGTCGGCCCAGGAAACTGTGTTGTACTCGAAGGCGTCGAATTCCCCGACCGGTTCGTTCTTTGCGACCTCTCTTACCTTTGCGAACCTGAGGTTCTCGTGGTTCAGCATCTCGTTTGGAAACGCCTCAAGGAACCAGAGAATCCCTGTTCCCTCCCAGTGGTGCTCCCCGAATGTCTCGTAGTCCATGAAAAGATTCAGCATGTCGCCCTGGCAGGCACTTAACCAGGCGGCGTATTTGTCCGCGGTCAGCGGGTACTCGCTCCACCAGTCAGCGGAGAACCTGTAGCCGACATCGTCGGTTAACTTCCTGTTTCTCAGTAGTATGGAGTTGCCTTCCTTCGTCACGAAGTCGGGCTGCGTGTAGGCGTGGTTCGGAGACCTCCATCCAAGTATTCGTGGAACCCCTTCTGTGAAGATTCCTCTGTACCCTTCCTCGCTCGCAACTTTACCAATCTCGTTGTGGTAGATCAGCTCGGTGTTGGTCATGACCTGCGGCGTCACGCCGAAAGTATCGTTGATTATCTCCCGGTGCCTGTTCAACTGTTGCCTGAACTCTCCTTTGTCGTGGAAAAGTCCTGCGAGAGAGTGGTAGTGCGCCTGCCCGATGAAGTCGATCGAGTTGTCGGGAAACGAGTTCAGCATGTCGATAAGCTCTGGGTGGTACTGTTTCGCCTGTTCGATCCAGCTCGATGATACTGAAAAATTGACCTTGAGCTGCTGGTCACGGTCCCGGCCCTCTCTCTTCTTCGCGATCCTGAGAAGTCTCTCGGTAGCGGGAAAGTAGCAGTTTTCCGCGACATCCTTGAAGAAGTGCTCGTTCATTTCATCCGAAAAGTACCGCTGGTAGAGGTTGTCTGCATCCTCGTTCACCCCTTCAATTCTCAGTCTGTGGGGCTGGTGAACCTCGAATGAAAGGGTTACCGGGAGCATAGAGAATCATTGTCCCGTTGGTTTAAAACAGGGAGTGATTTCACCGTGGCGTTAAAAATGCTGAAGCCGATCTCATAACTATGGATATCGAAACCCGGGAGACTGACAGGGGAACCGAGATAAGGCTTAAAACTTCTGAAAGAGTGGCTCTCGTCGTTAGATCAGAAGAGGGCGAGCGAGTATACCTTCCGGCGGCCGAGGGCTCCGACTCCTCTTATTACGTTGAGGATCCTGTCCATCTCCAGCAGGTTGAAAATGGATACCAGGTTCTTCACACGGGTCCTGTAGAGGAAATCGAGGTCATCAGTTGACCTGTCTGTAGAGTTCCAGAGTTTCTTCCGCGACTTCTTCCCAGCTCCTTGAACTGAAATCTGGGGTCTCGCGGTCCAGCGCTCTCCTGATTCCCTCACAGATCGAGTCGGATTCCGGCTTGACCTGTACCACGGAGTTCGAGGGCAGGATCTCTTCTGCGCCGTTCCTGGTCGCGACGACAGGGGTTCCTGCGTTAACTGCTTCTGTAACTGTCAGGCCGAACGGCTCGTTGATAGACGGCGAGACGAAAACGTCCGCCGAGGCATAGTAGTCGCCGAGTTCTTCCTCGGGTATGAATCCGGCGAATACAACGTTTTCCTGTATCCCGAGAAGCTCCACGAACTCTTCGAGCGCCTGCCGCATGTGACCGTCTCCACCGAGTACAAGCTTCCCACTGTTGTTTTTCAGGAACTTGCTGAAGCCGTATACCAGGTGTTCCAGGCCTTTCTGCTCCGCATGCCGTCCAACGTAGAAGATCATGGTATCGATGCCGAGTTCTTCCTTCACATCGCGGCCTTTAACCTCTGCTTTTGAGAATCCGTTGTGTATGACCTCGGGCTTCAGCTCGTACTTTTCCTCAACTTCTCTTGCGAGCATCTCGCTGACCGCGATCACGCTGTCGGCGCGTTCAATCATGCCGCGCTCCATCTCCTCGATCCTATGCGAGGGTTTCCTCGAGCGCTGTGAACTTAGGGAGTGAAATGTCGCGACCCATTTGACGTCCGAGTACTTCTTCGCCTTCAGCCCCGGTTCGGCTCCGAACCAGTCGTGCGTGTGCACGATGTCGTAGTCCTTCGCCAGCTCGACGAACTCGCCGCTGAGATTCCTGACCTGCTCCATCATGTCGCCCTCGCCAGCATCGAGAGAGATGATGCCTTCCTTCTCAGGCGCTCTATCTGCGGGCAGCGCCAGATCGACATCTAGCCCTAGAGCTCTCAGCTCCTCGAAAAGCCTCGCGACGTGGATGTCGAGACCTCCATCGATCTCTGGGGGATATCCCCACCCCAGCATCAGGATTTTTTCTTCCATGGAAACTTGATCGTGTACAAGAGTTTTGTTGGTTTCCTACCGTTTTGATTTTTCTACCAGAACCCTTTTCTAGAGAAGAAGCTGATTCAGGCAACATGCTCTGTCTGATCTCTCTGGTGGTTTTCAGCTTTCTCGGCATCTTCTTCACGGAGTACCGTGGCCTGGCCAGGGAGGCTCTGGACTGCCTGGTTAGCCGTTTGAAGACCGGTGACTGTGAGGCCGACTTCGAGACCAGGATCCGGTCCTCTGTTATTGGGAGGGCGATGAACCATGACCGGCGACTGGCAAGGTTCCTCAACCATCACTTGGAAAAGATAACCTGGCTGCTTCTAGTAATAATGATTGTAGCCGGGATCTACGTCGCGATCGGTACGTACAACTTCGTGGTCTACGGCAACTGCAACGGCCCGAACGCGGTGCAGGGCTGCACCGCCAGCACACTTGGATCGCTTGATCTCGGTTATCTAAACCCGTTCCACAGCCCCGGCAACTACAGTGGGGTTCCATGAGAGAGGAAGACTTTCCCGCGCTAGATGGGGATCGGGTTTACCTCGACAGCGCCTGCATGTCGCTAAGGCCCCGGCAGGTCATAGAGAAGGTCAGGGAATACTATACAGACTATCCCGCGTGCTCGGGCAGGAGCCATCACGGAATGTCGAAAAGGGCTTCCGAGGAGCTCGAGGCCGCGAGACAAAGGGTCGCGGGATTCATAGGTGCCTCAGAAGACGACCTCGTCTTCACCTCGGGTACCACGGAGTCCATAAACACTGTTTCAAGCGGATTCCCGTTTGAGAGAGTCTTCACAACCGATAGAGAGCACAACTCCAACCTCGTGCCGTGGCAGCGCACAGGAAGGGAAAACGTTGTACTTGACACCGGGAACGGCCTCGACCTGTCGACGCTGGACTCCAGGCTGGAGGAGGGAGACCTGGTGAGCGTCATCCATGTTTCCAACCTCGACGGCTTCGAAGTGCCGGTGGAGGAGGTTCTGGAGGTCGCGGAGCAGAACGGGGCGTACAGCCTTGTAGATGCGGCCCAGAGCGTGCCGCACAGACCGTTCACAGTGGACCGGTTCGACGCCGACTTCGTTGCCTTCTCCGGGCACAAGATGCTGGGTCCGTCAGGCACCGGAGCGCTCTACGTCTCCGACAGGGCCAGGGAGAAAATCGAGCCATTGAAGGTCGGAGGAGGAGCGGTCAGGGATTCCACTTATACGGGCGCTGAGTACATGGAATTTCCGCAGAGAATGGAGGCCGGGCTTCCTAACCTTGCAGGATTCATAGGGTTCGGCGAGGCCGCCAGATACCTCGAGGAGGTAGGTCTTGAGAGGGTTGAAAGCCACGAAAAGGAGCTGACCTGCGAACTGGAACAGGGTCTTGAAGATATTGAAAAGGTGGAGGTAGTCAGCAACGGAACAGGTATAGTTTCTTTCAGGGTCGAAAATATGGATTCCCATCAGGTGGCGCTGATGCTTTCCCGGGAGAACATTGCGGTGCGTTCCGGCATGCACTGCGTCCATTCCTGGTTCCAAAAATACTCGCAGGAACCCCTGGTGAGAGCATCGACCTACCTCTACAACAACAGCTCTGACATCGAATCTCTGGTCGAGGCGGTCAGAGATATAGCCTACCTGGCGTGATCACTCGAGTCCCATTGCCTTATTTGTCTTTTCTATAGAGGCGTCTCTGTTCTCCATGTCAAGCATCGAACGGATCGCATCGATGTTGTCTGGAACGACGATCGACTCCTGGTGGACCATGTGGATCCAGTAGAGCGTTCCGTCATCTACCGTAACGGTTTCTTCCCAGACCGCGGCCTCCTGCATGTCGGAACGCGGTCGATGCAGGTCACGCATCTTCTCATGCAGCTTTGAGGTAGAGTCGTATCCGTCGCCCGCTGACTCAAGGGAAACGCGGGGCTGTTCTCTGAAGGCCTCAAGCACCTCTTCCTCGCTCGCATCATTTTCGAGTTCGACGTTCACCATGTGGACGTGTCCGTAGGTGACCGGGACCTTGACCGCGAGCGTCTTGATGTCGAGATGTGGCATCACTGCCTGGACATCAGGCCCGTGGTGAGATGGCACATCGGTTACCGGAATCGTGGAGTTGATCGGTCCTCTGGAGTCCTGGGGTATGTCGCCTCCCCGCCTTACAAGGTTGGCAACTGCCTCTTCCACGCCGAATGTTTCATCCACTGCGCTCATTGTCCTTGAAAGAGAGGTGGTGTTGCAGGAAACCACTTTCACGTAGTCTTCTCCGCGGGCTTCATCGTAGTTGGCATCAGCGTTGAACTTTACCTCTGATATGTCTCCCGGCGCTCCTCCCTGGAAGATCGCCTTGACATTGTTCGGCTCGTAGAGGTTCTCCTTGTTGCTTTCATCAATCCCGGGAGGGGTGCAGTCAACGATAATATCTATCTCGTCGATACGGTCTTCCAGAAGTCCCTCGACATGCATTCCCCCGTCCTCAAGGTTCTCCAGTCCATCCTCGTTTGATGCGACTAGGGTCGTTCCGTGGAGAGGACCGCTCTCACTCAGGACCGTTCTCAGGCCGCCGTTTGTGGAAACATCTGACAGGCAGTAGAGATCCATATCCGGCTGTTTTTTGACCGCTTCCGCGACCCGCTTTCCAATAGTTCCGACACCGTTTACAGCGACGTTTACCATAATACCACGTAACACGTTTATCTGAGGTCAATAAAAACCTGCCGATGACCATTAGAAACCTTTCTCAAGGCATCAAAGACTATTTTTACGGCGGTATACCAGTAGTCTTTATGCAGGAACTTCTCGACAGGCTCCAGAGGAAGCCAGGTTCCCACAAGGGGGAGAACGGCCGCGTCGGAATAATCGGAGGGAGCATCGACTATACCGGTGCGCCCGCGCTGTCCGCGGAAGCTGCGTTAAGGTCAGGATGCGACCTCGTGAAGATCCTTACCTCAGAGGATTCCCGGGACGTCGTTGCATCCTACAGCGAGAACCTGATCGTCGGCTCGTATCCTTCGCCATACTTTGACGAGAGCGGCCTTGACCGGGCGGAAGAGCTCAGGGAGTGGGCGGACGCGCTCGTGATTGGTCCAGGTCTCGGAGAGGCGGATGAGAAGGCGGTCAGAGATTTTGTATCCTCCACCGAGAAACCGGTGGTGATCGATGCCGACGCCATCAGGCCTGCGCTCGATGCAGAACTTTCCAGGGCAGTGTTCACCCCGCACCTTGGAGAGGCGCAGATGATGGAAGATAGGGCAGGAGAGCCTTTGGAGGCTTTTGTCGAGAACCGCGGTTCGATAGTGGTCCAGAAAGGCTCGATCGACCAGATTTTTACCTCGAGCAGAAAATACGAGAATTCCACGGGGACTTCCGATATGACTGTCGGGGGGACAGGCGATACTCTTACTGGCGTCATAGCCTCGCTCGTGTCCCAGGGACTGAACCCTGTAGAGGCCGCGAGACTCGGTGCCTGGGTAAATGGGAAAGCGGGCGAGCTCGCCGCAGACCGGTACGGCCACGGTATGACCGCCACAGACCTAGTGGAGAAGATTCCGGAAGCGAAAAAGTAACTATTCGTCAGCCGTGTTGTGATAGGCGTTCTCTTTCTTCCAGCCCGGCTTGAAATCGTACTGGATTCCTGAGTCGCGGATCGTGTCTTCCAGGCTCTCTATTGCCTCCTTTGCACATTTTGGTACAAGGTACCGCCATTCTTCTCCTGAACGGATCCTTCTCCTTACCTCGGTACCGGAGTAAATGTCAGGGTCGTAGAGTTCCTGCTCCACGACTTCCATCGAAGTGTGTTCTTTCACGAGTCTTTGGACGAGATCGTTGCCTGAAATTATTACGTCGGCTTCAACTTTTTCCTCCAGGTTCTGCGCCCATTCCTGGTTGTCCGGCTCGTCTTCCTTCGGGACAATCTCAACTTCCGGGAAGCATCCGCGAATAATCTTTTTCCTCTCCTCAAGGCTCAACGGGTCGTCCTCCTCTCGATCCTTCGAGGCGCTTCCGACGACTACCAGGAAATCGTCGTATTCCTGCCGGTATTCCTCTATGACTCTCTGGTGGCCTTTATGCAGTGGCTGGAACCGACCGACAAATGCAGCTCTACTCAAAGATCCTGTCACCCGCTTCAGCAATATCGCTCTGCTTCAGCCCCGGAAATTCGTCGAGGTCGTGGTCCTCCAGCAGCGCCTCCCCGAGCATCTCCCCGAGGGAGACCGAGTTGATGTGGAAAAACTCTGACTGTTCGGTTATCTCATCACCGAGTTCTTCCCTCAGATCTGTCCAGTTATCGTCTAGCGACTCGTATTCCTTGGCCTCCTCGTCGAGCAACCGGTTCATCCTGGTGATGACATAGGCCCACTTGGTGACATCCTGCCAGTTGAAACTTATCATTTCATAATCTGCCTTCCCTATAAACTCTATTTCCAGCAGGCTCCTGAGTATCTCTGTCTCCAGCTCTTCCTCCCATTCTGTTCCCGGGTTCAGGATGACCGTGACCAAGTCAGTCGTCTCGGTGATGACTGTCGCGGAATTTTTGGTATCCTGCCAGCCCAGATAGAACTTGATTTCTCCTGCTTCAACTGAATGCTCGTACTTTGAAACCGCATTCTCTAATGCCCGTCGGGCCTTACCGAGCTCGTGTTCATCTGGCTCGATGCTGTGTTTCATTCTTTCCACTTGATGCTGCATCCCTGTGAAGGTTTTTGTTCCTCTAGAGGGTCGCGGCTCTTCAGCATGTCCTGGATGACCGACTTCATCTCCCTGTTTTCGACCTCCTGGTCTGGCGCCATCTTATCATTCAGCCGGCCGTGGTAGAACAGGCGGTGGCGCATGTCGAGCAGGAACGGGTCGGGCGTACAGACCGCGCCGTAAGCTTCCGCAATCTCCTGTTCAGGATCAGCGAGGTAGTAGAAATGTTCGGAGTCGAGGCCATTTTCCTCGACGAATTCTCCCATTTTTTCGACTGAGTCGTCTGGATGGGTCTCTGCGTTCGGGTTGATGCCTACTATGGCTATCGAAGAGAACTCTCTGTCAAGCTTCCTGAGCTCCTCTGTCTGTGCTTTCACATACGGGCAGTGGTTGCACATGAAGACGACGAGCACGCCGTCGTAGTTGTCGAGGTCGCTCAGTGCTACTTTTTCGTCTTCATGGTTTTCGAGCTCAAATCCCGGTACTTGATCACCAGCTTCGAGTTCAGAATCGGACTGCTTCAGGGCCATATTCACAATTGGTCGGGAAGATTGAAGTGTGCTTTCCACTTCAAGGTAGCCTGATAAATCTGGGAGGCACAGGGTTCTTTGTAGCTGTGAGAAAGATGTCACTAGCCGACAGACTTGATGAAATTCACGGTGAACAGTTCGGATACGAGCTTGAGGAGAAGACAAGTCAAACCCCGGCAGGGGAGGTGCTGGAGCGCCATTCTGGCGGAAGATATTCCTTCCGGGAAGACTCGGAAGCGGTCCGGGAGGTAATAGATAAGTACTCTGAATGGTAGTACAGGGTCTTGCAGGGACGTTCTGTGATCGGGGTAAATCTTTAAACACAGGAACGTAATACTTTGTATTATGAAAGATATGGATGACTCTCCGATTGTGCGGAACGGAAACTCCCTGATCCTTGCATACGACCACGGTGTCGAACACGGCCCTGTGGACTTTGAGCCACAGCCGGAAAGCGCCGATCCTAGAAACGTTTTCGAGGTGGCGAGACACGATGCGGTAACATGCATCGCGGTCCAGAAAGGTGTAGCGGAAGCCTACCATCCCGAGTTCGAGGACGAGGTCAATCTGCTCCTAAAGCTCAATGGCAACTCGAACCTGAGGAATCCGGATGACTACTACTCTCCTAAACAGTGTACCGTAAAGTACGCGGTCGAGGAGCTGGGTGCCGACGCCATCGGCTACACAATGTACGCAGGAAGTGACTACGAGGACCAGATGTGGAAGGAGTTCCGAGAGGTCCAGGAGGAAGCGAGAAAATACGGCGTCCCTGTTGTAATGTGGGCGTATCCTCGTGGACACGGCATCGAGGGAAACTCAGACTACGGAGGAGATACCGATCCTGATGTTATCGCGTACGCCGCGAGGCTAGGGCTCGAACTGGGCGCAGACATGGTTAAGTGCAAGTACCCGGGATCGAGGGAGGACATGGAGCACGTGGTCAACATGACTGGCAAGACGAAGGTGGTCATGAGCGGGGGTTCAAAAAGGAGCGATGAGGCTTTCCTCGACGATGTATACAGCACTATTGACGCGGGCGGAAACGGTATCGCGGTCGGGAGAAACATCTTCCAGCGCGAGAGCCCTGAGAACCTTTTAGACAAGCTTGGAGAGGTAATATTCGAGGGCAAGAAGCCGGACCATCTCTAGTACAATGAACCAGGAAGAAGTTGTCGACAGGGTAATAGAAGAGGTTGCGGAGGCCGCTCCACACATCTCTTCCGGAATGCTCCACCGCCGCGAGTACGTTGGTGAGGAGAACCCTAGCGACGAGAAACAGCTCGAGGCAGACGTCTGGGCCAACGAACTTCTGAAGGAGAAGATAACCTCTATAGAAGGAGTGGGAGAGTTCGCCTCCGAGGAGGAAGAGGTTGTCACTGACTGCGGCCAGGGCCTTTCCGTTTCAGTCGACCCTCTCGACGGCTCCTCGAACATCCCCACCAACAATCTCGTAGGGATAATAGTCGGGATCTACGACGGCGAGTTACCCTGTAAAGGAGAGAATCTTGTCGCCGCATTCTACGTTGTCTTCGGGCCTTTGACAACGGTTATGGTCGCCCGCGAAGGAGAGGTAAACGAGTATGTGATCGAGGAGAAACCGGGAGACGAGGTCGAGCTCTATCTTGCATCCGGGGATCTGGAGATGCCGGAGGCGTACGTGTACGGTTTCGGCGGCAACAAGCACTGGAACGACCGCTTCAGGCAGTTCGAGTCTGAAATATCTGGTGAGTACAAGCTCAGGTACGGCGGATCGCTTGTAGGCGACGTAAACCAGGTTATCCACCAGGGAGGGATGTTTGCGTATCCTGAAAGAACTGATGCTCCAAATGGAAAGCTAAGAGTTATTTTTGAGTGCAATCCTATTTCTTTCATTGTTGAAACTGCTGGAGGTGCCTCAAGCGATGGCGAAAAATCGATTCTGCAGGTTGAAGCTGAGGAACTACATCAGCGTGTACCTTTTCACGTTGGAAACCAGGATTTGATCGACAGGCTGGAGGAAAGCATCAGATAAGAACCCACAGCAGGACAGAAAATTTTTAAAAGCCTTTTGGTAACCCTTGTATATGTCAGAAGCCTCCCAAAGAGGGGGGAAGGTTGAAGACGGTGCTACAAGCCTGAATTTAACTGAAGCAACGGGAGAAGAGTTTGGTGTAGATCAAGATCCTTTAGAAACTGTTTCTGACGATGAAGAGCTCTCTGAATCGATACAAGACTGTGTAGACGGCGCAGAAGTCTCTGTTTATGTTGGAACAGATCCTGAGACTTCAGAGTTTGAAATGTCTGGCGAAACGGTTGTTCTGGATTCCTGGGAAGATGAATACCCAGATCCTCTAAGTGCTGCAGAGGTGATGAGCGATGGAGGTCTCGGTGACGTGGTCTATGTTATAGAGGACTGCATGGCCGGAACTCTGGCCCGGAGGGATTGGCAGACGGAGAGAGTTCCTGGTAAAGTTCTTGAGGAAAATGATAGGGAGGATGCCGCGGAGATAGTCAGGAGTGCGTTTGAGATAATGGATGAATGGTCGAGTTCTATAACTGAGATGGATGAGCTTTCCGGCGTCGTGCTCCTGAACGACTACCACAGTAACAACCTCTATAATCCTCCTGTAAAGTTTGACTTTGACCGCAGAAATGATGGTGGAGAGGATTCCATCTACAGGGACCTGCTCGGAAGCTTCGTTCACGGCCTGGAGAGAAACGGCTGGAGGGTCGAGTACACAGACGTGGATGAGGGAAGAGCCGAGGTTTATCTCGCTCCCTAGTCGAAGTAGTCGAGCACGTTTTCGCGATCGAAGATGTTTTCCTGGCCCACCTGCTTCTTCAGCTTCTGTGCGGTACGTTTACCTATCAGCTTCTTCAACTTCTCGAAGCGGGTCTCCCGGATAGCTTCTCGGTCCCTGATGCCGTGATCATAGAGCTTTCTTGCCCGAACTCTTCCGATCTGGTCGTATTTCACCAGTGGAAGTAACTCCTCTTCTATGCCGTGCTTCAGCCGGGTCCTCAACCTATCTATATCGCCTTCAAGCTCAATATTCTTCATCCTTGCGAGTTCTTCGGAGGCATACAGCAGCCAGTCGGCATTATCGACCTTGGCCCGGATGCCTCCCGGCGCAACACCGTACTTATTCATTATCTTCTCCTCGTCGAGCTCCGAGATCCAGGCCTTGAGTATCAGCGCGTTCTTCATAGAACGCAAAAAGGAGTCGTAGGACGGCTCCCATTCCCCTGGAACTTCTTCGAGAATATACTCTGCGGCATCTTCCAGAGCCCCCTCGATATCGCCGCGTTCACCATCCTTGACCCGGGGCTTCCTGACTTCCGTGGTTCTCGAGAGCATGAAGAGGTAGGATACTGGCCTTGTATCTTCTTCCCGGGTCTTCTCCAGGCATTCAAGAATGTGATGCGCAGAATCCGGATCGACGTAGAGCTCGGAGACTCGTTTCCCGATCTTTGTAGGCTTCATCTCGTCTTCCTGTATAAAGCCGTAGTCTCTCAAGGATGCGACCACAGATTCGATCTTCTCTTCGACCTCCTGCATATCACCAAACTGGAAGGCGTAAAAGGTCTCGCGGTAGAACTCTTTGAGTTCGGTCATCGAAGTGCAGAACCGGGAGGCGACGAGCGACAGCGTATGCATCCTGAGCACGGGCTCGACTGCAAGCTTCGACTGTATGCGCTCCGCCTGGCCGAGGATATATCGCTCCAGGACGTCCTCTTTCATTCCCGGGTTCTTTGAGATCGATATGGCCTCCCCGCGGTCGTCGTATTTTGGTCTTCCTGCTCTACCTGTCATCTGCTCGTATTCGAGAACCGGGATATACTCCATTCCCCTTCCCGTGTACCGTTTCAGGTCCCGGATAATAACCCTGAACGCGGGAAGGTTGACGCCCGCTGCTAACGTGGGCGTGGCGGAGACTGTTTTTACGAGGCCTTTCCTGAACGCTTCTTCCACGAGCGAGCGCTGCTTCGCTAGAAGTCCTGCGTGGTGGAACGCCGCGCCCTTTTCGACGTTCGCCGCAAGCCTCTTGCACTGTGAGGTCGGCGATCCGAGCGCATTTTCTATCCGCTCTGCATAGTCCTTGAGTTCCTGACGTTCTTCTCTGTCGAGCTCGGCTTCGACAACGCCCGAGCACCGGTCACTTGATTTCTCCGCGCCTTTACGCGAGGAGCAGAAGACGATTGCCTGCTTGTCTTTTTCCAGCGTGTCCTCTATAATGTTTAGCGAGCCGCGGCCGTGGTGGTCTTCGATAAAATAGGTCTCGGAGTCAATATCGTTCTCTTCCTCTTTCACCTCCTTTCCTGTGCTGAATGAAGATTCTTTCCTGGTCTCGCTGTTCGTTTCAACTGAACTCTCATCTATGTCTTCCGGGTAGAACTCGATCTCGTTTTCCCAGTAGATGCCGTGCTTCAATTCCACGGGTCTATAAGAGGACTCGACGAGTTCCGCGTCTAACCAGTCCGCGAGCTCTCCCGAGTTAGAGATGGTCGCGGAAAGACCAAGCAGCTGGAACTCCAGGATATCTCGTAAGCGGGATATAGTGACTTCGAGTGTGGGTCCGCGCTCTGGGCTCGTAAGTAAATGTATCTCGTCAACCACAACGAGCCCTATGTCATGGATCCATGACGGATTATGTCTTAACATCGAGTCCAGCTTCTCGGAGGTCGCTACTACAATATCCGCGGTCTCCAGGCCTTCACCTGCGTCGTCGAGATCCCCTATCGATAGTCTCACGTCGAGGTCTCCATATCGCTCCGAGAAGTCCTTGTATTTCTCCGCTGCGAGCGCCTTGAGCGGGACGATGTAGACCGCCTTCTTCCCGCGTTCCAGAACCTGTTTTACCATCGCCAGCTCCGCGATGAAGGTTTTGCCTGAAGCGGTGGGTGACGCGACCACCATGTCCCGGCCATCCATCAAACCTGATTCTACCGCGTCTATCTGCGGCGGGTTCAGCTCCTCGATGCCCTCGGAGATGAAGTCCTGCCTGATTTCCCGGGGTATCTCCAGATCTTTGACTTTCATTACTGGAAACTTCGTAGAGAATTCTTTTCAGCTAACAGGTCTCGCGACCTGCCGTTATTTATGAGTTGTAGCTAGGTGTGCAAACCAGATGTCTATACTGGATAGCTCCCGGAGGTTTGACAGGGTTGAGGGAGTTCTAGATGGACGTCTTGAAGGATACAGAAAGAGGTCTGAGAAGGAGCTTGACCGGCTTGAAGATTTCTTCGACACGGCTCTGGATGACATCGAGATAGACTTCACCCTTGCGGTTCCGCATGTAGGTGGAGACAGGTTTGACAGGGTATACTTGAGTCCTCTGGGTATCAACAATCTCCATGAGACACGGCATGCGGCACATCTCCAGCTTGTTGAGGAAACTGTGGCCGATGGAAACTTCGATGCTGTGGAGGACTATGTGGGAACCGAGCTTGAGGATCTGGATGTTCCGACTACCTGGAACACGGTTATGATAACTCTTGCAGGAAAGCTTACCGGAGACCGGACGGAGAGTATTGAGCGGAGGATCGAAAACGGAGATGAGAACGCTCTCGCCCAGAAGGTTTTCTTCAGCAACGCCTATTCGGATATGAATCCTGAGGTTTTCGCGGATGACTCCCGGAAGAACACTGCGGTTTATCTTGCAACTTCAGGGGTCTGGGGTGCTATCGCGGCCAGTACGGGCATGAATGTTCTGAACCAGCTGGGAGATATAGCTCCTGAGAGCTATGCTCTTGGAGGCCTATCTGCTGCAGCGTCGTATCTACTTTTGCGTGACGGGATGGACGTTGTGACGGCAGATCTAACTGAATCAAATCTTGAAGAATACGGAGAGACCGACCGGAGGAGACTGATGCTGTATAACAGCAGGGTCGCCGACGATCTGTATGGTTTCCTGGATCTGATGGATGACTACGGGATAACATAGTCGAGTTTGCCTCTTCTTTTCCTCCCGAAACAGACAAAACTCCGGGCGAGAAAAACTTTCGTGTGAAATGGAGACGCATCTACGATTACGGTGATTTTGCAGGGCTCTACGGCCTCGCGCTTGTTGTTTTCCTGGCAGGAGCATCAAAATTCTTCATGCCGCTGCTCTGGACGGGCTTTGAACCCCAGTGGCTCCAGTCTCTTCTGCCCCTGACTTCGGAACAGTTCGTATATCTAACTGGCGGCGCTGAAACCCTTCTCGGACTGGCACTGGCCTCGAAACGCAAAACACGGCTGGTCGCGTCGGTCATCTGTCTCTGGCTCCTGGGCATAACTTTGACCGTTGCCTCGATGGGCATGTGGACCATCGCGTTGAGAGATCTCGGCCTGGTAGTTCTTGCCTACTATGTCGCGGCCAGCCATTGATACTGCCGTGAACTTCCTAGATTTTTACTACCCTGACGGGATAAGACAGAAAAACTCTAAACGCCGATAAGGTTACTATCAAAGCGTAACAAGCCGTTTTTCTATCTCTAATTTCTGGACTGTTCGGTTTCTATGAAGAGCGCAGAAGGCTCCTTTGAGCCGATGGAGTTTCCTCCGTCCTTTATAAGGCTTTCTTGGATTCGTATAAAAGGTTTGTAACTCAAAAGTAGGAATACCATGGGAGGGGGACAGAGAGCTTCAAGTATCTGCAACCGTTTTTCTTGTCTTCCAGAGACAGATACGTTTTTTTCCGCGGGTTTTGACGCGGCTTCATACTTTCTGAAAACCCCTTCTAACAATCAAGAATTTCGGAAAACGACCGGAGGTGAATTTTGAATGATCAACAGAAGAATTTTGGTTTCCCTGATGGTTATCGGGATCGTCGGAGCAGTAGCAGGATCAGGAACACTCGCCTACTTCAACGACACCGAATCCAGTACAGGGAACACATTCACATCGGGAAGCATTGACCTAGAGTTCGGCTATGCCAACGGTGACAGCGCACTGATTGACTTCAATGGCGAACCGGCTTTCAGCATCAGCGACATGAAGCCTGGTGATACCAACGAGACAACCTTCGCCTTCGAAGTCAGCGACAACCCATCCTACGTCTGTGCAGCAATCACAGATGTAGAGGACAACGAAGTCTCAGTCACAGAGCCAGAAGCAGATCACTCTGATGAAGGGAACAGTGTAGGAGACGGATTTGTTCCTAACGAAGGAGAGCTCGCAGGAGAACTCCAGATGACAGCATGGGTAGATGATGGAGACAACATCTACAACGAGGAAGACGGTGACAGAATCATCGGAGGCTTCGATGAGACTCCAGTGCCTGCTGATGGTTCCAGCCAGGTCTTAGAGCTAGTTGACTCCAGTTACAACGCCTTTGGTACCGATGGTGAGGCACTCTCACCTAACCAGAGGAAGTTCATCGCAGTCAACGTCACTCTGCCAAGCAGCGCAGACAACCTGGTTCAGACTGACGAGTACGTAGCGGATCTACACCTCTACGCAACTCAGTCCAGAAACCAGGAAGGCTTTGAGTGTGAAAATCTAGCACCTGAAGACATCGGTGCAGACACCACACTGAATCCGCCAGCTCAGGACTAAGACAGAGCCTAGCTCTGTCTCCCACATTTCCCCTCTTTTCTTCCTTTTAACCGAGGAAGAAAGGCGTGATCGTATGCAAAACCACAAAGCAAGAACAGAATCAAAAGGAGGTGAGAATTAGAATGAACAGAAGAATTTTGGTTTCCCTGATGGTTATCGGGATCGTCGGAGCTGTTGCTGGGTCTGGTACGCTGGCGTACTTCAACGATACGGAGTCAGTGACTGGAAACACGTTTGCAGCCGGCGCTCTCGACCTCAAGATCGGCTGGACGGAGCACTACAACGCTCCTGCAACTGAGGAGACGCCTTTCGAGATTCAGGAAGTCACGGATAATCCTGGGCCTGTCTTCAACTTCAGTGATCTGAAGCCGGGAGACTACGGGGAGGCGACCATCAACCTTGATCTCCAGACGAATCCTGGCTGGGTATGGTTCAGGCTCCAGCAGGATGCGGATAGTGACAACGGATGTAATGACCCTGAGCTTGAGGCGGAACCCAACTGTGGTCAGGACGGAGATGGAGAGATTGACGACCACTTCAGCCATGTTGTCTGGTATGACGATGGAGACAACGTCTTTGAAGACGGCGAAGAGAAGATCACGACCACTACGCAGACATGCAGTGAGGTTCCTGTCGATCTTGCCCTGGTCTTGGATAGATCAGGTTCTATGGACGGCGCAGGCACACAGGGAGAGAATCCACCCCCTCAGGATCCTGGGAAGTTTGATGCCGCGCAGGACGGAGCTTATGCTCTTGTCAACTCTCTCGGGTCGAATGATCAGGGAGCGCTGGTGACTTTCGCCGACAGTGCAACTCTTGATGAACCACTGACTGGCGACAAGCAGGCGCTCAACGACTCGATAGCAGCTGTAGTTCCGGAAGGGGGAACGAATCTTGGTTCAGGAATCGACACTGCTCACAGTGAGCTGACTGGTCCCGACTCCAATTCGGGGGCTGAAAAGGTAATGGTCGTTCTAAGTGACGGCAATTCCAAGTCAGGACCTGATCCGGAGACGGAGGCACAGCAGGCTATTGGCGATGGTGTGAGGATTATCACCGTTGCCTACGAGGGTGCGGAGTTCAACACAACGACTCTAGAGAACGTTGCTTCGAGCCCCTCAGACGCCTATCTAGCGAATCAGTCCAACGTTGAGCAGATTTTCTCAGATCTCAGATCTCAGATCTGTGACACTGAAGAAGTCGATCTCTCAGACGGAGTGAGGCTCGACGGCGATCCTTCCACAGAGGAGATCGATCCGTACCAGCCTGGAGAGAGCCACATCGGGTTCAAGTGGAACTTCACTAAAGACGCAGGAAACGAGGCGCAGACAGACAGTCTGGTGTACGACATGGAGTTCTACACACAGCAGGCAAGGAACAACCCTAACCCACAGAATCCATGGACACAGTCGTAGAGACTCAGTCTCTACACCTGCTCTTCCCTTCTTTAACCGGAAGGGGAGGGCTTCAACGTATCATAGGTGAAAACCAAGATGAACAAGAAGATATTCGCGTCACTCATGGTGATTGGCATCGCTGGAGCTGTAGCTGGGTCTGGTACACTGGCCTACTTCAACGATACAGAGGCCGCAACCGGTAACAGCTTTGAGGCTGGCGCTGTCGACCTGAAGATTGACTGGGCAGAGACCTACAATGGAGGAGTAGTAGAGACCTCCGGAGAAGGGGAAGAGCCCCAGCTGGTCGACAATGCTGGACCAGTCATTGAGCTCGACGATGTCAAGCCTGGTGATTCAGGCTGTCTGACAGTCAGCACCCATGTCTTCAATAACCCGTCTTGGCTCTGGATGAAGATGGATGTCAGGGACACAGACGATCCCACGTTGACCGAGCCAGAGAAAGAGGCGGGAGACAACTCCCAGGGGCCGGGTAATGGAGAGCTCCAGAACCGTGTCCAGTTCAAGGTGTTCCACGACAACGCGGATACCAACTGCAAGCTACAGCAGAACCAGCAGGGAGAGCGGAAGATCATGGGTCTGAAGGCGAAGAGGATCGACAACGAGACCGTCCTGCTAGATGGAGACCACAGTAACGAGCCTGACAGCATCGGATGGCAGGACTCGTCGATAACCAAGGACCCGTTCCAGAACTCGGAGACCAGGTTCATTTCGATCCACTGGGCGTTCTGGGACTCAGGAAACGTCCAGCAGACCGACACCATGAAGCTCGACATCGAGCTGTTCGCGGAACAGGAACGTAACAACCAGAACCCGCAGAACCCCTGGAATAGCTAGCGCGAGCGGAACGCAGAACCATGAAAGCAAAGAATCACTCGATCGGTAGAGCAGCAGTTGCAGTGGTAGCTGTAGCTTTACTCATGTTAACAGGTTCTGCGGCCGCCTACTCTTTCTTCGACATCGAGACCAGTCAGGACAACCGTTTTGAAACAGGATCTATCGACCTCCAGGTAGGGTGGGAAGAATCCTACAACAACAATAGTATTGAGGACCAGCCGCTGACAAATAATCCTGGGGCCATCTTCAACCTGACCGGGATCGAGCCCGGCGATACAGGCGAGGCCACTATCTCGTTCGAGGGTGAGACAAACCCGTACTGGATGAATTTCTCCGTCAACCAGACCGCGGGCCCGGATCCAGAACCTTCTTACTACCAGGTCGACTTTGTTGAGGGCGAGGTCATCCACAACCTCAGCGAGGACAACCTCTACGGCGATAGAAAAATCGCCTGGAAACACGGCAACGTCTCGGAGTCAGGATACAGCGTTTCCGGCGGCGAAAAAGGCTGTGTCGAGACGGATAAAATGGAGTTCGACCACGAGGAATACCAGGTGACGGTCGACTTCGAGATCGACTGCAACAGGACGCTGACGCTCGCGAGCTACGAGAAGGCGTCCGGCGGAGGATGGAAGCCGGATGAGGCCGACGAACAGGTCCTTGTAGATTACAATACTACCAACTACACCTCTGGCAACTATTCCTTAACTATCGACCTGCCGGAGCCGGATAGAGGTCTCGGCGATCAACTGGAGTTCCTGGTGTGGTACGATGACGGCGACAACAGATACGAGAACGAGCGCGTGATCGCGAACGGAACCGCACACGAGATCGGGGAAAAACTCGAAAAAGGGATTACGCTCAGCCCGACCGCTTCAGGAATATCGGCCTTTGGAACAGATATACAGCACATCGGCTTCCGGTGGCGGATGAATGGAAAAGACGTTTGCGAGGTCCAGGAACAGGAAAAGGTTTTCGACTTCTCATTCGATATTGTCCAGGAAAGGAACAACCCTGACCAGGAAGTGACGGGTTTCCACGACACAGAGATCAGCGCGGAGAACACTTTCAGCACAGAGACTTTCGCGGAATGCCAGGACTGCGGCGGCATAGTCGATCCCAGTGATGGCTACTATGGGTCGGATAGAACCTTTAGCAACGGCGATACTGGAGAAGGAGAATATGGGGCCCAGATAAAGAGTTCTAGCAGGGTCAAGTTTGAGTCTCTGGGGCACGAACTGGGAGAAGAAGGAGAAAATGAGTCTGACGTGTTCACTATCACGCTGGAGAACGGTAATGATTCTGTCTGGGTGAAGACCAAGGCAGGCCAGCTCGAGGAATCAGTGAAGCTCGAGGGCGAGGGAGATCAGAAGACCGTGCCCTCGGGAGCCTTCACAGTGGAGTTGGTCGATATAATCCAGAACGGTGATGGAACTGAAACATACGTAATTGAAGTTACGAGCGACGATAAAACAGGAGGAGAAGGATCGTTCGCACTGAGCCACGTGGTCTTCGACTTCTGTGAGCCTATCGATGTAGACCAGGATAACGGTGAGGGAGAAGACGAGTACTACCAGATTGATCTCGTTGAGGGCCATCCAATTGAGAACCTGTCAGACCAGCTCTACCATGACAGGGGAAGCATGATCCGGCACAGGCATGGAAACATCGATGACGGACTGACCAATCCAGGAGGCAACCCTGAACAGGTCGAATGTATCGAAAGCGACAAGGCATTTAAGCTGATTCAGGGCGGAGACACGGTGAGAGCCCGATTTGATGTGAAGGACGAAGGAGTCTGCAGCGACGGTGTGAACGTTACGCTGGCGGTCTATTCCAAACCGTTCGCGGGATGGGACGGTTCAAGAGCGGGCGAGCAGCAGCTACACGATAATATGACCCACAGACTTGATCCCGGCAAAAACCATGGGCTTGAAGTGGATCTTCCAGGAGGCGGACAGTGATGAGAAAACTCGTTCTATCCGCTCTGCTACTGGTGCTTTTCCTGGCTCCAGTAACTGCGCAAGAGAACACGTTTAATGCAAGCTTCGACACCTACTACGCTGGCCAGACCAGAGACGCACCAAGCTTCCAGCTTGACAACGTCCTGCCCGGCGACTCCGGTCTCTGGGTGGTTGATATCAGTCTTAACGATACCTACAGCCTCTACATAAAGCTCAACGAGACAGACGACAGCGACAACTCCTGCATTGAACCCGAGGCAGATGCCGAGGGAGGTAGCTGTGACCCTGACGGCGAGCTCGACGAGGAGATGAACTTCACCGCGTGGATAGAATCGACCGGCGGCAACCTTCAACACGATCCGGGCGAGAAGCTCCTGATAGTTAACAACTGGACCCAGATGAGCAACCCGTGGAGCTTCCTCGGAGACCTCAGTCCGTCGGATGAAAAGAGAATAGTTGTGAAATGGCTGCTTCCTAAGGGGGCGACAAATGCGGCACAGACAGACTCATTCGGCTTCGACCTTGTCGCGGCGACAGGAGAACCCTCTGGCGATGACTCGAATGGAGGGGGCGATAACGGCAGTGACGACAACGGCAATAACGGAGATGATGAAACCAGTACCAGCGACGGCACGAATAACTTCAGGATCGAGAGTTCCGGAACTTCGAAGGACAGCAGTGATTCAGATAACGTGGATATCGGAATCCTTGAAGTGACGGTCACTAACGAATCCGGCACCGCTATAGAGGGCGCTACAGTCGAGGTCTCCGGTGACAGCTTTGAAACCTCCGGCGACACGAACGCATCCGGAATCGCCCGGTTCAGTCTGGCCGAGGGCGACTACCTTGTGAACGCCTCCGTATCTGGCTACATTTTCGAGACCGCTGACCAGGAAATTACGGCGGATGAAACATCGAGCCTGTCCTTCAGCCTGGAACTCATGACAGGGGAAGAGTCCGAGCAGGAACAGCCAGACCAGGAGAGTCCACAGAGTCCTGAGACACCGGAAACTCCTACGCCAAGTTTCTTCCAGTCGCAGTCAGGTTTGCTCGCACTTCTGCTCCTGATCCTGCTTGCCGTGCTTTACTGGAGACGCCGCGATATCATCGAGAGATTTAACCTTCCGAGGTGAGGAGGAAAAGCTATGGGATACGATTACTCCTACGAGGATGATGAAGAGGAGGAGAATTCGGGTCTTGAACTTTCCGCACCTGAGATAAATCTCCCGGGACTGAATTTGAGCAGCTTTTCCTGGATTGTTATTGCTATACTCCTGCTACCTTTTGTTCTCTACTCGGTCCCCCAACTCGTGGGTGCAAAAGAGGCCTACGTTGTCGAGTCAGGGTCGATGGAGCCGGCTATTGAAACAGGCGCGGTAGTTTTCGTATACGGCGTCAAGCCAGAGAACATCCGGGAGAATGATGTCATCACCTTCCAGAGCGATGAAGACGAGGTCACCACCCACCGCGTTATAGGAGTCGAAGGTAGCGGGGAAAATCTGAGGTTCGAGACGAAGGGAGACAACAACGAGGACCCCGATCCCGGATTTGTCGAAGCCGATGAACTGGTGGGCGAGGTAATGTTCTCGGTTCCCTATCTCGGATATGTGATAGTGTGGGCGGGCGGTCTCAACGCATTCCTGCTGCTTGTCCTGATTCCCGCGGCACTGATAATCCTCGATGAGATATGGAAGATCGGCCAGGAGATGAAAGGTATGAAGGAAGAGGGCGACGAGCAGGAGGCGTTCACCACCTTCATGATCATCATATCGCTGACAATACTTTTTGTCTCGGCTGCGATGCTTGCCGGCATCGTCCCCGGGCTTTCAGACATCGCCAGCTTCCTCGACATAGGCCCCGGCACATTCGGCGCGATAGTTATGGCAGCCATCCTCATAGCGATAGTCCTGCTCAGGTTTCTGTAGGTCTCGCAAAGCTGTCCTCTATCCTTCTCCCGGCCCGGTTAACCCTATAAATGGCTATGATAAACAAATATCTATATGCCGAGCGATGTTTTTGGGAGCCGTAGAGAAGCCACGATAGCTCTTTCCATCTCACTCCTGTTTCTGGTAGGCATGGTATCGGCCCAGCCATCTTTCGGAGTTGCCGACAGCGATCCGGCTACGGATACAACCTTTGATTTCATTTTTTCTGGGCCCAACGTCACATTTATTGGCAACACTCTGGAGATAATAGGCGGTTCAGGCAACTTTGAACTGCAGAACAGGGCTGGGGCGCCGACATTCAGTCTATTTGACTCATTTGACAATAACGGCACGCTGAACATAACCCAGATTGGTGAGGGCCGCTACACAGTTAATGACACAAGTTCGGCATCGGCAAGCTCCAGGGTCAATATCGATGTGGTGAGGAATAATTCTGATGTCACAGGCAGGATACGGGCTCCCCAGGGAGGTCCTCCCCAGCCGGAGATTTCCGGAACACCTAATATCAGTATGTTCTACTGGGAGAACGCCACCGAGATTCCAAGGAGTGCGTACGAGACCGGCATCGACAACCTGACCAACATGAACCCTGGGTCGAATAATAATGAGCGGCTTTACAGGCTGAACGCGACCGGGCTCCACAAGTACTGGATAATGGTCAACGCCTCAGGATACGGTCTCTCGGCCAAGGCCTCAAGGAATGCTTCCAAGCCGTTCCCGGGCGCTTTGCCAGCTGCTCCAAAGCCCCGTATAAACGACTTTGCGCTCGACAACAGCTACTTCGTATCGGGACAGGTATTCAACAACTCGAACCGCAGTTACGGACCAGATGTTAAGATCCAATTGACCGGTTACAACGGTGAGTATCTTTCGAGGACACCTCTCACCGTAGCTCCACCGAGGCTTGTCAAATTCACCGATAGTAATGGAGCATTCAACTTCACAGGACTTTCCCCGGGCAACTACAAGATAGAGGTCATGAACAACTCAAGGAACGATACCTATGATGCATTCAATCCGACCGTTGAGATTGATGAACAGTCGCCCTCATCCTTCCCCGGGTTCGACTTCAATATTACCTCTCACACAGGCGATGTTTCGGGCACTCTTGAAGGTTCCAGGAAATCGAACGTGAAGTACGCCGCCGGCGTCTTCAATGATACCCGGGGCAGGACCTACATCAAGAACGGGATAAAACCCCCGGGCTTCACCCTATCGAATATTCCTAACGGCAGCTACGAGGTCATGGTCGCCAAGTTCGAGACCGGTTCCGGATCTCCTATAGTAAGTATTGCCGGGCCGAAGATAGCAAAGGTCCAGAAAAATAATATCACGAATGTATCTGGAGAGTTCGAGTTCCCGGTAAAGGTTGATTTCAACGGAACAGTTGTGAACAGTACCGGGGGTGTAATATCTGATGCCCGCGTAATATTGGAGAACCGGTCGGAGAGAAAATTCACGCAAACGGTCACGGACAGTAACGGCACGTTCTCCACGAAGGTGACGAACAACACCGACTACAACATCAAAATCATCCCGCCTTTCAACTCCAACTACAAGATTACAGAGGACAGTGCCACTATAAACGCCAATACCGGTTTAAGGCTTGACAGGAACTTAACAGTTTCAACCGGCGCAACGCTGAAGGGCTGGGTAAAAGAGGGAAGCCAGGGACTTGAAGCGGAAGTGTTCGTCTGGAACGGCACAAAACATTCCTACGGCTTTGCTGAGACGGATAGTTCAGGGTACTATGAGATCAATGGGCTGGAACAGGTTTCTTACAGGGTTGATGTCTACATCCACAAACCCGGTATAGATAGTAACAGGACCGCTGTCAATATCAGTTCGGATACCGAGATGCTGAACTTCAGCTCGAGTGTGGAGAACGCCACTTTGAGCGGGAATGTAACAGGTGCGGACGGCAGTCTGATAAGCGGAAATGTAACCGTGACAGGGCCGGGAGCGAACGTCTGGAAGTACGATACCTTCAACTCCAGCGACTTCTTCAACGTAACAGGGCTGCCGAAGAAAACTTTCTACCGGATCAAGATCCTCCCTGACAGCAGCAATTACAGGACTCTGGAGGAACAGCTGGTTCTGTTTGAAAATACTTCGATAGACTTCCAGCTTGATAGCTGGAAGAGTGTTGAGGGCTACGTATTCAACGGCTCGAGTAGCGCAGCAGTCGGAGCAAGCGGGATTAGAGTGTTCGCGAGGAACGACAGCCGGGACAGCTTCGACTCGGATACCACCGACTCGAACGGGTTCTACAACCTGACCCTGAAGTCTCACAACCACACTTTCCAGATAATTCCTCCAGAAAACACGGATTACGAGGCTAACAAAACCAGAGTTAATGTAGCAGGGCTTTCCGGCCACAAAAACTTTAGCCTCAGCGACGGCAAGACGCTGAAAGGGAATATCACGGACAACTCCACGGGCGCAATACTTGGATCAGGAAACATCAGCATCTGGAACTCGACGGAGGAGATCTTCCGGTCCACATCCTACTCGAGCGGCGAGTACAGCTTCTCGGGCCTGAAAGACGTAGGTTACAACATATGGGTTGACAGCGACAACGAGAGCTACCAGCCAAACAGGACCGTTGTCGGTAGCGGTGAACTTGGAGTTATCAAGAACCTGACACTTGAACTCAACAATGGCCGAAGTCTCCGCGTAACAGTTAAAGACGATTCCACTTCGGAAACTCTGGCGAACGCAACAGTCATAGTCAATGGGGGCCAGAACGAAACAGACAGCTCTGGAAACGCACTGTTCCACCGTCAGGAAGAGGGAGATAATGTGACTATAACAGTTATCCGCGACGACTACACCTCAATTTCGAAGAAAGTGGAGATAGATAAAAGAACCGAGGTATTTGGGAACAAGAACAACTCCCAAACGCTGGAGTACCAGAATGTCTCGGTGACGCTTACCAATCCCAGGGAAGTCGAGGTCAACTTCAACGTTACCGACAGCAATGACGAACTGGTTTCGGAGGCTCTGGTAATCGTCAGGTCGAACAGGACAAATGTCTCCCACTCCGGAACTGGTGTCACGGGCACCAACGGGGAGACAAGCATAAGCGGTCTCGTGGCAGGCAACTCGACAGACTACGGTGGAGGATACTTACTGGGGCTGAAGACTGACGGAGACACAGTTTACAGGAACGAGACATGGATGTCGGAAGGGTCTACTGGCAAAATCCTATTTGGAGGCAAGTTCACGGTAATGTACGAGGTGCCGTGAGTGAGACGTTTCGCAGCCCTGGCGGCAATAATCCTGCTCACGGGAACAGTTTCTGCTGTCAACGCAGTTATCGATCCTGGCAATCCGGATGATATTGTCCTCGACTCCAGCAACAGTTACGAGGTTTCAAAGACGTTTGATGCACAGCTTTCCAGTGGATCAGGTTCCCTGACATATAACTGGGACTGGGTCGAGGCCTCGGAGCAGGCCACTGGTCTAGAGTCGACCTTTACATTCGACCGCGATTCCTCCCAGACAAATACGATCAAGCTCACAGTCAGCAACGGAAGCCAGACCGACTCAACCGAAGTTAAACAGGTGCTGAGAGACAGGCCGGAAGTATCTGCTTCATGGGATACCAACATCGATTTTGGAGATGATGGTGACGATGACGATGATGACAACGAGGTAGAACGAGAGTTTACCGTATCCGCCACTAACGAGTTTGACGGTCCTCTAAGCTACAGCTGGACGGTCGGCGGGGATCCGGAAGGAGGTAACTCGAACTCGTTGTCTCACACTTTTGAGGAACCTGAAGATGAGGACGAGATCGATGTGGTTGTCAACGTGACCGATAGCGCAGGCTACTTCAGTTCCTACGAGGATACCGTGGATGTTGATAACAACACTGAAACTTCTTCCACACAGGAGAGTTCATCGGGCGGTGGTGGCGGCGCGGCCACGCTTGAGTCCGGGTTTGACGAGACCGAGTACCTTTTCTCGGTTGACGAAGGCGACATCAAGGATGCCGAGTTCGACGAGTCACCGGTGACCAGCATCAAGATCAAGATAGCCGACGATGTTGAGGACCGGGTGGCGATACAGTCCAGCACCTCTGGGGACAGACCAGACGATGCTGACGAAGATCCTTCAGGGACCGTTTACAGGTATATAGAACTCGAGAAGACCAATATATCCGACGGGGATATAGAAAGCGCGAACTTCAGCTTCCGGGTGGAGAAGGACTGGATCGATAATAATTCTATAGACCCCGACTCGGTAAGACTGATGCGGTACGACGAGGGATGGGAGGAATTACCGACCGAAGAGACCGACGATGACGATGACTACCGCTACTACCGCGCCGAATCACCAGGCTTCTCCGTCTTTGCCATAACTGGAGACGAGCTGAGTCCCGATTTCGAGGTCCAGGGCATTGACCTCAACGTTAGCGATCCCAGTGCAGGAGATACGCTGGAAATAACTGTTAGCGTGAAAAATAACGGGAATGCGGAAGGAAACTATACCGTATCATTTGAGCTCGCCGGGGAAGAATTCGAGGAAGAGCTTGAGGCTGTCGGCCCTGGAGAGACCAGGGAGGCGAGCTTCGTGAAGAAGATTGAGAGTGAGGGAACCTGGGACATAGAGGTAGGGGATCGTTCAAAGACAGTGGATACAACTACAGGCTCGTCAGACATCTCCGCCACGTCAATAGAAAACGAGAACCCGGATCAGGGCGGAAGCCTGCTGTTTGTGCTGGCTGCCATGGTCTTCGTCATACTGGCAATTATAGGAGGAGTGCTGCTGTACCTTGAGAAAGGGGATGAGATAGAGGAGTATCTCAACTCCGCTTCCGAAGAGGGAAGCCGGACAGAGCCTATAATGAGAAAGGTAAACGAGATTCTCGACATGGTCAGTGGGGAAGATGAGGAAGAGGAAGAATACTCCTTCGAGGGCTTCTCGAACTGATTCTGAAAATTATTCCCGGACATATTCTACGAAAGAGAGTTCTTCCCGGTCATCGCGTTCGACTTCCTTCCAGCTCTCGCGGTCCCAGTCAGGAAAGCGGGTGTCGCCATCGTATTCCTGGTGTATCTCGGTCAGGATCATCCTGTCTGCATCGGGCAAAACCTGTTCATAGATCGATGCGCCGCCTATGATGAATACTTTTCCTTTTCCAGTCTCTTCTGCGATACTCCAGGCCTCGTCAAGACTGTTCGCTACTTCCACACTCTCAGGTGCTTCGATTCCTGACCGGGTGAGCACAATATTCTTTCTTCCAGGAAGGGGGCGATAATCTCTAGGTAGAGACCTGTAGGTGCTGCTGCCCATCACCACAGGATATCCCATAGTGGTCTCCCGGAAATGTTTCAGGTCCTCGGGGAAGTGCCACGGGATATCCCCGTCCTTCCCAATAACGCCGTTTTCGGATACCGCGGCTACAATAACTCTCTCCATTCCGGAACCCCGTTCCTGTGGACATAATAGGCCGATCCTGCTATGGCCACGAGAAGCAGGCCATAGACGAACACGCCCTCGACAGGCGGAGGACATCCTTCAGGGATTAAGCACTGTTTCCCGGTTATCCAGCTGAAAAGAGTGTTCCAGGTTCCCTGACTGACCATAATCTAGGAAATGTCAACACACTCATTTAAATTTGCCTGAAAATGCCGGTTACTGGTGCTGGAGCTTCTTGATGTCTCCTATAAGGTAGAGCGACCCGGTGACCACTACCGCACCTCTTTCTCCAGCCTCGTCAAGTGCTCTTTCCAGGGCTTTGCCAGGGTCTTCCTCCACCTCATACTCGATGGAAGCCTCTCCGGCGATCTCTTCCGGATCTTCCGCCCTCTCGAACTCCGGCCGTGTAAAGTAGAACTTCGTAGCCCGTTCCTCGAGCACCTCCACCATCTCTCCTATGGCCTTGGACTTCAGCGCGCTGAAGACACATGTGAACTCCTCCGGGAAATCTTCAAGCACCTTTCTCAGCGCGGCAGGATTGTGCGCTCCATCGAGGATCAGCCTGGGCTGCCGGGACACGAGCTCCATCCTTCCCGGGAAATCGAGGCCGGAAAACGCCTGCTGCAGATCCGGTAATTCCTCAAGTTCTTTGACCACCCGGAGCGCGGTCTCCAGGTTCTCTTCCTGGAAGCTTCCACGCACCGGTAGCTCGAACTCCTGGCCCTCTACCAGGTACTTGCTCCCGATCTTCTCGACAGGCAGTGGATCGAGAACCTCGGTTGATCTTTCGGCCGCGACCTCGAGTATCGGCTCCATTCTGTCGCCGGTAACGAGTTTGCTTTTCCAGGGCGCTATCTCTGCTTTTTCCCGGGCTATCTCTTCCCGGGTCTCTCCCAGGTACTGGGTATGGTCTTCCTCAATATTGGTTATAACTGAGATATCAGATTCCGCAACGTTCGTCGCGTCCAGCCTTCCGCCCATGCCCACCTCCATAACCGCGTAGTCGACGCTGTGGGTGGAGAAGTGCCGGTACGCCATCACTGTCATGAACTCGAAGAATGTGAGATCTGCATCCAGGGAGTTAATTTCCTCGTAAAGCCTCTCGAACTCTTTCTCCTCGATCTCTCTATGGTTCACACGGATCCGCTCCCTGAGTGATATCATGTGAGGGGACTTGTAGACGCCCACGTCGTGACCGAGCTCCTGGAGGCACCGGGAGATCATCTCGGCGGTCGATCCCTTGCCGTTGGTGCCTCCCACGAGAATAATACTGTAGTCGCTTTCCGGTTTCCCGAGTTCTTCCAGCGCACCGTTAACAGGATCGAGTGACGGATCTTCCCGGTTCGATCCCCGCGACTTGAGTTCTTTTGCCACTTCCCTGTAACTGGACATCTATTCCGCCACCGAGAACTTGATGCCGGGGTGTGGATTGTAGTCTTTCAGCTTGAAGTCGTCGAACTCCATCTCGTCGATAGGTTTCTCCGGGACCTCCATCTCAGGTCTTTCCCGGGGTTCACGCGAGAGCTGTTTCAGGAGTCCTGGAATGTGGTCGTGGCCCTCCTCTCCCTCTGGCTCGTCAGGCGCGTTCTCGAGTATCCAGTCCCTTATCTCCAGGTAATCGTCCCGGGAGTCTGCGCTCTCGACCTTCCGCTTTAGCTCTGAGAGGTTTTCGCCGTACCATTCACCCCGCTCTCCTTTCCCGCAGTAGATGTGAGCGTCCACGAGCGTGTGGGAGAACTTGCCGACCTCAAAGTCGGTCTGGTTCGCGATCATGTGGGTGACAAGGGCGTATTCTGCGATGTTGAAGGGAACTCCGAGCGCTGTATCGGCGGAACGCTGCGTGAGATGGGTGTTTATTTTGCCGTCCTGGACGTTGATGACGTACGTGAAATGGCAGGGCGGCAGTCCAGAGACCGCGGCATTTCCGGGATGCCAGGCGTTGATTATCAGTCTCCGGGAGTTGTGATCCTTGTCCGGGTTTTCCCCGTTTAGAGTATCGATTACGTACTGAACCTGGTCGAAAACAAGCGAGTCATCCTCTTCCGTAACCCACCTGTTGTCTTTATCTGCCCAGGTCTCGCCCTCGAGCTGCTGCGCTTCCTCGGGAATGGGATAGCGCCTCCAGAAACGGCCGTAAGCGGTGTCCAGCTTGCCTTCCTCGTCTGCCCAGGCATTCCAGAGCTTGGTGTTCTCCCTGAGATTCCTGATGTGCTCCTCGCCCGAGAAGAACCAGAGCAGCTCGTAGATCAGTGATTTCCACCGGAAGCCCGAGAGGTCCTTGGTAGTGAGCAGCGGGAAGCCCTCCTGTAAATCTATTGTGTAAGACTCTGTGAAGGTTGAGATAGTATCGGAATCAGTCCTGTTGGGTTTGTAATTGCCCTTTGATAGAATATTTTTGACCAGGTTATGGTACTGTTCCATCCGTCTCCCTCTTCAAAAATAGTTTCTCGGCTTAACGTTTAATTTCTTGTCAAGAAGCCCAGAAGATACGTTGTTATCATATAGTGATCAAATACTTAAGTCTGTGTGCTTGATGCAGTTTTATGGTGCAGGATCAAAACCAGGACTACTTTGAATTTGATCTCTCGGATATTGCCTGGGACGTTCTCCTTGGCAGGATGCCTCCTCCGAGTGCTCTTGTAAACCACGAGATGAAAAATGATTTCCATAAGGTTCACTGGGACGAGAGCACCGGTGAAAAAAGACCGTGGAGCAAAGAGAGGTCCCATGAAAAGATAGGGCCTGAGCGGTTGAAGGCTGAAGACATTATAGATGCATACAATGGTCTCTTCAAGAATGGTGACGATCCTGAACATGCAGAGAGAGTCTTCAGGCAGGCTATAAACGATGAAACGATACCTGAGGGCCCTAGGGAAGCTGTAGAAGAGTATCTTGAAGTCCACGAGGGACTTGAGGACTACAGGGATATTATAACTCGTGACCACAACCCTGGAGAAACTGTAGAATACGAGCGGCTTATCTCGCCAGTTAAAGATAAGGAGTACGTTTTGATAGACGGTAAAGGGCTGGAAGAACTTGAGTCAGGTCGGGAAATCAGGGCCGGCGAGTCTGTATTCTTCCTTCTCAACACCGTCGACAAAAACTTCCGTGAATACGTCCTGCCGGAGACAGAGGACGCAGAGATGAGAGTTGAGGTGTACGAGGAGGAAGGTTCGCTTGTCCTCAGGGTTTACGACAACGGGCCTGGAATCAGCCATGAAGAGGCAGAGAGGGTTTTCCAGCCGAAAGAAGGTGATAGCACCGGGCTTCCTGTAGCCAGGTATGTGTTGGAAAATTACGGCGGGGAGCTGGAGGTCTACGAACCTGAAAGCGGAGGACTGGGCCTTGAAGCAAGGTTTGATATGGTGGATTTCTAGTAATCAACTTCAGAATCTCTGTATAGAGGGTATTCCTCAAGAATCTCCTTCACCCTGGCACTGATCTCTTTCTTCTTGCTGCGGTCATCAGAGTTCTTTATGCGTTCGGCGATCATCTCCCCGATCTCTTCAAGCTCTTCTTCCTCCATTCCGCGCGTTGTCAACGCTGGAGTTCCGATCCTGACACCCGAGGTCACTCGAGGGGATTCCGGGTCTTGAGGAACCATGTTCTTGTTGGTGATAATATTGACTTCTTCAAGCGCGGCCTCCGCCTCCTTGCCAGTCAAGTCCTCGTTCCGAAGATCAACGAGCACGAGATGGTTGTCTGTACCGCCAGAAACCAGGCTTAGACCATTTTCATGGAGTCCCCGTGCGAGAGCCTTCGCGTTCTTCTTGATCTGCTTTGCGTAGTCTTTGAACGAAGGTTTCTGAGCCTCCTTTAGACATACCGCCTTGCCCGCGATCTGGTGCATTAAGGGGCCGCCCTGTGAGAAAGGGAAAACTGCCTTGTCAACTGCTTTCGCAAACTCTTCCTTGCACATAATCATGCCGCCTCTCGCACCTCTAATCGACTTGTGCGTCGTGGTTGTAACGATGTCGCACTCCGGGAAAGGTGATTCGTGCTCGCCTGCCGCTACCAGGCCAGATACATGGGCGATATCACACATCAGTAGCGCGTCCACCTCGTCCGCGGCCTCGCGGAAGGCATCGAACGGAATTTCCCGTGGATACGCGGAGTAACCACATACGATGAGATCTGGATCGTGTTCTCTCGCCGCTTCAATAATGTCTTCTCGCTCGAACTTTTCCGTCTCATCGTTGATTGCGTAGGTGTCAAAGTCAAAGAGTTCTCCTGAGAAGTTGACGCCGTGGCCGTGTGTGAGATGGCCGCCGTGGGAAAGTACAGGCCCGAGAATTTTGTCGCCAGCTTCGAGCACCGAAAAGTAGGCGGCGAAGTTCGCCTGCGAGCCGCTGTGTGGCTGGACATTCGCGTGGTCCGCCCCAAAAACCTCTTTTGCACGGTCGATCGCAAGCTGTTCAACTCTGTCGTGGTACTTGCATCCGGCGTAGTATCTCTTGCCAGGATATCCTTCTGCATACTTGTTGGTCAGCACAGAGCCCTGTGCCTGAAGTATTTGCCGGGGCACGAAGTTCTCGGAGGCGATCATCTCGAGTCCCTCGCTCTCCTGTCTTTGAATCTCGTTTTTCAGCGCTTCGTGTATCTCGGGGTCCGCATCGGAAAGGTCTTGGTGCTCCATTAGAGAGAAGTTCGGATCTAACTGTCAAAACTCTTGCCCTGAACTCTTTAATCAGCTCTACAAATATTTGGTAGGAGAATGGGTCTGCTTGGAGCTTTAGTCAATCTCTTTGTACCAGGGCTCACGCAGCTGCTGCATCTCGATCTGTTAAAGGCGGTTTTCATCTGGGCGGGGCTAGGAGTCTTCGTATTCTTTGCCGGGGCTATACCTGTTCTCGGACCGATCCTGACGTCCTACTCGGTCTCCGTCCCTGTACTAGGGAAACTGACGTTGGCTGCATTGATCTTCCATCTGTGGCAGCTCAGCGATGCCTATAGCTACTGAGAATTTACCTGATTCGCGAACGTTGCAAAAGTAGGCCATCCTCGAATCCTCCGCGCTCCGCTTTCTTCTGCTCCTGGATCCTCTCGATCTCTTCCCAGGATACATCCTTCCTGTCAATGAGAGCATCAACCACTTCTAGGACATCGGCCAGCTCCTCTATCTCTTCCGACTCCCTGAACTCCTCGGCCTCCTCCACGAGCTTCTGTCCGAGGTATTCTTCGGCTTCTGCGGAATCCAGTCTAACCGTTTCAAGCTCGTCGCCGTTCTCCCTCGCGATTTCGGGTATCCTGTCCCTGATGAGTTTGGGAAGATCGGAGCTGTAGTCCCGGATCAGTCTCTTCAGATTCTCGTTGCCGGTCTTCTCGATGAACTCTTTCGGCTCCAGCCACCGGAGGCCTGTTATGTTCTCATCTGCCGGATTGTCCCCGATATCTACCTCCTGTTCCCCGATATCCACCTCAAATGCGGTCAGAACGACCTGATCGCCTTCGTTATCCGGGCCGATGAAGAAATGGTACATCCCTACGGGATCGCCTATATCGGGCTCGCAGCTTATTTCCTCTTCTACTTCTCTCTCAAGAGCCTCTACCGGTTCTTCCCCGTACTCCACTCGCCCGCCAGGAGGCACCCAGTGCACCTTTTCGTCAACCTCTGTCTCTAGCGCCAGGAGTTTGCCGTCTCTCTCGATTATTGCCTTGACCGCCGGCATGGGTCTTTCCATGGTCGAGATTTAACGTGGAAGGGATAAATGGATTTCTCATCCATCGACGCGTACAAAAGAATAGGTAACGAAGAATTTCGTTATGCGGGAGGCCGACTACCCGGGCACCTTTATCGTTATAGAGGGTGCGGACGGCGCCGGAACGACGACTCAGGCGGAGAAGCTCGTGGAGGAGCTTGATGCGCACTACACAGCGGAGCCGACTGGAGGCAAGGCAGGGGAAAAAGTTGATGAAATGATTTCCTCGGGAGATTATTCTGCAGAGGCGATCGCTCTGATGTTCGCCGCCGACCGCCTGGTACACCTGGAAGAAGAGATTATTCCGCGCCTGGAGAAGGGAGAAACTGTTATCTGCGACCGCTACTACCATTCATCCCTGGTCTACCAGGCTGCGCTTGGTGCCGACTATGACTGGGTGAAGAGTCTCAACCGGAACGCCCTGAGGCCCGACCTGGTATTCATACTCGACATCTCCGCGGATACCGGGATGGGAAGGATAGAGGAGAGAGGGAGCGATGACAACATATTCGAGAACCTGGATTTCCAGGAAGAAGTGGTTACGAGGTACAGACGCCTCCCGGAGAGACTTGATGAAAGCATAGTTGTTGTGGATAGCTCCCAGTCGATTAAAGAAGTGTTTTCCGAGCTGAAATCTACGGTAAATCGCCAGCTTGGGCTTTAGCTTTTTAATTGCGTTCACCCTTCTTTTTCTATAGAGATGCCAGACGAAGTTGAGGAGACCAACTCGGGCGTGAAAAAATCAGGCAACTGGGAGGAAGTTGCCGAGTTCGGAGAAGAAGTGAAGGAGGCGATGGAACAGAGCGAAATGGATGAGGAATCCGTCGAGGAGTTTGATGACTGGCGGCCCAAGACTACCGAGGCGGAGAACGATATGAAGAAGAAGACAGTGGACGAGGCCCTCCTACGGGAAAAGGAGATCGAGGAACAAAGTAACGGAGTGAAAGAAGATCTGAAGGATGCCTCGGAGAAAATGGCGGCTGCTGGCAAGAAGGCCGCGAAAAAGCAGACGCCTGAAAAAGAGATGATGGAGGCGTCCGAGGAGGCTGCAAGACCATTCATCTCGACGGCTCTAAAGTCATTCAGGAAGTTTGAGCAGCTGGTTTATTCAAAGCTTATTCTCCGGGGTAAGAGATACTATTTGGATACAGATGACTTCTCTGTGGATGTAAAGTCCCATAGAGAGGGCTACCAGATGGATCTCAGTGTTCCCGAAGAAGAGCAGAGAGACCTTTTAAAGCGGAACATCGAGGATAGAGAATGAGTGAAATAGTATCTGTAATAGCATTGATGGCTTCAGTTTTTATGGGTATATCTATAGGTGCGTCCTCGGTTGCAGCCGCGTTTGGCCCGGTCAACAGCGCCCGATCCGCCAACGTGCTGAGATCTGCACTTCTTGCGGGAATCTTCGCATTCTTGGGTGCGGTTCTCCAGGGAGGAAGTGTCACCAGTAGAGTAGGTTCAGGTCTCTTGCAAGGTGAGATAGTTACCATGCAGGCTGCGGCTATCCTGTTGGTCGGTGCTGCGCTGGTGCTGGCGAGCGTCTACTTTGACTATCCGATGCCCACCGCATTTACCGTGGTTGGTGCTGTAGTGGGTGCGGGCATAGGTTTTGGTAACCCTGTAAGGTGGGGATCGCTCTCGGAGGTGGTCGGCTACTGGCTTCTCATACCTCCTCTCGCCGCAATCCTTGGCTATACTATTGCAAAAGTCCTCAGGCACACAATTTCAAAACAGGAGAATGAGAAGGTTATGCGATACCTGCTCTTGGCGGCGGGTAGCTATGTTGCATACACCGCTGGGGCTAACTCTGTCGGGCTGGCAGTAGGTCCTCTGGGAACAGTTATCTCATCAACTTCAGCTCTCCTGCTCCTCGGAGGTATCTCAATTCTCATAGGTTCATGGCTGTACTCTCCGAAGATAATAAGGGCGGTGTCATTCGACTACTCAAATATTGGCCCTCGCCGATCTATCGCCGCGCTCGGAACTTCGGCATTGCTGGCCCAGATAGGGATTTTCCTCGGCATCCCTATCTCGTTTAACGAGGCGGTTATCGCAGCGGTTATCGGTTCGGGCATGGTTGAAGGACGTTCGAATATTGAGAGGCGAAAGATGCTGAGAACCGTTGCTGCCTGGATCGGGGCCTTCCTGCTCGCAGGGCTTCTAACTTTCGCTATAGGCTACGGCATCAGGACGTTCTGAATGAGAGATGCCAGGGCCGCGATTTGAACGCCTATCCCAACAGTTTAACTAAAACCGCTGAACGGACGGAATGTTGGATAACTGGAGTTTGGACCGTGCGGAGGAGTGTTTATCTCCAGTCTCTGCCTTCAAGAAATTCTGTTACTTCCGGCATTCCTTCTTCGATGGATATTTCGCCCATCAGTTTTGTTCTTCGTGGATAGCTGTAGACTGGGTGTAGTTCCCAAGTTGTGGCTTTTAGTTTCAAGGAGCCGTTTTCATAGTTCAGTTTGACATTCCAGTTAGTGTCTTCATAGTCAGGGTTACCTCTATTTTCAACGGAATACTTGGAATCCCAAGCTACGCCTCCAATGCTTCCGCCTCCTTTATAGCCAGGTTCTGTATAATAGAGGTCTGATTCCCAAATATTTGGGATTTCAAAAACTGTCTCCCAAAATTCATCATTACTCATCTTCTTCTGAGCTGTTTGCCCTGTCATATTAACCACCATTAAATTGTTGTCACCAAACAATAATAAGTATTCTGGTTGAATAAGCTATAACTTATTGCTGGATGGCAATTCTCATAACATTTCGGGGTAAACCTGTTATCATGCCTCTTGAGTCTGCTGCTAAAACTATACTGAAAGAATGTCTGGCTGTTAAACCTGATGAGGAAGTCCTACTTCTAAACGATGGAAATGACCCGGAGATAATAGATGCTCTGAAAAGGGAGATACAAAGAAAGGCGAATCTAAATTATGTCGAGTATCCGGAACCAGAAGTTCAGGGAGAGGAACTGCCTGAAGAGGTTGAAGAGGCCCTGTTAAATGCAGATGTTTTCATTGCTCCGACAAACAAATCAGTATCTCACACAAGGGCAAGAAGCAAGGCCACAAAGGAAGGAGTTAGGGGTGCAAGTATGCCTAAAGTGGACAAAGAAATCATGGAAACATCGGTTCAGGCGGATTATGAAAGGGTCAGCGAAATAACCGATAAAGCATACAAACATCTCAAAGACACCGAGAAAATAAGGATTGAAACTCCATCTGGAACAGAATTGAGACTGGATGTAGAATCAGATAAAGTTGGGAAGCTGGACGGAATATTACATGAAGAAGGTGACTTCGGCAATATACCTTCGGGAGAAGTCTTTGGACCAGGGATTAATACTGAAGGTAAACTGGTTATAGATGAGTTAGCTATGGCTCCAAAATCTACAGAAACCGAGCTAATAATAGAAGATAACAATGTCGTGGAGATAAAATCTGAGGAACCAAACAAACTGGTTGAGAACTTGAAGAATATTGAAGGAGCTAAAAATATTGCAGAATTCGGTTTCGGCACTAATCCCGACGCAGAAATTGTCGGAAACAACACCAATGATGAGAAAGTTTTAGGGACGGTACATATTGCATTTGGAGACAACGAATTCTTCCTACCAGATGGAGATGAAAGAATCGTGGAATCAGAAATACACTGGGACGCAGTATGCGAAAACCCGACAGTCTATTTCGACGATAAACTAATGCTGGACAAAGGTAAGCCCGTATTCCTCCGAGAATAACTTGATTCATTTCATCTATTTGCCAACGATGTTTCTAATAGCCCTGTTACAGGGTTAAATATAGACATTTTATTAATCAGCCTCTACTATAACTTAATAAGTGGGATTAAAACTATGGCCAGAGTAGATTCGCAGGATATAGATGAGACTATTGGCAACCTTGAAACCGTTACTAAAACTATGGATGAAGGTCTACATCACATGTTAGAGGAGGAGAAAGAGATTGAAACAGAGCTAAAAAATGAGCTTCATAAAAACGAAGAGCTTTTGCAGAAAACAAACAAGGCTTTACAGATAATAGACCAATTAGAGAAACTTGAGAAGAGAGTTGAAGAACATGAAGAAAACCGTCAAAGAGAAAAAACTCCTGGTAAAACAAAGAAAGCTCTGGACCATGATATAGAAGATGTAGATAAAGATATCAAGATGCTTAAGTCTGTCATACAGAAGATGGTAGAAGACCTCAAGGAATTGGAACAACAATCTGAACAAGAGACTAAAGAAGTCCATAACTTTGATGATATAGTCGGGAAATTAGTAGACGGCGAAGAACACCTTGAGGAAATGGAGAACAGGCTACAAGAGGTAATGGAGGCTGGCTTCGGGCCACCATACCACAAGGATAGCCCAGGGAGAATATAGTCACGACTACTGTCCTACAACTATCGCTCCAACACTACTTGAATCTGAACTAATCAACCGCCTTATAGGGTATGTATCTACGCCGATACTATTGAATCAGTTTCAGTCCTATACGAGTCCTAGGTACACTTTTAACATCAGAATATCTTCTCATATAGATTACCTATCTCATGCTCTTTACTCCTGAGGTAGAGTTTTGTGGTTTCTATGTCTTCGTGTCTGCCGAGTTTGAATGCGGCCTCAAA
>CAYQYU010000004.1:0-71579 GCA_964421955.1 uncultured archaeon | reverse complement strand
AAAAGCTACGCCGCCAACGAGATTCATTCGACGACTATTGTGAAGCACGGCAGCAACGCCACGCTGTATTTTGATGGCGAGCGGCAGATAGAGAAAGAGGTCAATGCTTCCGGGAAGTTTAGATTGGTTCTGGGGAGCTCAGGAACATTCGGCTCGGAGTCCTCGATAACCTTCGACAATATCACTTACACCCTGCTGGATTTAGATCCCGTGATCAACCAGAGCCTGGAAGAGATAGTGTTCGTCGGTTCAGGGAAAGAAATGCTGGAGGCTGTCGCGCTCAACAGGACCAGCTTCGTGGCCGAGGACTACAGTGAGGTCAAGAAAGAAGTGAACAGGACCGGCCTTGAGCCAGTAGGTGTCGGAGACGTAGAAGGAATTGAATCCGTCGATTCTGTCAACGAGGCCTTCAATATCTCAAGGGAGAAGTACTACGTCGACTCTAGGGAAAAGGCGGCCTACGTTGCGGCACTCGCGGCGAAGAACAACGCGAGCCTGACGTTTGAGAAAAGCGAAGCAGACAGAGATTTTTCGAATCTGACCATCGAAGAACTCCAGGAGAAGTTCATCCAGGAGTTTGAACCAAACCACATAGCGGTGGCGGACCTGGACTCAAACAAAGGTGATCTGGCGGCCTACATGGCGGCAAGAAAGGGTATACTACCGGTCGACTTCGACCAGGACTACAATTATCCTGGCGGAACTGAAGAGGAAATTGACACTGAGAACTGGAACAGTGATAACGGCGTTATATCTATGGAGGAAAAGGTTGATTATGCATTCCGTAGAATCGGTGAGAACCAGAACACGATCTTCGAAGGGAAGTATGTTTCGATCCTTGAAGGGCCGAGAAGGATGTACAGCGATCCAGTAGAGGAGGGGCTGATTAACGATCCTCAGGACGGCAGATACTACTTCTCGGACCAGGACTACGGCGACCTTGACAGTGACGACAGGCTTGAGGCTGGCGTCGGCCGCTATCCTGAAGATCTCGAGACTTCGAGTCTCGTCTTTCATCGGTCAGTCGAGAGGGAAAAAGGCAAGGATGCGTTAATTGCAGCGGAGTACCTCCACAGCAACTGGCCTGTCATCCTCGCGACATTCGGCGGAGGAATGTGGGACGGCAAGAACCACGGATACATGCTGGAGCAGCAGGGTTACGAAGTTACAAGGCTCGTGGAGCAGAGGTCGCAGCCAGTGAACCTTCTTTTCGACCTCCTCGGCGCACCGACAAAGATGGACCGGTTCGTCCAGCAGGTGGATTCGAAACAGGAACAGATAGCGGTGTTTCTTGGAGAGTCGGGAGCCAGGGCTGTAAAGAATGCGGCCTATATCATCAGGGGTCTGAACTACGCGGAGCAGGTGCTAGAGATCTACCTGGAGTTCGACTGGATCCACTGGCAGCCGCTGGACCAGGAGTTGGATGTTCCCCAAGAGATATCTATTGGAGAGTTCCGGGAACTGATCAGGAGTTTCCTGCCGGACCGTTACGGCAAGATCAACGAGGAAAATCTGACCCGGGAAATGAAGACAGCGGACATAGTCTACTATCAGGGTGTCGGCAATTCGTCTTCCTGGACAATGCCGAACAACTCATCCGGACTGATCAAGGACAGGTACACCGGGGAGAACAGCCTTGATCCCAGCGAGGTTCCAGAAATGGGCGGGCCTATTGTCTGGGACAACTCCGACAACGCAGGTAAAAGAGGTGCGAAGATGAGAGAAAAGTTCCTGGAAAACGGCGCCGCAAGTTACCTTGGTCTCGGCTCGGTCAACTACAAATCATACTCGTCTTTCCTCAGCTCGGATTTCTTCAGGTACGGCGACAGGGTCGGCGAGTCTGCAAAGGAAGCGGTCAACTCGCTGCGATCTGCATTCCTCGTATACAGCCCTGAATCTAACGTCAAGGTCGGCGTCAGGGAAAAGATGGAGCGCTCACTATCAGTATACGGCAACCCTGAGATGGTCAAGGATCCTGTAGAGAAGGAACAGTTGAACAGTAGCAGGTCCTGCAGCCAGGATACATGCACTATCCGTATTAGTGTTGACCCTGGGCCAAGAGTTGTGAGAAGAGATGGAAAGAAGCATTACATATTCAATGCCAGCACCTACCTTCTCCAGGAGTTCGCTCCCATAACACCGTTATATACCTCCAACCACAGGTTGCCCAAAGGTTCCGAGATTGTCAGCAAACAGGTCGACTACAGCTACAGAAGTGTGAAGAACGTCTCTGTAGCCAGGAATAATCTGTTGAGTCACGGCCAGCAGTTTTACAATGAAAGTCTCAACTACACCCGGTTCCCGGAAAAAGCTGCGAGATTGAACGTGACCGGTGATCGGCTGGAGTACGTCCAGACCGCGATGATGTTCGGGAACAGGACAGAGATACTGGAAGAAGCTACAGTGGAGATTGAGTACACCGCACCTCGCTGGATCGAGCTTGAGAGAGACGGTGGCAAGCTCGAGGCCAGAATCTATGCCGAGGACGATGCCAATCTCGGCCTGGCCTATAGAGTCAACGGCAGCCAAAAGGTCAGAGATCTCGATGTCTCAGAAGGTACGGGCACGTACGGCCTCGGGGAGCTCACGACCGGTCAATACGATGTAGAGGCCTACCTGTACGGTGACCGATTGCTTGCCAGTGACCGGGAGTCTGTCAAGTTTCCGGAGGAACCAGAGGTGTTTGTATTTGCTCCTGAAATTCATGTCGGCGAGGAAAGAAAGGTCAGGACGATAATTAGAAATCCCAACGACTTCCGGCTCGAAAGAGAACTCAAACTCGAAACAGGCGGGGGTGTGCAGCCGGGCCTTCTCGAGGAGGTGGCCCGACAGATATCCGTGCCGCCCGATTCAGACATAGAAGTATCCTGGGGTGTCGTAGGGCTAAGTGAAGGAAACGCCTCGCTTGGGATCAGTGACGAATCTATCTCGGTCGAAGTGAATCCCGCCACCAGCTCGACGGAGATAGCCTCACCGGAAAGACTGCTTGAAAGCCTGAGGTCGTCAGGGAACGAGATTGAGATAGAGGTATCAGACGGCGCAATGAAACTGGTCTGGAAGACTCCGGACGGAAAGCTCGTGATCGAGAAGAGCAGCTCCCGCAGCTACAGGAAGCTGGCCACCGAGGAGTTCGAGGTAGCGTCCTGGGACAAAGCCGGCGAGATAATGAACAGTGTCTCGACACCTGGTGGTAGCTACAGGAAGAGGACTAAGTCAGGGATTACAGAAGTTAGCGGTTCCATGGATCGAGATGTCGCCCGGGAAAGACTGGAGTTGCTCGAGAGGGAGAGTGAGAAACTCCTAGAGTTTTCACGCCAGCGCGGAGAGTATGCTGAAGACTAGCTTGAAGATTGAGTAGACTATCTGGCCTATAGCGATGACTATTCCCGCGGCCAGGCTCGCCGCGGTCTTCTGAAGCTGGGTGGGGGAACCGTGGTCGTCAGAATTTTCCAAGTGAGGCATTTTAGTCTGGGAGGTAATCCCGAGTCTTTAAAGCCTCGAGTGTTTTGACTTCAGGGCGAAGAAATAAATTAACTAAGTTCTAATTGTTCGAACAATCTCCACTTGAAACGAGGGGGTGTCGAGACGAATTCTTTGTCGTAAAGCAGGATATTCTGTCCTGTCTTGAGTTCTGCGATGATAGGAGTTAATCTGGGAGACACCCCTTGGCTATTTCGACTGGAAATAAGGAGCTGTCGGCTGAAAGTTCGATATAACACCTTAATACAGTTATAACACTGTTATATCATATAGATTGTAGTATAAGCTATTTCCATACGAAATCAGGGGGTGGGGGTGGTACCAACCCTGACTTCGATTGGAGTAGAAATATAAACCTTGATTTCACCTAGAACAACACGGGATAGAATGAGCAAAATGAGGGTCGGGGGTAAAAGACTTTATGGCTGATAGCGAACTGAAGTCTAAATTCTCAAACTACATTCATAAAGACTCAGTTTTCAGGAATAAGGAGGCACTCACAACCAACTGGAAGCCGGACGATATTCTCCACCGGGACCAGCAGATCAACAACCTCGCATCGATACTTGCTCCTTCGCTAAAAGGCGATGATCCCAGCAACGTTTTCATCTACGGTAGCGTTGGAACTGGAAAGACGCTGATCACCCGGCACGTTACCGAGGAGCTCAGAACTGTTGCGCACGAGGAACAAGTAGATCTCAATATTGTCTACATTAACTGCAAGATGAAGAAGGTCGCCGACACAGAATACCGGCTGCTTGCGAAGCTTTCACGCCAGCTTGGAGACGATGTCCCCTCGACAGGACTGCCGACCGATGAGGTCTACAACCGTTTCTTTGAGGCGCTCCAAGAGCAGAAAGGTGTCGTAATTATAGCGCTGGACGAGATTGACGCGCTGGTGAAGAAGGTGGGCGACGAGTTCCTCTACAACCTTACACGTATCAACGACGATCTTGATGAGACCAGGGTATCAATAATTGGAATCTCGAACGACCTCAACTTCACTGAGTACATGGACTCCCGTGTCAAGTCCTCGCTCTCGGAAGAGGAGATAATCTTCCCGCCATACAACGCACTGGAGCTCCGGGAAATTCTTGATGCCCGGGCCGACAAGGGCTTTACAGAGGAGTCCCTGGAGGACGGCGTGATCTCGAAGTGTTCAGCTTTAGCCGCGCAGGAACACGGTGACGCCCGGCGGGCACTCGATTTAATCCGTGTCGCAGGCGAACTCGCCGAGCGTTCAGAGGACGAGAAGGTGGTCAAGTCCCATGTCGACCGGGCGCAGGACAAGATCGAGCGCGACCGGATAGTTGAGACGGTCCGCTCACAGCCCAAGCACTCGAAGCTTGTGCTCTACACCATCCTAGAGATGACTACGGATGAGGACGAGATCGCGACGGGCGACGTCTACTCGGAGTACAAGCAGCTCTGCACCGAGGTTGACGTTTCCGAACTGACACAGCGCCGTGTCTCGGGGCTGATCTCCGAGCTCGACATGCTTGGCGTCATCAATGCCAAGGTAATATCAAAGGGCCGGTACGGTAGAACAAGGCAGATAAGCGTTGACCTCTCAGATGATATTAGATCGCAGCTGCGTGAAATGGTCGAGGACAAGTTTTACATTTGATCCTCGGAGGAGGGGAGGATTTTGAACAAGAAAGCAGTCAAACAGCTAACCGAAAAAGGATGTATTGTAGCCCAGGAGGCAGCCGAGTCCCTGACAGAGGAAGATATAGAGCATATTGAGTCGCTGGATTCTCCACCGATGTACATAACTGAAGAGATGCTCTCACAGATAAGGAGCAACGGCACGAAAGCTGTCGAAAAGGACCTCGACCCCAACGGCTCCAGATCCCCCGATGTTACTGGGGAAAGTTCTGAAGGCGAAGGGAAAGAGTTTCAGGCCTCAACGGAGGAGGTTCTCTACGGGGAAGATGAAGACTCTCGGGAGGAAGAAGTTGCCGAAGAGGATAACACCGATTCCGGTTCGAACAGCTCCGCAACTATTATCAGGGACACGGGAAGAGACTCTCTCCAGACCAAGGTCGAGATTCTTGACGAGAAGGATATCTCCCGTGAGGAGAAAGATGTGCCCGAGTTTTTACAGTACTATAATGACCGATATGACCGGATGAAGAAGATGATAATGCGCCGGATGGAGATGAAGTCCGCGGTCTCGATACAGAGGCTAGAGAGACGTGACGAGGGCGAGCAGGCCGCCACTATAGGCCTCGTAAACGACAAGTATGCCACCAAGACCGGCAAGCACATAATAGAGCTAGAGGACAAGACCGGTACCTTCAAGGTTCTGGTCGACGAGCGCGACGGCGACAGGATAGTTCCCGATGAGGTCATAGGAGTTAGAGGCTCTCTGGGAGGTGACATCGTCTACGCAGACTCTATAGTCCGGCCTGATTTACCGATTCCTGACGGCGTCAACACAACCTCGCAGAAAGTAAAGGCCGCGTACATCTCCGATCTTCACCTTGGGTCGAAAGATACTCTTTACGACCGCTTCGACAGGTTTGCTAGATGGTTGAACTCTGAGGAGGCAAAAAATGTCGGCTACCTCGTGATCCCGGGCGATATCGTTGAAGGGGTAGGAACATATCCAGACCAGGAGGATGAGCTTGAGATTACCGATATCTACAAGCAGTACCGGCTCTTCGAGGACTGGGTCGAGAAAATCCCGGACGACATCCAGATTATTGTGGGCCCTGGAAACCACGATATTGTGCGGTTGGCGGAGCCGCAACCCCGATTGCCTGAGGAGGCGCTACCCCGTATTAAAGATCGCGATAACATCCATCTGGTCCAGAACCCGCAGCTCGTCCGGTTGCACGGGATCGAGAGCCAGGGCATCCTCAACTTGATGTACCACGGGTACTCTTTCGACGACCATGTGGACCAGATCCAGGAGTTGAGGGAGAAAGCGTACGATGACCCGCACCATGTAATGATAGACTTGCTGAAGAGGAGACATCTCGCGCCCACATTCGGCTCCAACCTCCTCTCGCCAGAGGAGCGCGATCACCTTGTGATCGAGCAGAAGCCTGATATCATGGTCTCCGGCCACTTCCACAGTCACGCGTGTGAGAGCTACAAGGGTGTGAGCGTGATCTGTGCCTCGACTTTCCAGGCGCAGACTGACTTCCAGAAACGGATGGGTCACGAACCCCAGCCAGGCCTCGTGACGATAGTCGATTTCAAAACACGGGAGACAGAGGTGAAGAAATTCTAATGCGACTGGTTATGCTCGGTCGACACGTAACGCATGGTTCAGGAACCATGCACTCTGATGATCGAACTTTCAGAAGTTCGGAGGTGAAGAAATTCTAGATGAAAACGGAAAAATACTTTGAGCGGCTGGAAGAGGAGACTTCGGAGGCGTACGAGATTGCGGATAGAGCAAGGGAACAGTCAAAGGATCCGGAGCCACAGGTCGACATACCTGTCGCGAAAGACCTACCGCAGAAGGCCTCTTCGCTCGTAATCGCCGCAAAATTTCCTGAGCTAGAGGACCAGGGGGTCGACGATCGCATAAGAGAGCTTGAGGATGAGTACGGCAAAAACGATGAACGCGTTGCCTTTTCAATTGCTAGAGAGATTTCTGAAGGAGAATTCTACGAGTTTGAAGATCTGGAGAGGGCATGCGACGCAGGAATACGTGTAGGCGTCTCCTACATGACAGGAGGCATTACCACCGCGCCATTAGAGGGCATAGGCGATGTCAGGATACGCGAGAATAACGATGGAACCAGCTACCTCGCGGTCTACTACTCGGGACCTATCCGTTCGGCAGGCGGAACAGCCTCCGCAATGAGTGTTTTGCTTTCGGACTATGTCCGGATAGGCGTGGGTCTCGATGAGTTCAAACCCTCTGAGAAGGTTGTGGAACGTTACGCGACAGAGGTTGACGACTACTACAACCGGGTGATGTCGAAGCAGTACTATCCAGATCGGGAAGAGACCAAGATGATCGCGGAAAATGTGCCTGTGGAAGTGACGGGCAGCCCGACGGAGCAGAAGGAGGTCTCGAACCAGAAGGACCTGGAACGCGTCAGCACGAACCAGATCCGGGGCGGTATGTGTCTTGTCTACCTCGACGGCCTTCCGCTGAAGGCACCGAAGATCAAGAAACGGATCGAGAGCTGGGGCGACGACTTCGGTCTGGAGCACTGGAAGTGGATAGAGGAATACCTTGAACTCCAGGAAGAGCTCCATTCCTCAGGAGAAGAAGAGCAAGAGGAGAGCTCGAAGTACAAGCCGTCCGACAAGTTCCTGGGATCGATGACCGCGGGCCGCCCGGTCTTCAGCCATCCTGGCAGGAAGGGTGGCTTCCGGCTGCGATACGGCCACTCCCGAACTAACGGTCTCGCCGCAGTGTCGGTACATCCCGCGACAATGGAGATAACAGACCGGTTTATCGCCACAGGAACCCAGATGAAGACAGAGTACCCTATGAAAGGCACTGTCGCAACTCCCTGCGACACTATCCATCCTCCTGTCGTGAGGCTGGAGAACGGCAACGTAGTAAGAGTGGAGTCCCGGGAGGAGGCCAGAGAACTGCGTGACGAGCTCGACGAAATACTTTTCCTTGGCGACATGCTCGTCGCATACGGCGAGTTCGTCGAGAACGGGAAGAGACTTCTACCTTCACCTTACGTGGAAGAATGGTGGGAGAAAGATCTCGAACATGCGCTGAAAGAGAAAGAGGTGAAGCTCGGCCGTGACTTCTCGGAGCGTTCCCCGACTCCGGAAGAGGCCTTCAAGATATCGGAGAAGCTGGAGATACCTCTACATCCAAAATGGATCTATCACTGGACCGATACTACTGTTGAAAGATTTGAGGCGCTGCACCAGGAAATTAACTCCGGGAAAATTGAGGGCGAGAAGGCAAAGAAGTGTCTCGAAGACATACTTGTACCTCACCGGATGGAGGATGGCCAGATCAGGCTCCTGAAAGAAGACTCCGTTGTCCTCCAGAAGCTGCTGATGGATGCAGAAGAGCCCGAAATTGAAGATTCGGAGGCGATACTCGACTACCTTGAAGATGTATCAGGAACAGAACTGAGAGATCAGGCACCGCACTACGTCGGTGCGAGGATGGGACGGCCGGAGAAGGCGGAAAAAAGGACCCTGGAAGGCCGCCCTCAACTGCTTTTCCCGTGTGGAAGAGCGGAAGGAGGGAGGATGAGAAACCTTTCCGAGTCCTACAGGAAGGGAAGCATAAAACAGCAGATAATCCACAACCAGTGCCCGGAATGTAGCGAGTACAGCTACTTCTCCTACTGCTTTGATTGCGACGTTCCTGCGGAAGAGGTCTGGTTCTGTTCTGGCTGCGGCAAGGAGTTCGAAAAGGAACGGGAGAAGTGTGGCGAATGTGGAAACGACAGGTTCAACCGATACAAGAGGACAGAGATTGACGTAAAAAAGGTAATTGACCGAGCGCTACGGAATACTAACCTTCATCTTCCAGAGTTGCTGAAGTCGCCACGAGGAATGTCCGGGGAACATAGACATGTCGAGCCGGTCGAGAAAGGACTTATACGGCAGAAGCACGGCCTCTATGTCAACAAGGACGGCACAGTGAGGTACGATGCCACCGATATACCCATGACACATTTCAAACCCGGCGAGATATCGGTCTCGGTTGAAAGACTGAGAGAGCTCGGCTACACTGAGGATGTCAACGGCGATGAACTCGAGCGGAAGGACCAGGTCCTGGCGCTCAAACCGCAGGACATAGTTGTTCCCGATGGCGACAGATCCCTGGCCGCGTCGGAGTACCTTGTAGGTGTCGCGAAGTTTGTTGATGAAACCCTGGAGAAGCTCTACAATCTGGAACCCTACTACAACGTAGAGGATAAGGAAGATCTTGTCGGCGAACTCGTGATCGGACTGGCCCCCCACACCTCCGGAGGAACGGTCGGACGCATAATAGGGTTCACGGACGCAAAGGGAATCTACGCCCATCCTTACTGGCACGCTGGTAAAAGGCGGAACTGCGACGGGGATGAGGACGCGATACTGCTCCTGATGGATGGCCTCCTGAATTTTTCGCGGCAGTTCCTTCCTGACATGACCGGGGCAAGAACGATGGATGCGCCGCTGATTCTTTCAACGGTATTGAACCCGGACGAGGTCGATGATGAGGCCTGGGCCACGGAAACGGTCGGCGAGTATCCCCGCGAATTTTACCAGGAGACTCTAGAGTACAAATACCCGTGGGACCTCAATACAGATATCGAGATCGGAGAGGATGTGGTAAATAGTGATGAACCGTTCTGCCACAGCTACACACATGAGACCTCGAATGTCGAGGACGCGCCGAACCAGAGCGAGTATGTGACGCTCGACGAGATGACCGAGAAGACCTTTGAACAGCTCGAGCTGGGCAGGAGAATTAAAGCGGTGGATGAAAACGCAGTCGCCGATCTTCTTCTACAAAAGCATTTCATCCCGGATATAAAGGGCAACCTCCGCTCGTTCTCAAGTCAAGAGATGCGGTGTACCGACTGCAACACCAAGTTCCGGCGTGTCCCGATGACCGCCCAGACTATTGCGCCTACAGGTAAAACCACTGCGGAGTGTCCCGAGTGCGGTGGCAAGGTTCTTCTTACAATTTCCGAGGGGACGATCAAGAAGTACCTTGAACCGTCTAGGCAGATAATCGAGAACTATGAGGTTTCCCCGTACGTTAGGCAGCAGATTTTGATCCTGAAGAAGACGCTCCAGAGTCTTTTCGGCAAAGACGACCGCCAGACCGGTATCAAACAGTTTACCGCGTGACCATAATCTTCTTTAGGTTCGGGCGTGCTACCAGAATTATGAATGGAGAAGTCCGAATCAAGGAGGTCATGACTGACGGCGTAATCGCCATTGAACAGGATAAAACAGTCCAGGAGGCCGCACAGCTTCTTGAAGAGGAGTGGATAAGAGGGCTCGTGGTAGTTAATGACGGCGAGGCTGTAGGCATCGTTGTCTGCAGGGACATCGCCTACAAGGTGGTCGCGAAGAACGTTGATCCGACCGAGACCAGCGTAGAGGAAATAATGAGCACAGACCTGATCGTCGCGGAGGAGGAAGAGCTTCTTGACGACGTTGCTATGGCTATGATCAAGAACGACGTCTCCCGAATTCCTGTTGTGAGGAACGACATGCTCGTCGGCATCCTGACCCAGTCAGACATCCTGAGAGCGTGGCCGGGCTTCGCCGAGATAATGGAGGAGCAGGAGGAACTGGACTCCCCTGCGGATCCGAGAGAGGAGGGCAGGGATGGTGTCTGTGAGGAGTGCGAGAACTATTCGGACGACCTCAGGGAAGAGTCAGGCCATCTTCTCTGTCCGGAGTGTCGGGCCTCCCTATGACCGGATACTTTTTACTTGATGCGGACAATTTCTATTCATGAAGATCGTTGAGGAGATTGTCAGGAGAAGACAGACTCTCGTGGTCGATAATCCTGAGGATGCCTATGCAGAGATAAGGGATCTCCTCGAGAGGAGGATGACGTTTGATGAAGTGATGGAGGTAAAGTACTTCAACGATATAGAGGAGAGGAAGATAAGGTCGAAGATAGAGACTATAGAGGGTCTCGACAATGTAACGATAGAGAAGCTGGAGATATATCTCTACATCGACGGAACTTCAAGGGAGCTCGACGTCCAGGTGAAGGGCAAGCTTGTGACAGAGTACGAGACCCAGGGCTGGAAGAACACTCTCTGGTACTACGCCTACACCGCCCTGTACGAGAAATTCCTCTACGGCAGCGTCAGGGAGGGCTACGAGCACCTGGTTGAAGACAAGACTGAAGAGTTCTTCAACCGTCTCCGGCAATCGGTGGAGGTGAAAGCCTGATGGATCTATCCCGGGTTATTAGGAAAGAAAACGCAGGAGGTGTTTTCTATCGATGGTGAGGTTTGAAGAGTCCGCGGGCGTCACCAGCAACCACTTCTTTGTAGAGAACGATCCGGCACGGGTTTATAGAGGCCTCAAGGACATGCTAGTAGAGGAGTTCGACATTGACCGTATAGAAGAGGGAAGGATGGAGTTCAACGTTGAGAGGCCTAAGGACAGGATACGTATTAACGCATTCAAGGAGAAGAGCCCGCACACTCTGATACGGTATAATGTTTCCCTCAAGGCGAAGGATCCCCGGTACCTCTACACACAGGACCGTCCAGAGGGGATACTCAAGGCCCGGTCGAAGATAGATGCTGATGTGATAACTGTGTATCCTGGCGGCGAACCCATAGAATGGCTTCCCTCAGGCCAGTCTGAGAAGCCTAACAAGAGGTTCTCGAACCGGATGGGTCTTGAGGCCGAGGATGTAACCCGTTTTGAACGCTCGAAGCTCTACGAGATAATGGTGGGCATCTGGTACAAGAAATTTTACGCAAAAGAAATCGAGAAGTACGAGGAGGAGGCAAAGGAGACGATGCTGCGGATGCAAAACCTGATGCGGGAGAAGTTTGGGCTGGAGAAGGCCATCGGGAGGACAGGCGCCTCGCACTACAGCCCGCCCTGGAAGTGATCCGGATGTCGGCTCTATCCAACCTGAAAGATTCCATATTATACTGGTTTTTCGAGAGACCGAACCCGGATGAGGACGAGGATGACAACATCTGGCACGATTTCCATCTTTTTGACGGTGAATGGATAGAGATCCAGAACAGGATGGACTGGTACGAGAGCCCGAAGGTTCCGAGGATCTACAGGGATCACAAGTACATATTCAAACAGAATATGGACATGGGCCGTCCAGATGAAACTTTCTACTCCCAGAATGTTGACAGCAACGAATTCCACTCTGTGATGGAGGCGGATGAGGATCTGCCGAGCGGAGGCTGGGGAAGACTAAAGATAATTACGGATATCCAGACCAAGTCACCTCCTTCCGGGGAAAACGACTTCTGCATGGTGGAGTACCACGTCACCACCCAGATCAAGTACGAGATGCCAAAGGGGATAACCTTTCTCCCGCGCTTTATTGCGAGACCTCTAAACCGGTTCTTCAGGTGGGCTTTCATGAAGCATATCGGTCACGACACGGTCGACAGGGATGGAGAATACGCGATCGAGCGCACCACGGAATACTTCCAGTATGTCAGGAAGTACCATGGCGAGGAACCTATACAGACAAAGACCAGGCAGGCCGAGTTCAAGCCGATGCCAGAAGAAGGAGTGTTTTTCCAGTGAACCGGTTAAGCTCGGTTCACACGCAATAGAGCATTCGGCCGCAGGCCGAACGCACTTCAGAATCTAGCATAGTAACCGATAACCAGAAAAAGCTTCTGTCACTATTTTCCTCTAGGGCTGCCCTACGGTCAGCAGGCATGAACGGTCCCCCGAAAGGGCAGGATCTATGATTGACCTGTGTTACAGGGCAGCAAAATCATACTATGGCCCGGATATACGTGAAAGCGGAGCCTGGATCGGACGATTTCAGGATCGAGACAGGCGATATAACGAAGATCTACCTTGAAAGTGAAGCCGAGAAAGGCCGGGCCAACGCCGAGCTTGTTAGAAGGCTGGGGGAAATGCTTGGAAAGAAGCCGGGGATAGTGTCGGGTCATAACTCCCGGCGGAAAAAGCTGGCGATCGACATGGGGGAAGACGAGATAATGGAGGAGCTTGAAAAACATGGGTAAAGTGTCGCAGAGCTCCGTAAAATACATAATTGACGCAAAGCTTGATTCTTCTGGAATAGTTGAGAAACCAGATATCGTCGGCGCGATCTTCGGACAGACCGAGGGACTCCTTGGCGAGGATCTCGACCTCCGTGAACTACAGGAGCGCGGAAGAATAGGCCGAATAAACGTCGAGGTGGAGAAGGAGAACGGCTCGTCAAACGCATCGATAGAGATACCATCTTCCCTTGATGCCGCCGATACAGCATTAATCGCGGCATCACTTGAGACGATAGAGCGCGTGGGGCCGACAAACGCTTCTATAAAGGTGGAGGAGATCCGTGACGAGAGAGTCTCGAAGCGCGACTATATCAGGAAGAGAGCTAAACAGTTACTTCAGGAACTTGAGTCTGGATCGCCTGATCACGGCAAAATCAACCAGGAGGTAAAAAAGGAGGTTAGGGCCGGCCAGTTAACGGAGTACAAGGGATTCAAGGCAGGTCCCGAGGTCGCCGAGTCCGAGGAGATCGTCCTTGTGGAGGGCCGCGCCGACCTGCTGAAACTACTCAAAAACGGTGTTAAGAATGCGGTCGCGATAGGAGGAACCTCCGTACCAGAGAAGATTTCTGAAGTGGTCGAGGGAAAGAAAGTTACCGCGTTCCTCGATGGAGACAGAGGCGGCAATCTTATACTTGAAGAACTGAAGGAAAAGTCCCGGGTCGACTATGTTGCGAGGGCGCCGGAAGACAGGGAGGTCGAGGAGTTGGGCAAGAAGCAGATTTTCTCGTCTCTGAGGGATAAGGAGGCCGCGAAGTACTCGGACCCGGAGACCGGAGAGCCGGATGCAGAGCTCCTCGAGAATTTCCAGGGGATTCTTGAGGAGCTTGTAGGAACCAGGGCAGCGTACATTCTGGACTCGGAGCTCGAGGTTGAGGAGAAGATACCGATCAACAGGATTGAAGAGGCGGAAACTGAGAGCTGTTACGCCCTTGCCTTTGACGGCGAGATCAGCCGCGAAAAAGTCGAGGCCGCGGAGAGTTTTGATGCGGACTACGTTGTCGGGATGAAGACGGATGGCTACGCCAGCTCTTCGAGCGTCAGACTTGTGACACAGGAGGAGCTTGAAGTCGAGGTCTGATCGATTTTTTATACAGAGCAGACCCTTACTACTCATATGGCTATCGAGATATTCCTGGAAGGGCTTCTGCCGGACACCGCGGTATATCTCCAGCTTGCACGCTTCTTCGCCACCTTTTTCATCGGAGTGCTTTTCATAAAGCTGGTCCTGATTCCTATGACATCGAGGGCCGCGAAGAAGAGAAATGCTGACAAGAAGTCCCGGCATTCGATCCAGAACTTCGTGGGCGTGATCAGCCTGTTCTTGGTGTTTATAGTGTCCCTACAGGCCGCCAACTTCGGAGGGCTCACTACTGTTATAGGAGCGATAGCGGCCGCGGTAACTGTTGCCGTGGGTTTCGGGATGAGGGATCAGGTCTCTAACGTGGTGGCGGGCATATTTATCCACCTCGACAACCCGTTTGTGAAGAATGACTATATCCGTGTCAATGATATCGAGGGAGTGGTCATGGATATCAAGCTCCATGCCACCGTGCTTAACGGGAATATAGACGAAAAGACCGTGGTTCCGAACAACGTGCTTACACAGAACCCCGTCAAAAACTTTACCCGCGGCGACAGAACGAAGACGGTGATTCAGGTCAAGGTTGCACCCCCAAAGGTCGAGGAGACATCCGAGATCTTGAGGGATATCGCCCAGAAAAATGATCGGGTGAGAAAGAACCCTTCGCCCAATGTTGACATGAAGGGTTACGAGGACGACAAGGCAGTGGTCCAGGCAGAGTACTGGATAAAGGATTCTGAAAACGTCTCAGAGGTCCGGGACCAGATCATGAAGACATTCAATGAGAGGGCCGCAGACACCATCTTCAATAAAAGTGAAGAGTAAGCCTCGACCGGGATTTGAACCCGGGATCTGTCCCTATCGAACTGCTGTCAGTTCGATCAACATGCTCTGCACTCGCCAAGGAGAGCAGGCTTCGAACTGTAAGCTGCTACGAGGGGACCGCTCTAGCCAGACTGAGCCACCGAGGCCTTGTTCGTTATGAGATGATGGTCTCTATAATTTTTAAACTAGGTTGAGCAAGTCTGAACTACTAGAGGTGGCAGTAGTGCAGAACAGGATAGGAGAAGTTGCAGGAGAAGTCTGGAATTTCCTTGAAGACGAAGGAGAGGCATCATTATCAAGTGTTGTGGACGCGGTGGATGCCCCGCGCTCGCGAGTTAATATGGCTATTGGATGGCTGGCGTGTGAAGGCAATCTGGAGTTTATTGACAGGGGAAGAGGAAACGCCGTAAGACTTGCTTAAACAAATCGGTTAAGTATTTCAGAATCTTTCTTCAAGCAGTTGCTATGTCTCTTGAAAGGGGAGCAGAAACCATAGTCAACCAGTGCCTCGACATTTCTCGTGAGGAGAAAGTGGTGGTTGTGAACGATGGTAATGATCACGATCTAATCGAAGCGCTGAGAAAAGCAGTTGATCAAAGAACCCGTGGACACGAGTATATCGAGTACGAGGAGACTGATAACCAGGGCGAGGAGCCCCCCGAAAGAGTTGCGACCGCTCTCAGAAACTCCGATGTTTTCATAGCACCCACGAAGAAGTCGCTCTCCCATACCCAGGCGAGAGTCGAGGCGTGTGAGAACGGTGCCAGGGGCGCGACACTTCCGGGAATAACGAAAGAAATCTGGAACACGTCTCTCCAGGCTGACTATTCCCGCGTAGAAGAAATCTCGGAGAAGGTCTACTCCATGTTATCGGAGACCTCGGAGGTCAGGATCAAGACTCCTTCAGGTACCGATCTTAGATTTGGTGTTAACATAGACTACTTCCACACAGATACGGGTCTGATCCACAATCCGGGCGAGTTCGGCAATCTTCCGGCCGGAGAGGCAGATGGAGCTCCAGTAGATGTAAACGGCATCCTGGTTATCGACCAGCTCTCGCTCGCGCCTGACTCTGAGGGAACAGAGGTCGAGATAGGGGATAGCGAGGTTGTGGCAGTCAAGTCAGACGGCTACAATACGCTCGAGAGGAAGTTTGATGGGGTGGATGGTGCGAAAAATATCGCCGAGTTCGGTTTCGGGACCAACCCTGAGGCAGAGTTGATCGGCAATCTCCTCCAGGACGAGAAGGTCCTCGGAACTGTCCATATCGCTTTTGGCGACAATTCCTCGTACGTTCCGGAGGCAGATCCCAGAAGAGTTGAGGCAGGTCTTCACTGGGACGCGGTATGCAAGTCACCAACTGTCTGGTTTGACGACAAGAAGGTTCTTGATGGAGAGAAACCGGTTTTCCTCGACAACTGACAGCAGGTTTTTAATAATTCCATACCCAATTCCGGTTACGATGGCAGCCTGCAGTATAAGACCGGATGTTTCTGGCGCCGCTAAAATAGTCGCAGCGCTGCCCAAGTTCAAGTTTACCAAGAATTTCACTGGGACCGAGTTTAACTTTAACTAGAGGTCCCAGAGCCATCCCGGGTTTCTCGAGGTTTTCTTTATGGTTCTGGAACAACTTAGAGACGGCGCTTCACGGCATCTGACAGCGGACGAAGGCACGCGCAGACTCGTCTTCATCCTCTGTCTCCCGTTGATTGATGGTGTGTTCGCCACGCTGCTCGTGACGGGAGCAGTCTCCACCTTTTCCGATGTCGTGGCCGTGGGCCTCACGATCTTCACAGGTGCAGGAGCTCTCGCGGTTCTATACTCCTACGCAGATACGAGGCAAGAGGCTAGAATAATGGTTCTGAAGGCTACTCCACCCCTGATAATAGGTGCCGTGGCCGTTGCAATAGTTGCTCCGGTATTCGAGCAGCTATTCTACGTCTCGAGACTGCGGTATGCCGCAGGGCTGGCGCTTCTGGTGATTGCATCGCATTTAGCAGAAGTCAGGATTGCAGAGAAGCTTTCGACGTCCGCCGTGATACTGACCGGTCTTGTACTCTCGGTAAAGAATCCTGCGGCGCTCGGCTTCAGCCTCCAGTACCTGGTGCCCGCGGTTTCGACCGTGTTGATCGCAATCATCGGTCTCTACGCCGCATCCTACCTGGCTGACAGGGGGATGAACATATTGTACGTGAAGAGGGGAGGAGCACTGGTTCTGCTTTTCATTGCAGCATCACAGTTCGGCTATGATCTTCCCTCAGAGCTAGGCCTGGCGGTGTTTGCTGTGTCTGTCTTCGCGTCTCTGAGGGCCTAGAACGTTCTGACCTCGAAGTTCATCTGGCTCTTCGCACGGCTGGAGAGCTTCACCACCAGCCGCTCTCTCAAAGGTCTTAGCAGCACGAGAGCGCCTAGAAAGTCGGATATCAGGCCCGGAACTATCAGCAGGAGTCCTGAAAGTACCAGTAACGCGCCTTCTATAAAGTTCCGGGATACTTCTTCAGCAGTCACCGAGGTCATGAGCTTTTCGAGAACGAAGCGGCCTTCCCTCCTGACCAGCTCCGCTCCCACTATCCCTGTCAGAAGTACAATTGCAAGGGTCTGCCAGAAACCTATGATCGAGGATATCTTGAACAGTATCCAGAAGTCGATAAACGGCAGCAGGAACAGCAGGATGAAGATGTAGAGCAGCATGTAAGTCCACTGTAGATTGACAATTTAAAGCTTTGATTCCAAATCTGGTTTATGAAACAGCTTCTAAAGGAACTGGTCGAGACACCTGGCGTATCAGGAGACGAGCATCAAATAAGGGAAGTAATCCGTGAAAAGGTAGAAGAGCATGCAGATGAGATAGAAGTTGACGACATGGGCAACCTTGTAGCGAGGAAAGGCGACGGGGATAAGACGCTGATGGTCGCCGCCCATATGGACCAGATCGGTCTTACGGTCAAGAGAATCGATGAGAACGGATTTCTGCGTTTTACAAAGGTAGGAGGCATGTTCGAGACAGGCGTGATCAACCAGCGGTTCAGAATCCACACTTCTGAAGGAGGCGATATCTTCGGAGTGGCTTCCGCAAAGCCTCCACACCTCCAGAAAGGAGAGAATGACAACATCCGTGAAGTGCCCGAGATGAGCAAACTCTTCATCGATATAGGTGCAGAAGATGAGGAAGACGCTGAAGAAATGGGTGTCCGGGTAGGCGACTATATCTCCTACGACCGTGAACTTGAAGAACTTGGCAACGACTACGTGACCGCTCCAGCATTCGACAACCGTGTCGGGTGCGCAGTAGCAATTGAGGCCCTGAAGAAATTTGATGAGGACTACGAGCTCGCGATCGTGTTCTCTACACAGGAAGAGGTTGGAACGAAAGGAGCCAGGACCTCTGCCTTTGGTATAGATCCTGATATTGCCCTCGCTGTTGACATCTCGATGGCGGGCGGTGTCCCAGGAATTGAACCAGACGAGTCCGATGTCGAGACCGGAGACGGAGCAGGTATAGACATGCTACAGGCAGGAGGCCGGGGCCTGATAACACCGGAAAAGGTCAGGAACTGGCTTCTCGAAACTGCCGAAGACGAGGATCACAACTACCACCGCGCCCTTTACGAAGGTGGAGCGACTGATGCGGCCAGCATCTACATATCGCGGGACGGCATACCGACAGGCTCTCTAGGGATACCTACCAGGCACATTCACTCTCCGACAGAGGTCGTCAAGATTTCGGACGTGGAAGAGACTGTAGATTTCCTGGAAGACGCCTTTGGAACGATGGAAGACTACTTCTGAACCTCTTTAGCGATGACCTCCAGAGTGCCCTTGTAGACCGAGACGTGGCCCGTAACATTTACTGTGTCAGCTCGCTCCAGCTCCAGATCGGAGTCAAAGTCAACCACGAGAATTTCGCCAGAGGAGTCTTCAACATCTATGAATGCATGGCCGCTCGAAGTTGAAAAGCTGGTGACGTTTCCTGATATCTTCACGTTCTTGCCCGACCAGCTCCTGTCGATATCCCCGATACGTACCTGGTCTATAGTCAGGTAGAGACTGGAGAAGTAGATCAGGACGAGCCCTATAGCGGCGAGGAAGACGCTGATACGGTATACATTCTTCCTTCTCATAATTTTTCCTCGTGGACCAGCATGTAGCTGGAGCCCTTGCCCGTGAGACGGCTCTCGAACAGTTTTACCCTGTCAACCTTCATGCTTCCGAAGTAATGGTCGTGGAACTCCCTGAGGCTTTTCTGCAGCTTTTTCTTCTTCCCGGGTGAAAGATCTTTTACCCTCGCAATTGTGACGTGAGGCTCGAAGTCGTGGTTGTTGCTCGCATCCATTTCATGATCCGAGACCTGTCGGTAGAGTTCATGCATCTTTTCGGATTCTATTCCAGCCCAGAGCACGCGTATGTAATCTTCAGACGGAAAGGCGCCCAGACCCTTCACTTCTATCTCAAAATGCTCGACATCGATATTATCCATCACGGACTTTATCTCCCTGATCTCTTCGTCGTCAACGTCTTCAAAGAACTCGAGCGTGATATGCATCTTCTCGCCCGGAACCGCGTTAAAACCCAGGTCTATGGTTTTCTGGACGTGTTTCAGCTCCTTTTTCAGGTCAGAATCCTCTATATCGACCGCGGTGAAGACGCGCGCCATACAGATTTTTAATAGTCCCTGCCTGATAAACTATTATACAGGTCGAAAAAGTATGGCGAACAAACCTCGAGCGAAAGAACTCATAGGAAAGACAATTGTTTCTGAAGAACACGGCAAAAAATTCGGAGAGGTAGAGGACGTTTCATTCGTTGCGGATACAGGCGAACTAATGAATATTCTTGTAACCGACACCACCAAGCATCTGGACGAGGTAAAGCTCCAGGAAGACCAGAAAGGCCGCCACATCATCCCTTTCTCCGCCGTACGTTCTGTGGGCGACTTTGTTATCGTCTCCGAAGACGATATAATGTAAATTCCGGGCAGAGATTCTTAGTCGGAAGTATACCTTAGAATTAGGTCTTAGGCGTCGATAATTCCACGGTCCTTGACCTTGAAGACAGCCTCTCCCTCGGGCATGTACGGGCTGTCGACTAAACGGGCGATGCGCTTGTCCTTCTTCGACTTTCTGAGATAGAGCCTTACTGCGGAGTTGTGAGCCACGATATGTCCTCCGATCGCCTTTGTCGGGTTGCCAAACATCTGGTCCGGGTTGGCCATGACCTGGTTCGTGACGACTATCGCCGCATTATGTGCGTTCGCCAGCCGTAGAAGCGTGTTCATGTGCCTGTTCAGCTTCTGCTGTCTCTTCGCCAGTTCTCCCCTTCCAACGTAGTCAGACCTGAACTGGGCGGTGAGCGAATCTACTATGATTAATCCTATGTCTTCGCGCTGGCAGATATCCTGGGCCTCGTCCGCGAGCAGCATCTGGTGGTCCGAATTGAATGCGCGGGCAACATGTATGTTCTCAAGCACTTCCTGTGCATCAAGGTCGTATCTCTCAGCCATCTGCTCGATTCTCTCAGGGATGAAGGTGTCCTCGGTATCGATGAAGACAACTCCTCGCCCCAGTCCGCCATCTTCTTCTGGCAGCTGCACGTTGACGGAAAGCTGGTGAGCGATCTGAGTTTTGGCGGAACCGTATTCTCCGTATAGCTCGGTTATTGCCTGGGTCTCGACTCCGCCGCCGAGAATCTCGTCGAACTCCTCGGAGCCAGTAGAAATTCTCTTCATGTCCTTCCGGGTCTCGTACTTGTCCTGACCGGTCTCGAAGCCGATATCCAGGTGCTTTCGTGCCGAAGTTATGATTCCCTGGGCCTTTTTCTCGCCCAGATCTGCGACCTCGCCCAGGTCTCCTGCAGACATCGTCGCTATCGACATGATGTCGTCGTAGCCTGCCTCTCTCAACTTTTCCGCTGTCTTTTCTCCTACTCCGGATAGTTCTTCAAGTTCTATGTCGTCGCTCATGAGCTAGGCCTCCATCTGTGATACGAGTTTCTGGATTTCTTCCTCTGGATCTATCTCTTCCAATTCGTTTACGAGTATCTCAAGTCTTCCAAAGTAATCGTTGTAACGGGCCCTGCCTTCAATCTCCAATTCCTTCCCTATGGCCTTTGCAGCAGCCTTCTCGACTGCAGTGATATCTCCATCTTCTTCCACCTCTTCGTCAACTTCAAGCATCTCCCGGGCCTGTTCCCTGAAGAAAACTGCCCGGATATTCCCTGTCCCGTCGTCGATAACGGCGGAGACTGCAAGCGCCTTGTCAGGATCCTCAATCTCTCCGTGGTCCTGGCACTGATAGTCTCCCGAGTCGTCTTCTCTTACGGAGTTACCACATTCAGGGCACCTGTTGTAGAACGGGTTGCTCGTGTAAATATTCACCAGCATTCCGTTGATCCGGTAGCTGGCGTTCTCGGATCTCACCTCTCTTATGTCGGCCTCGGTTGTCGAACTCGAACCGTCTGAGGCTTCAACCTCGGGGACTTCATCGTCATCAGCCATCTTGACCTGGGCCTCGTCACCCAGCCTTAGCTCCGCGTTGCCCCGGTTATCCTCGACGGTATATGCGGAGGCTATCTTGATCGCATCGCCTTCGCCTACTTTCTCCGCAATCTCGGTCTGGTCGTCCCAGAGAGTCAGTCTTATCGTTCCCGTATCGTCTCCAAGTATAACGTTCTGTACCTTTCCCCCGTCTCCATCATCGCGCTCGAAAGTATTTGGCTCGAGAATGTTTGTCACGCGGGCCTTGATATCCACATTTCTCATCTCTGGAACCATATTCTTGATCTTCAGATCGTTTTCAGTCGCTTCCGACAGGTCGATACCGTGTTCCTTTGCGACGAGGTGGAGCGCTCCCTCTTCAGATACAAGGCCAGAGAACTCCTCCATCTTCTCCTCAACTTCTTCCTCCAGTTCGTCTTCGTCAAGGTCTGAATCCTCAATTATCTTATTCGCTATTTCTTCAGAAGGCATATCTAGAAGTTGTCTCGGAAATCTTAAATTGGTGACCCTCGGCTTTTATGCAAGCGCTTCTTTGATGTCTTCGGCTCTAACGGTCTTCCTGCCGTCGTCCCTGGCGACGGCTATGGCTTCCTCTGCGATGTCGCCGGCGAACCTTTCCAGAACATTCCTGAGTTCTTCCGCACTTTCTTCAGATACTCTCTTGTCTCCCTGGGTCTTGATTATCTCTTTCATCTTCGCTATTGAGAACTCCATGCTGTCATGTTAGCCACTTGTTCTCGAATAATATAAACAAAACGGGCTTTTAATACAACCAAGCCGGTTTAAAAATCTTTATTAAGATTCAGCGCCAATATTAGTTTGATAGCCGAAATGGGGGAGGATCTGGAGGAGTTTTTCCTCAACAGGAAGCCTGTACAGATAATAGTAAATTTACGTCGCAATAACACCGGTAACTACGCCTCTGCTATTGCCCGGAACATTGATGCAACTTATTCTCACACGATCAAGGTACTACAGAAGATGAAGGATCTCGGCCTCGTGGATTTCCGGAAGAAGGGAAGGAAGAAGAAGGTAAGTCTCACGGAGAAGGGAGAACGCGTGGCCGCGGCGTTCCAGGAAGTCCTTCGCCGGCTGTAGCTCAACCCGTCTCTCCAGATCCTGAAAACTATTTCTTCCTGAATGCTGAAATTTCACTCACACCAGAACTATTCATTTTTAACGAACATTCCATTTATTTTAAAGTGAACTGTTTTCACGTTCTGATCAAAACCCCTGTACCACTTCCACGAGTGTTTGTTGCTGACGAACAGTCTTTGTAACTAACCTATTTTTCCTCGTTCCAGAGCTTTAAATGAGGATTGCACATACACAGGACGATGGGAACGGGTTAATTCTATATGGTGGCTCCGACCTTTATGGTCTTCTGGAAGAGGTTTTTGACCAGATGGGTCTAGGTATCTCGGTAACAGAACCGGGCGGGGCTGCGGCCCACATACTTTACACCGGGAACAGCCGCGATATTGTGCTCCAGATCTGGCGATCACACTGGAACAGGCGGTTCCTGAAATGTTGCGGGAGTGTGTATTTTGGGAGAACACCTCTCAATCCTGGCGGTGTTTTGGCCTCGATCTCCCGGGCGCCCTGTAACAAACCTCCTTTATATGATATGTGGTGAAGTGTGTTTTTCGGTATTTCTTCGGTGCGTGGGCAAGGGTAATCCAGATGGATTCGGCATATAATAAAGGAGGTATGTTTTCTCGGCTCTTTTACCAGGTCACTGGTTCCCCTGTTCCGGTTATACCTTCTTTGTTCCGGGCTTTTGCGCAAAACCATGATTGTTCGCGATAACTTAACACTCATTTTGCGCCCGAGTGTTCATAAATTCTGAACTCTCTTCGAGTTTCGAAGACTGTTTGGAATATCCGAACTCTCTTGAACTCTGACCGTTCAACTTGCCTGAACTACCTCTATGTTCGTTGCCTTCGAACACTCATCTGAACTACTTAACCCTTTGACCAGGTTTTTATTCTATGTCGCTTGAGATAATAAGGAATCGGATGCGGGAACGGGATATCGACTGTGTGATAATTACCGAGGAGCCCAACTTCCGGTATGCCATAGGTGAAAGTGCTTCCGGGTACATGTTTGTAACCAGAGACGATGTGGATATCGTGGTCTCGAACTTCTACCGCCACGACCTGGAAGGCTTCTCTCCGGACTATGCGCGCTCGCGTAAGGATTATGACGATCTGCTTGAGAAAAGACAGAGCCTTTACGGCGGCAGGATTGTAACCGATTCCGGCTCTGAGCGCCTCAAGGAGTGCTTTGGGGCCGAACGGACAGGTTTCATGGGTGACGTGAGAAAGGTCAAGACTTCGGAAGAAATCGACAGGATCAGGAGGGCATGCGAGATAACAGGCCATGCGTTCGAAAAACTTCGCCCACAGCTCTTTTCCGGTATGACAGAGTGGGATGCCTACTCGGTGCTGAGCCAGCACTACTCTGACAACGGTGTCCAGGACGCCTTCCTGACGAACAAGGGCCAGAGCCTGGTCCAGCGAAACAGTCTTAGCCCCCACAGGTTGCCTGAGAGGGAGAAGATTCAATCCGGAGACATGGTTATAGTTGACACTGGCGCCCGGTACAGGCACTACTGCGCCGATGTTACGAGGACGTACTGTGATTCGCCCTCGGAAGAACAGCGGGAGCTCTTTCGAGCCGTGAAAGAAATCCAGACCGAGCTAGTAGATATGATAGAGCCGGGTCTGCCAGTCAGCAGGATACAGGAGCGAGAGCAGGATCTTGTCAAGGAGAAGGGATACGATCCAGACCGGCATACACTACACCTCCCAGGTCATTCGCTCGGGATTGAGGCACACGAGAAACCCTCGATCAGGAGAGAATCAGATGAGGAGTTCCGGGAAGGCATGGTAGTTGCGATCGAGCCCGCGCTCTACGTTCCAGAACTCGGCGGGTGCCGTATAGAGGACACTGTTCTCGTTACTTCGGGTGGCTCGGAGAGACTTTCTAGGGTGCCGCGTGAGCTCTAGTCTGGCCGAAAAATAGAGAAAAAAGAGCGGTGGTAGAAGCGTTACTCGAGGTATTCTTCCAGGCTGTAGTCGCCTGAACCGAGCGCTGACTGTAGCAGGAGACCTCCCATGATGGCCAGGTTCTTCATGAATGTCGGAAGTTGATCTGCCTGGGTCCAGAACTGGTGTGCTACCAGGTTGACCAGCAGAAGGTATGCTGCAAGCCCGAGGCCGACCAGTCTGGCCCTGATTCCCAGGAGTAGAGCGAGCCCTCCCAGAGCCTCAATGGCTACAACGAGCCCTGCTACTGCCGTGGGCGCGGGAAGACCAAGGCTTCCAACGAATCCTGCAAATCCGGAGAAACCACCGGTTACCTTTGTAACTCCCTGGAACAGGAAGAAGGCTCCTATCAGAACTCTGCCGATTGAAGGAGCGTACGCTTCTATTTCGTCACTGTACTGTTCTAGTACCATTCTAACACTGTATGACTATGACATCTATTGCTATTTATTACTGGGTCCGGATTCTGGCTTTGAGCCGGATCTAGCGGCCGATACTATAAAAAGCGGATAGAGAGCCAGTAAAAGGAGCATAGGGATTCCCTTTAGCAGAGTGACTGCTCCACCGACATAGGGGATGGAGAATACCTTTTCTCCCAGGACTCGGGAGTGAGAGGTCCATCCCGGGTCTGACATTGGATTTGCATCACCCTTTGTCCTGTACATCTCGGTCCCGTTCACGTCTTTTACTTCGACTATCCGGTGGACAATCCTCTTAGCCCTCCTCTGGCTGTTTTCGGGCCTGAATGCTATGACATCTCTTTCTTCCAGCCGTGGTTCTGGGACCTCGTCGGTATAGAGTAGGGAGCCTGTGGGCATCTTGGGGGCCATAGACCCGGACTTCACCACGTATACCTGCAGACCTATTAGCCAGGGCAGGATCAGGATCAAGAAGATTGCAGCCGCCAGTAAACCTGCAAACCATCCAAAAACATCTTCTAACCCCATAGATTCCTCCCCCTCCGGTGAGCAGTTATTAGAGGACTGCCCGCATCCAAACCTTAGATTGAAGAAGTATATGGGTTATTACAGCTTCTAATAGCTCAAGAAGCATAATTTGCTCAAAACATGTATAGAAAAACAGTAGAAGAAAATAGGTGTTGAAGCACGATTTTCTAGGCGGAACGGGCGAGTATCTCAACCTCGTAGCCCTCAGGGTCCTTGACAAACGCGTAGTTGCCGGGACATTCTTCCGGCGGCCGGTAGTCCTCGCCACCTGCTTCGACTGCTCTATCATAGGCTTTCTGGAGTGACTGGTCCTCGTCGGTGTGGATCGCTAGGTGCCCAAACCCCTCCCCTTTCTCGTAGCGGTCATCTTTGCCGTGGTTGTATGTGAGTTCGATCTCGGTGGTCTGGTCTTCGGCTTTCAGGAAGTAGAGTGTGAAAGTGTCTTTCTCCTTCTTTTCCCGGAGTTCAAAGCCAAAAGCGTTTCTGTAAAATTCGATGACGCTTTCAGGGTCTGATACCCGGAGCATTGTGTGAGCAAGCTTCATACACATTTGTTGCTGGTTCTTTATTCATAAATTCTGGATTATCAGCTGACAGATCCCTCGTATCCCGGTCCAGGAGTGACCTGGCTCTTCCCGTTTATCGTTGAATAGTCAAGTCTTATCCTGCCTTCTCCACCATATCCCCCTTTTTCTCCGTCACCTGCGTCAGGTGATCTTGCACCCCCTTCTGCGTTTATGTTGCTTATGTCAAGGTCTTCAGATCTGACCCAGATTGTGCCTCCTGCGCCTCCTCCTGAGTTGCCTGACCATTTGTGATTGCCTGTTTTCCCGTCTATTCCTTCTGCGTTTATGTTGGCGTTCTCGATCTCTTTTGCTGCTATGAAGACTATTCCCCCGCCATCACTTCTTTCAGGTCTATCCGGGCTGTGGCTGTCGTGGTCGCTTCCTGCGCCTCCTCCTCCGCCGAAGAACATATTGCTGAGTTTGGGGTTTCCTATTGTGTCTCCGCCTTCAGAGTCGTAGGAAGACTGGACATCAGGGACTGTTTCGCCCTGAGTTGCGTGCCCTCCGCCTGCTGCAGGATCTCCTCCGTTGTTATTGTTTACGTGGCTTCCGCCCCCGCCGATGCCGTTGTTTAGTGAGACGCTGTCGGAGTAGTCTTTGGTTCCTCCCCCGAGCTGCCATCCGGTTGTGCCTTCTCCTCTACCTCCATCCCAGTCATCTCCGCAGCTTCCACATACTCCGCCCCGGAATCCTGCGCCAGCGACATCTATGCTTCCACCGCTCTGGAATCTGAGTATGTTGCTGGCCCTGAATGCTACTATACCTCCGGTTCTACCGTCCCACTCCTTCGCATTTACTTCTCCACCGTTGATTGTCAGAGAGTCGTAGTGGGGAACATCTACTACCTGGGTTACGGTTGCAGTTGATTCAGGGTTGTCCGCGAAGCTGCCGGATCTGAAGTCGTTGTTCAGAGAGTTTTCGAGTGTAAGACTATTTGAGCTGGTAGAGTCTATAGTCCTGAATTCGTAGTTTCCAGGGGTTCCTAGTGTGTTGTCCTGTATCTGGATTATCAGTACTTCTTCTCCAGAGGAGAATTTTGTTCCATCGTTTACGTTGAGGGTTGCGGAGCCGGATGCCGAGTTCGAGGTCAGGTAGGTGTAATCGTTCATTATAGAGGCGGTTGTTATGGTTGTGCTACCGCTCGATCCTGTTCCCCAGTTAGCTATGTCCGTCGTATCCGGGAGGTCCAGACAGTTTGCACGTATTTTTGTTCCGTCCGTGTCTACCATGCTTATCTGGTCGCTACTGTCGAGAAGGTAGTTTAGCTCTATTACGGCGGCCTCCTGAGGTCCAAGTGTTTTGGTGCTCACCGTGTGGCTATTGTCGATAACTCCGTTAAGCACCACGTCAAGTAGCGAGGTATCGATGTCGATGTCCCCTGAATTACGGATGCTTAGATGGGTTTTGCCATCTTCGTTCCAGCAGCCCTCTACCCGGAGGTCTTCCTGGTTGATGTCTAGTCTTTCCTGAGTGTTCTTGGAGGTTTCTTCAGCAGCCCTTTGCTGCTGTTTCAGCGCCTGGTATGCGGTGTAAGATCCTGCGACTGTGAGAGTTATTATCAGAACAGTTGCCACGACCTCTGTAAGGCCTTTTCTTTGAAATACCATGTGATATAGTCATAAATCTTTATGGCCGACTTTAGTAGTTTCTGGTCTTTACGGCGCTGTTTCAAGTTACTTACCTGTTTAAAAGCGTCGCAGGATTATTTTCCTTCTATGGCGACTGCAACTATTTTCGCAGCTCTGATCATTGCATCCGTTTTCTCTGCTCTGGGAGCGCTTTTCCTGTTTATGTCCCGGAGTGATCTTGAGCGTCTGATTCCCTACTTTGTGTCTCTTGCGGCAGGTACGATATTTGGAGGGGTCTTCATCCACCTGGTTTTCAGACTTGCTAATAGCCTGTCTTACACGCGTTTCACAGGCCTAATGGTTATAATCGGTATGATTGGCTCCCTGGTTCTTGAGAGAGTGGTTCACTGGCACTGCCATCACACAGGAAGGCACGAGGAGCCACTCCCATATGTACTGGCCGCGGGCGACGCGGTACACAACATTCTTGACGGCGTTCTCGTTGCCACAGGGTTTCTGACATCTTTCTCATCAGGTATTGCTGTAACGGTGGCTATAGTGGCTCACAAAATCCCTAAAGAGGTTGGAGACTTCGGTGTAATGGTTGACGGCGGTTTCTCCCGGGTGAAGGCTCTAGGAGTAAATATTGGTTTGAGCGCTTTCATGTTTCTAGGGGCGGTGCTTGTAATAGGGCTTGCACAGGTATCATCCGATGCTCTGGCAGTTCTAATACCTCTAGTGATAGGTAACTTTGTGTATATCGCAGGATCAGATCTTCTGCCCAGATTCAAGTCGAAGGAGGGCTGGTATATACACCTGATCATGTTTTCCGCAGGAGTGGGTATAATGTACGCGATACCCTACATTAAACAGTTGGTCTGAGCTATCTCTTGCCTGACTAGATGATTAAATCCTTCTAGAAGGAAGAGGTTAAAAGCTAGGATTTTCAATGATCCGGTATGGCGGATTCGGATTTTGGCAAGCATACGAAGGATGTTATGCGTTTGATTGATGATATCCAGAGTATCGATAATGACATGGAAAATTTCCTTCAGCATATGAATTCTCTAAGACAGGAGCTTGAAGAGGAGAGATCAAGGCTGGACCAATTCCTCAATGAAGAACTCCGGCCTCTAATGCAGAAGATAGAGGGCAATCCCAATCTATCCAGAGAACAAAAGTCAAGAGAACTGGCAAGGCTATTTAGCGAAGAGGAACAGGTCGTGGAGAAGATGATTGAGAAAGTTAGGAAGGATCTTGTTGAAGAGATTCAGGAGCTTTCAAGGATGGGGAAAGAAATGAATCAGCTGGAGAAGGACGCCAGAATAGCGGAGAATTCTCTGGAAGAATTAAAATCTTCTTTATGATACTTTCCTAATATTCATATACCTCCTTTGTTAAGAAACCTGTATGACTGAAGACAGTAAACATCCTTTCGTTGACGAGGCTGCCAGAAAGTCCTCAACGATAGTCACGAAAAACTCAATAGCGATCCCCGAGGACCGTGAAAAGTACAAGTTAAGTGATCGCGCATGGAACTGGGAGAAGATCGTTGACCTGTTCTTTCCACGGGAGCAGTCACCAAAAAGGAACAAGTACGCCAAGATTTTTTTACGCGAGCTTAAGGATGAGGGCGAGATAGATTCTGAGAAACTGAATAATTTTGATGAATGGGGCCATGAGAAAGGCAAGAGCAACCTCAAGAACAAGATCTTGCCCAAGTTAAGAAGGCTGGGCGTGATCAAGTACGAATATCTAGAATATCGTGATCGCTCCGAAGGCAACCAGGGTCGACAGAAAGTTGTGAAGCCGTCGAAGACTTTCACCTCGATGCTGGACTCTATCGCTAATGGATGGGCTGCTTACGAGTCCGGGGCATACGAGTAGCTATCGGAGCACCCGGGCTGTTGCTCTGGAACAGCTTTGACCAACGAAAGCTGTGGGAGCAAGACCTCTAGGTGAGATCCTATTCCTCAAGCAGATTTCTATAGCGCCGTGGCCGGAACTACGTCTGCGTCTGAGTGAAGCTCCGCTCTGCCTCTAGAGTTCTCGGACTCTATTGCCTGCAGTTCGGTTTCGAAGTTCCGTGTGTTCGCGTCGATTGTGTACACCTTCTGGCGTGGTACGTGGATTCGAGTAGACAGAAAAAGTTCCGGAGGATGGACACCACCTAGCAAGCAGCATCCACCCTCTTGCAAGTTCCACGGTGTAGAGATGGCAGGAACTTGAGTTCAGTTTGGCTTTGAGTTGTTCGTGGTCGGCGTGACTGGCCTCGTTAAGAGGCCAAGGCGTCATCCCACTCTACTCTGCTAGAAACTTGTTAATAATGTGAGAGGCCCTGGCCTTGGACTGGTTATAGCGGGTGCTCACCAGATCCACCCACATGTTTCCGGTGAGCTGGTAAGTATTGTGAACCAAGGCCATTTTCACCTGAACCTTTGGCTCCCAACTTTATAAGGATTCCGCTAATGCCGGATATGCGGATGATAGATCTTCTGGGTTAAGCGGCTGTGAACCTCTTCAAACAACTGTCTGAGGTTTCTGGCATCGTACTGGTTGTACTCGACCAGCTTCTCCAACGCCGCTTGATCATCCTTGTTCTCGTAGCGTTTCCACAGTCTTATTGCAGCTTTTCCGTCAATGTCTTCCTGTTCTCTGTCGATCTGGAGCTGTTCCTCGATCTTCTTCAGCCCGCCCGAGAGTCCGAGCTTCCGGCAGGGATACATCAGGTCAACATGCGGTTTCTCGATATCTAGGTCAAAGTTGTGTTCGAGGAATGGCTGATCGAACCGCTTTCCATTGAATGACACAAGCATGCTCGATTTGAAGAACTCCTTCTCCAAGTTCTCCTGTGTAAGGTCTTCGCCCGCAACCAGTGTTTTGGTCTCCCCGTTCCTGTGGAAACTCACGGTGGTGACTTTGTTCTGCTCCCTGTCGAGCCCTGTTGTCTCTATGTCAAAGAAGCACGCCTGGCTTTCAAAGTTCCTGTAGAGTCTCCAGTTGCTGTTCGCGGGAAGTTTGTCCTTGAAGAAAACAGTGTTCCCGACATCCAGGTTTCTGCGGGCTTTCTCGAGAAAGTTCAGGACACGATCCTGTTTTCCATTCAGGGCATCTGACGATTCAAAATCGTTCCAGTGCGTGATATCGTTCTTCCAGAGCCGCCTTTCTGTTTTTTCGCCTATACCTGGCGCGAGAATAAAACTGTTCTCTATGCGCATAAGAAGAATAAAGAAACAGAGATTAAAAGAGGATTGGCCTCTTACTGTGAGGCCTTGACATCGTCCGCCTGAACGGTCTTGCGGCCTGCATGCTCCGCGTACCTCTTTGCCTCCCTCGCTCTCTGCTCAGCGTGCCTCTCCAGTTCGTCCCTGAGCTCTTCAACCGCGTCTTCTGCGACTCGAGAAGCTCCTGACTGTTTAATGATTCGCTTGACCGGTGCAAGTGGTAGTTCTGCCATTATTTATTCACCTCCATAACACGAACACTAGTTTTCGATATTAAAAACTTCTCCTTCTTTTTATAAAAATATAACTGGTTTACAGCACCCCATTCTTCTGTATGAAGTCTGGAAGTAAGTTATACTTGTTTCTAGACCTGATGAATTTTTCTATCTGAATTTGAGTGATGTAGAAACCTTTCTATAGCTGTTTCATCTCCAGCTCTATCCCATCCTCTATATCGGCTACCGCATAGTATCCTTCAATTACGGGTCCTGGGTTGACTGCCAGAGTATCTCCGATCTTCTGCCGCCCCCTGGCCTCGTGTATGTGACCTGTCAGGAAGAGGTCGAAATCTTTCTCCTCGATAAGTTCCCGGACTTCCTCGCTGCCCACATGGTCGCCGTCGACGAGATCCAGTTTCGTGTCTTTCGGTGGTTGGTGGATAACTGCAACGCGTGTGTCCGATGTCATTCGCTGGTAGAGAAGGTCTACAGCCTCTTTGATATTTTTCCCTGAGGGCTCAAAGGGCGTTCCAAAGGGTGTCTGGCCGCCCCCGAAACCCACTGCCTCGAAGTTTCCCAGAGAGGCGATATTCTTGTGGAGATTGATCCGGTGTTCGATGAGTTTCCGGACACATCCCTCTTCGGGATCCATGTTGCCCGGGACTGCGTTAACAAGTTTCCCTGTCTGCTGGTCGAACGCTTCGAGAACTTCCTCTAGGTTGGCGCCATAGTCCGAAAACTCGTTCGCGTCACCCAGATCGCCTGCGCAGAGAATCGCGTTGTACTCCTCTCTTTCCAGGATTTTCTCCAGTTTTTCTACCTCGCCGTGGATATCAGTCAACAGTAGAACTCTCATGTAAGTTCAACCTATCTCGTGGAATAAAAGCTGATCGGTTCAGTTCTTACTTAACTTTCGATCCCGGGTTTAGAAACATGAAGCTGAAGCTCCAGGTAACTGATGTCGACTACCGGATAGAGGAAGACGAGGTAGTTGTAAGAGTCTTCGGCAAGGACAAAGACGGCAGGAACGTTCTGGCCCTGGAGCGCGACTTTTTGCCATACTTTTACGCTATACCGGGGGATATAGAGAAAGCTGAGGAAGGCATAGAGGAGACAGATTTCAGCCACGAGGGCGAAAATATTGAAGTTCTGGATGTCGAGAGGGTCAAAAAGAAGGATCTAAACCAAGAGGTAGAGACTCTCAAGATTTACACCTATGTTCCGCCGGATGTGCCGAAGCTCCGGTCAGAAATCGCCGATATTGAAGGAGTTAAAGAGTGCAGGGAGTTCGACATCCCATTCTACAAGCGTTTCCTGGTCGATAACCAGATCAAACCGGTTACCTGGATAGAGATCAAGGGAGAGGAGGTTGACAGGGAAGATTTCGATGTGGCGGTGGATATCGAAGATATCCGGACAAACGTGGAAGGACCAGAGATGGAGCTCCAGACCCTGGCGTTCGACCTTGAAGTGTACAATGATGAAATCATAATGGCTTCTTTCTACAGCGACGGCTACAGTAAGCTGTTGACAACTGCCGACATTGGTTCAGAAGATGTAGAGGTGGTCGAGTCGGAGAAAGAGATCATCGAGCGCCTGATAGAGGTAGTGGAAGAACGCGACGTCGACATACTGACGGGCTACAACACGGACGAGTTCGACTTTGACGTTCTGAGAGAAAGAGCACAGCACCACGCCCTCGAGCTGTCTCTCGGAAGATCGGGAGAAAGGATGAAGTTTAACAGAAGAGGGCGTTTTTCGGGTGCCCGGTTGAAGGGGAGGATGCACCTCGACCTCTACCCGTTTATCGCGCACGTGGTCTCTCCTGGACTGGACTCTGAGGTGCTCGACCTTGACTCAGTCGCCGAGGAGATTCTTGGCAGGAGGAAGGACGAGATGAGCTGGGAAGATATGAAAGAATCCTGGGAGCAGAAAGAGGACCTGGAGAGGTTTGCGGAGTACGCACTGAAAGATTCGGAGCTCGCTTACGAGCTCGGAGAGGAGCTGATACCACAGATGCTAGAGCTTTCGAGGATCGCGGGACTGATACCGTTTGATGCGTGCAGACTGACCTACGGCCAGCTGACCGAGAACTTTCTTCTCCGGGAAGCTTATGCCCGGGATATGCTTGCCCTGAACAGACCGACGCGCGAAGAGCGCTCAAGAAGACGACGAATTGGAGCTTACGAGGGGGGCTTTGTCTATACACCAGAGGCGGGGCTCCACAACGACATAGTTCTGCTGGACTTCCGGTCTCTTTATCCCACAGTAATGGTGTCCCACAACATCTCGCCTGACACCCTTAATCTGGACGGCTGTGAAGATCGAATGGAGATGGAGGATTACGATTTCTACTTCTGCCAGGACGATCAGGGATTCTTCCCCGAACTCGTAGAGGGACTGGTTGAGGACCGCTATAGCCTTAAAGAGGAGATGGAGAACCTTGAACCGGACTCTCAAGAATACCGGTCGCTTGACTCCAGGCAGCAGGCGGAGAAGATTCTCGCGAACAGCTTCTATGGCTACCTGGGTTATGACGGTGCCCGGTGGTACTCCCGTGAATCTGCCCAGGCGACCACATTCCTCGGCAGGAAATACATCCAGGAGGCGATCAACCACGCGGAGGAAGAAGGTTTCGAGGTCGTCTATGGCGACACCGACTCCCTGTTCCTGAAGGGCGACGACATCCAGGACCGTATCGATAATTTCCTTGAGGCGGTCAACGACCAGCTGCCGTCCTTCATGGAGCTGGAGTTCGAGGGCTTCTTCCCCCGCGGATTCTTCACCTCCACTGAATCGGGAGAGGGTGCGAAGAAAAAGTACGCGCTTATGGATGAAAAAGGAGGCCTCAAAATCACCGGGTTCGAGCAGGTCAGGAGGGACTGGTCTCCTGTTGCAAAGGAAACGCAGAAGGAAGTCTTGAGAAAGGTTCTACAGGGAGAGATTGAAGACGCGGCAGAGTACGTGAAGAAGACTGTCGGGGATATGAAGGCGGGGGATGTTCCGGTCGAGAAGCTCAGGATCTACACCCAGTTGACGAAGAAGCCGGAGAACTACAAGTCGACCGCTCCCCACGTCGAGGCCGCCAAGAAGGCGATAAATAGAGGCGACGACATCTCACCGGGAACCACCATCGACTACGTGATCACGAAGGGAGGCGGCAATATTTCCTCCCGCGCCGAACTGGTGAAGTACGCGGAGGACTATGACCCCGAGTACTACATCGAGAACCAGATCGTTCCCGCGTCCCACCGTGTCCTGAAAGTGTTCGATTACACCGAGGACCAGCTGAAGGGCAAGGGGAAGCAGAGCGGTCTCGGCAAGTTCGGCTAGAAAAAGCATGTTTTTAACGCCGTGTTGACGAAAGAATGTTATGGTTCTCGGATTCACGGGATTCGTAGCCAACGTATTGATCGGTGTTCTGTCCATATTCTTCTTGGTTTTCGGTGCCGAGATAGTGGTCTCGAAGATGGAGGGTGTGGCGAAACACTACGGCATATCCGAGGTCGTTATCGCGATGACTATTGTTTCTATAGGTACTTCTCTCCCTGAACTGGCCCTACATCTCGTGGGCTCGGTGAACATATTGGCAAGTTCGGGCGCCCCGCTCCAGGTATTCGGTGTCGATCCCGTCAACCTCCTGGTTGGCGACTTTGGGACTGCGGTGAATCTGCTTGCTGAGAAGGGATCGATAACCGCGTCAGCGGCTTCCAGTTCAACTGAAGTCTACCTGGGCAAGTCTGGAGCGGTCCTGGGAGCGAACATCGGCAGCGACGTGGTCCAGCAGACACTTGTCCTTGGTCTGGTCATAATATCCTCTGCTTTTATCGCGGACAGGCACAGCTTCAGGTTCTCCCGGAAGTTCCTTATCCGGGATTACGCTCCGATGATGGGGACGACGCTGATGACGCTTATACTCGCGCTGAACTGGAAAGGCGTGGTCAGCTTCCTGACAGGAGGAGCCCTGAACGTTTCGGGCACTCTTACCCGGCTTGACGGGCTGATTCTTGTCGGCAGCTTTGTGGCCTACGTTTACTATCTCTACACCACCAGGAAGGAGGAGCTGGCGGAGCAGGGCGATGTCAAAGCTTCTACCAGACCATTATTCGATCTCTTCATAGGCATAGCGGCCATGATACTGGTGATAGTTTCCGCCGAGATTTTCCTCCGAGTCGTGGAGCTGGCGGTCGAGCAGACAGGTCTTTCACAGTCGATGATAGGTGTTGCTTCTGTAGGTATTGTTTCTGTCTTCCCAGAAATGATTACCGCAATATCCGGCCTCAGGCATGGGAGTGCCGGGGTTTCCCTCGGGACACTGATCGGCAGCAATATTACGAATCCTCTGCTCGCTATAGGTTCCGGAGCCGTAATATCTACTTACGCGGTTCCCCGCCCGCTCGTGCTCTGGGATCTTCCAATGGAAACAATAACCGCGGGCGTCTTACTTATGTACATGTTCTCGAAGCAGAGGATAGGAGACACGCTCGCCAGGCCGTTCAGGTTTATCGGGCTGGAACCTGTAGCTGAGAGGCTGGAGTCGACTGAGAACCGCGTAATATCAGTGGCGGGAGCCTTCCTGCTGGTCGTGCTCTACTTTGTCTACCTGTACGTCCGGTTCAGGTACTTCCAGTACGACTTTGCATAGACCTTCAAAAACAGGGAATCAAATGATAAGGTATGGAGATCGACAGCTTTCTGCGGCGTCTGCTGGAGCTGGAGATAGCCTTCCTGGTGCCCCTTGTTGTACTTGTACCTGTTCTAGCTGCTGAAACCGCGCCTTTCTGGATGTACGAAATTTTCGGGGCGCTGTTAGCCGCGACTATCACGACTTTCGGTCTCAGGGAGATGAAGCAGATGACTGGCGACTGATGGTTTTATTTAAAAAAGTTATTTCGAATCTTGTGTTTGCTATGAGCACTTTTTTGAGAACAGCTGACTCCGGGAGCGGTTCCAGAGAATCTCTAGTTGAAGAGGGAGTCAGAGAATTTGCGCGTGAAATCGAAGACCTGATAGGTTACTCCGCAAACCCACAGAGATATCGGGATATACGTCAACACTTCGAGGAGGACGACAGGTACTTCGAGGAAGATTTAGGGCACCTCTCTGAGGCGCTGAGATACTTGGAAGAGGAAGGATCGATCAAGAAAGATGTGAGAATTTTCGATGTAGATGAACCTGCGCCGGCTTACGCCCTCGAAAGGGATTCTATCTGAATACCTCACCGGTCTCCATCGACCAGAGCAGCAGATCAAGTTCCTGCACGCCGATTCCGAGTTGCTGTGAAAGTTTCCGGAACTCCCTCTCGAACTTCAGGTACTCTTCTTTTCCTGAAGGAGGTTCTGGTGATTCCACCATCTCTAGCTGGTGGAGATTATTCATTATGTAGGCCGAGGTTATGGCGAAATCGCCGCCGTAACCGATATTTCTTAGAAAGTGGGATGCGCCCTTCCATCCTACACCCTGGAGGCTGTCGACCAGCTGTTCCCGGGTCTTCTCCAGGTTTCCGGGATCGATTCTCGAGCTGAGCTTGAGTTCCCCCGAGGTGTCCCGGAGGGTTGGCTGTGAGAGAGACTCACGATTACTTACAATGTAGCCGGCCTTGTCCCGCTCGTACTGGATACCGTGATTCTCAAGTACCTCGGCTATCTCTTTCCGTGAGCCGTTCTCCAGCAGCCCGAGTTCCTCAAGTTTCTCTGCGGCCTCCCAGGATTTTTTTGCCGCGCTTCTTGAGGTCAGTATCACGAAGACGAGTTCCCGGAAAAGCCGGGGATCGCCCTCGTCCCGAAGTTTCTGGAACTCTTCCAGCCTCTCCTGGATCTCGTTCCTGCGTTCCTGGTAGGCCTCCTCTATTTCTGCAGTTTCCATATTTCTGTTCTTGAGCTCCCAGTTATTTATGGATCGAGTAAAACCATTTTAGCGTGGCTGAACAACGACTCTGTAGAATGCTGTGGTTTCGCAAATCTGTGTTGGTAATCCTGATGCTGTTGTTGAGTTCTGCTTCCATGGCCCATGTAGGCCATAATGATAGTGTAGAAAGCAGTGTTGAAGAGGGAAATGAAGACGGGTTTTCCAGCCTATACGGAAGCTATTCTCCAGTAATGGTCTGGGCGGTTATACTGGAAACATTAGTCATAGCAGTTCTGGCGGTCTACGCCTTAAGTATATACAGGAATGAAAGCACTAGCTCAGATCAAGATGAGTCTCGTACATGAAAGAGACATCCTCATCTTCCTCCTCAAGTTCCTCTATAACACGTCTACGGATTTCTCGTGTGGTGACGAAGCAGTCCTCGTGGTGCTCCATCCATTCAATCACACGTTTTTTGACCCTGTCAGCGATCTCGACTGCTTCCTCTTCAGGGTACTCTGATTCTCTACAGGCATAGAAGATCGAGTTCCAGATCTTGCCCTCGTCGAACTCTTCCTTTGCACCATCTCTGTTGACTACCGGACCGGCCATCGTCAACCGAACCTCACTACTCCTGTTGCCAGGAGGAGCAGCACCCACCCGAGGAACACCATCAGGAGTCCCGCGGTCATTCTCATCCTGGACTTGTTCATGTGTTTCCATTTCTTCATCTCCGATACCTTGTAGGTTCCTGCGTAGGAAAGCACTACTATAGCGATCAGCGGCATCACGAAGATCAGGTTGTAGAGCATCATAAGCAGTAATGCGATCATAGGGAATCCTGTCGACGGCTCGACCAGTGTCTGCTGTATGACGGTAAGTATCGCCAGGTAGGGTCCTCCGGTACACGGCAGCTCAACCGCGGCCACAAAAATTCCGAGCAGCACCGCTGCGGGGGTGGTAACGTCTTCCATTCTCTCAGCGATCTTCTGGGAGTACTCCTCGGGTATCATCAGCGAGGAGCCCTTGCCGTACCAGAAGAAATCCTTTATCTCTATCAGGCCTCCAGAGATCACGACAAGTGAGACAAACACTGTGACGTAGTTCGCGATCTGGGTATCCACAGATCCCAGCGCGTATATGATCCCCAGGCCTGCGAGCAGGTAGGTCACGTAGACTGCGGTGACATAAATGATGCCGACCTTGAGTATGTCTTTCCTGCGGTCCTGTTTAACGAGCGTTGCGACCAGGAGCAGTGCGACCCCTATAGCACAGGGATTGATCGAGTCGACGGCCGCGGTAACCAGCACCGCGCCCAGGGTGGGAAGTGCTGCCTCTACAGCCATAATCCATCAGCCTCCATATCCGGTTCCCTCCTTGGTGAGGCCGTATCCTCTGTACTCTCCGTCTTCTCTCACATCTTGGAGCGCCTGTTCGACGGTGTTTGAGTCGTATACCACGAAAATGTCATCGAGAGTTGGTCCTCTGCTATAGGGTGAGATGACGTATTCGGACGGCGAGTTTGCGGGCTGACCTGTGTGCGGATTCTCGCACCTGTCTTCTTCGGGAACTTCTTCCCCGATAGCGCACCAGTAGCGGTTGCCAGCCACGCCCTTTCTTACGAGTATCTTTACAGTTCCGCCGTTGTTCTGTCTCTCAACCACGCCATCGTTGGTGGGATAGACAATTCTATCGTTTGTGAGATCGCCGTTGAAGGTTTGGAAGAAGGACCTCAGTGAGGCCGCTTCCATCGTCTTGAAAGTTCCCTCCAGGTGTATCCTGTCATCGTTGTGCTCGTGGTACTCCTTGAGTCCTGTACGGTCGTTGAGCTTGCACATTACCCTTGTCTGGTCAGTTGCGGTCTCACAGAACTCCGAAGGATCAATAAGGTCGAGTTCCCTGATCTCGCCGTTTTCTTCGATGAATACTTCGTAGTCGGCGTGCCAGTGGATTTCTCCATTGCTCCATGAGGTCTGGCTCTCGTGCATGAATGCCCCGGCGGTGTAGAATGATGGTATCAGTACCGCGAGAAGAAAGCCGTTCATCAGCACGTTCTTGTCGTGCAGGGTAAGTTCTCCATCCTGGTGGAAGGACAGCGCCGCGAGCGCAAAGGTGACAATTGTTCCCGCACCAATCAGCGGAACAACGTGCTGAACGAGGTTGTAGTCTGGGATCATCGCAACAGCTGCCGCCGTGAAAACCGCTGCTATTACGAAACCGTATATGATTCTCCTTACGACGTTCATGGTCTAACAGAACTCGCAGATCTCTTTCTCGTCCTGCTTCTCCTCGTCCTCGTAGTGCTCCTTGCATTTCTCACAGCAGAACTTCTTTCCGTCGAACTCTATGCAGTCATCGCTGTCCACGTCTTTCCCGCAGACATAGCACTCGTCGCCGCTACTGCCTAAAAGACTCATGTAACCTAACTGAGTTGCGCCTGTTATTAAAGCTGTCGAGATTCGAAGTAGCGGTCGAAAATCCGGGTCATGCCTAGAGTTAACACTATGAAAGCTAGGACAGAGACAGAGATCCAGAGCCAGCCTTCAAGCGTCAGCGGGTAGGTTTTGAAGTAGTTGCTGAGGGGTGTGTAGAGCACCGCAAGCTGCAGCACAAGTGAGGATGCAAGCGCCGCAACCAGCCAGTTGTTCGACAGGATCGACTGATTGTACCGCTGGCGGATGGTCTGTATCCGGACTATTTCAACCGCGACCAGGAAGGTGAAAAGCAGAGTCTGGGCCTTGACCAGGCTTCCTGCTGATACCGCCTTGAAGAAGATAGGCAGTCCTGTCACCGTCATGATAATACCCATGCCCAGTATAGATGCCATCATCCTTCCGTTGATGACCGGTTCGTCGTTGCCCCGGGGAGGGCGCTCCATGATCCCCTCCGACTTGGGATCGGTGCCCAGAGCCAGTGCGGGCAAACCATCGGTAACCAGATTGATCCAGAGAAGCATCACAGGAGTGAGTATGAGAGCCTCTGCGCCCGTATTGAATGTCTCGGGGAACAGGAAGCTGCCGATAAGGACGCCAAGGAAAACTGCGAGTACCTCGCCAGCATTAGCGCTCAAAAGGTAGTTCACGAACTTCCTGATGTTGTCGAATATCCCGCGCCCCTCCGCGATAGCATCTCTTATCGTAACAAAGTTATCGTCCCGGAGCACCATGTCAGACGACTGTTTTGCGACATCCGTACCTCTCTGACCCATGGCTATGCCTACATCCGAGTTCTTCAGTGCAGGGGCATCGTTTACGCCATCTCCTGTCATCGCCACGCTGTGACCGTTCTCCTGCAGCGCATTAAGTATCCTGACCTTGTGCTCAGGCGAGACCCGGGCAAAGACCTCGACCTCCTCGACCTTTTCGCTTAACTCTTTATCAGACAGCTCTTCCAGCTCTCTGCCGGTCATCGCACCCTCTGGGTTAAAGCCTATCTTCTCACCTATCGCACAGGCAGTCTCGACATTATCGCCCGTGGCCATAACTACCCTTATTCCTGCGGTGCGTGCGTCTTCGACAGCCTCCTTGACCTCTTCACGTGCGGGATCGATCATTCCCTGTAGTCCGAGGAATACCATGTTGGACTCGAGATCATCGGCCTCGGCCTCCGTGTCTTTGACATTCTTCCTGGCGAAGCCAAGGACTCTTAGGGCCTGGGATGCGAATTCTGTATTTTTGTCGAGTATCTCCTGGCGCAGCTCATCCGTGAGTTCCCTCTCCTCTCCATCGATTAGAACTTTTCCGCAGCGGTCTATGACGGTTTCGGGTGCACCCTTCATGTACGCCACGTGATCCTCGGTTACAACAGTCATCCTCTTCCTGTCGGACGAGAACGGCACGCTGTTTATGCGTTCACTTTCATTTTCCAGTCCAGCCTTCTTTGCGGAAACTATCAGTGCGACCTCGGTTGGATCTCCGTAGAAGTCTGTTTCTTCGTCTCCGGGAGCTTTTTCCGCATTGTTGCATATCATGCCGCACTCCAGTAGAGGTTTTATCCGGTCCCCGCCGACTTCCTGACCGTCCTGCAGGAACTCGCCTTCGGGGTCGGTCCCCTTGCCCGTGACCTCGAACTCTTCGCCCGAAAAGTAGAGCTTCTCGACAGTCATTGTATCTTCAGTGAGAGTTCCCGTTTTGTCGGTCACGATAACATTGACGCTTCCGAGCGATTCCACCACAGGTAGCCGACGGACGAGCGCATCCTTTTTCAGCATTTTTTTTGATCCCATCGCGAGCGTGAGTGTGACCACCGCGGGCAGACCTTCGGGAACTGCGGCAACTGCAAGAGTTATCGCAACAAGAAGTATAGAGACTGGAGAGGCGGTTGTAAACGAGAACTGGGTCACGCCAACGAAAAATATTATCGCGGTTATACCGTATCCGATCTTCCTGCCGAGCTCGTCGACTTCTTTCTGGAAAGGCGTCTTCTTCTCGTCCGCCTCCTGGATTTCTGTCGCGATATCCCCGACCTGGGTATCCATACCCGTGCCGACGACAACGGCCTTTGCACGCCCCCTGACAACTGTAGTGTTCATGTAGACCATGTTGGTCCGCTCCGCGAGTGATGTTCCTTCTTCTAGAGTGCCGGGGGACTTCGAGACGGAGGCGGACTCTCCTGTAAGAGAGGATTCGTTGGTATCCAGGTTCTCTTCTTCGATTATCCGGGCATCCGCCGGGACTGCGTCCCCCTGCTCAAGAAATATTATGTCGCCGGGCACCACCTGTGTAGAGTCTATCTCCCGCTTTTCGCCATCCCTCATTACCGTGGCGTTAGGCGTTGACATCTCTTTAAGCGCCTCTATGGACTTCTCGGCCTTGTAGTCCTGGACAAAGCCGAACACTCCGTTCGCCAGCAGGATTATGAATATCAGGATCGCGTCAGTGTACTCCGGCGAATGCCCGGGTAGGAAGCCTACGCCCAGGGAAACCAGGGCCGCGATTATGAGGAGATAGATCAGGAAGTCGTGGAACTGGGACAGAAATATCTTTATCGGAGAGATCTCCTTTCCCGACTCTATAACGTTCTCGCCGTGTTCTTCAAGCCTCTGGTCCACCTCTTTCTGCTCAAGCCCTTCTTCTGAACTGGAGAGCTGGCTGAACACTTCCTCAAGACTGCCGGAGTACCATTTCACAGCTTGAACTTTGGAATCTCCGTTTAAATTAGAAGGGAATAGGGCTAAGATCAGGAGTTCTCATGAGGTGTGGACGGATTCATCTTTTGCGTCCTCACAGGCTTCCTGGAAAGCCTCGGGAAACGTTGGATGCGCATGAATCGTATTCGCGATATCGTCGAGATAGGCCTGCATCTCGAGCGCCAGAGTGGCCTCGGCAATCATGTCGGACGCCCGAGCACCCACTATCTGGACCCCCAGAAGCTCTTCGTCGCCGGAGGCTATTACCCTGACAAATCCCGAGGAGTGGTTGGTTGTCAAAGCTCTCCCGGAGGCAGAGAACGGGAACTTGCCGACCAGAATCTCTTCATGTTCTTCCCGCGCCTCCTCCCGTGTCATCCCGACTGCTGCTATCTCGGGATCGGTGTAGATAACCTTCGGTATGTACTGGTTGTCCAAGGCCCCGGGATTTCCCGCTATGACTTCTGCCGCGACCTTGCCTTCCCGGTAGGCCTTGTGGGCCAGTAAAGGTTGACCTGCGACATCCCCGATCGCGTAAATGTGTTCATCAGTGGTCTCCATTTTCTCGTCTGTTTTCACAAAGCCCTCCTCGTCGAGTTCAACATCTGTGTTCTCAAGATTGAGAGATTCCAGAGTCGGCTCTGGCGTTCTGCCTACGGCCACGAGAACGTAATCTCCCTCAAGCTCAATCTCTTCTTCTCCCTGGTGTGCCACGACAACTGCCTTCTCATCTTCCTGCTGCAGCTCTTTTGCCTCCGCATTCGTGTAGATTTCATCCTCGTAGCAGGCGCTGGTCTCCTTGAGAGCATCAACTATCTCGCCGTCGAAGCGCGGGAGAACCTGTTCCTGCGCCTCCAGAACTTTGACTGTGGAGCCAAATTTGCAGAACTTTGTGACTGCCTCCATGCCGATGTATCCGCCGCCGATAACGACTATTTCCTCAGGCACCTCTTCCAGTTGCAGGAGTTCCCTGGAAGAGATGACTCGCTCGTTATCGAACTCGAACCCCGGTATTTCGATGGGCCGGGAGCCTGTCGCGATGATCGCATTCTCGAACTCTATGTTCTCCGCGTTGTGCTCTTCTTCGACTCTCACAGTGTTCGAGTCCTGGAACCTCGCGGTCCCTTTTATGAATTCGACTCCATTAGCTTCAAGCAACTGCTCTATGCCGGAGGTAAGCTTCTCTATCACCCCTGACTTCCAGTCCTGTATCCCGGAGAAGTCCACCTCGATTTCTCCTGTGTGGATGCCTATCTCGTCCCAGTGCTCGAGATCGGCCTGGTACTTCGCGGAGTGAATCAAAGCTTTTGCGGGGATGCATCCATGGTTGAGACAGACGCCCCCGACTTTTTCCCTGTCAACGAGCACGACATCGAGTCCTTCCTGCGCCGCTCTCAAAGCGGCGGTGTAGCCTCCTGGCCCTGCGCCGATGACCACGAGGTCAGCTCCCGTTGAGATGTCTCCGACTACGATATTACCACCTATATCTCCATCAGGAGTTCTCCCGGGTCCTCGAGGTTTTCTTTCACATTGTTCATGAACCTTGCTGCGGTCGCGCCATCGACCACGCGGTGATCGTAGCTAAGAGAGAGTTTGACGGTCCAGCGTGGCTGTACGTGACCGTCAACTACTTCTGCCGTCTCGGCTATTTTCCCGATCCCAAGTATCGCGACCTGGGGAGGATTGATTATGGGTGTGAACTCTTCCCCTCCGATAACTCCAATATTGGTGATTGAGAAGGTGCCGCCCTGCATATCCTCTCTTGATATTTTTCCCTCCCGGGTCTCCTCCACTTTCTGCTCTATTTCCCGGGAGAGCTCGACTATGGTTCTGTCATCTATTCCTTCTATCACAGGGATTCTCAGGCCTCGCTCGGTATCCACGGCAATGTTGAAGTCGTAGTATTTTTTCCTGATGATCTCGTCGTTTTCGCCGTCAAGCTCCGCGTTAAGATCGGGATACTCTTTCAGTCCTACAAGTACCGCTTTCATTATGAAAGGCAGGTAGGTCAGGTGCGCATCAATTTCGTCTTTCTTCTGCTCCCTGAGCTCCACGAGTTCCGTCACATCAGCTTTCTCGACATGTGTGACGTGCGGCGCCGTAAATCTTGACTCAGCCATCTTTTCCGCGACGATCTTGTTCGAGGCGGATATCTCAACTCTCTCGATCTCGCCATCGCCGGTCTTCTCTGTGCTGGACTGTTCGGAGTGTTTCTCTGCATCGACTTTTTCCCCGCCGCCCCGGCCTTCTGCGGCCTCCAGTACATCGTCCCGTGTAATCTTTCCTCCACGACCGGATCCTTCAACTGCCGCGAGGTCAACCTCTTTTTCTCGCGCCAGTTTCCTGGTAGCAGGAGTGGCCTTCACGTCTTCAGGTATACTGGTGGCTCCTGTTTCCTGTTGCTCTGTTTCTTGAGTTTCTCCCGTTTCTTTGGGCTCCTCGACGGGCTTCGCACTACCTTCTCCTGCCGCCTCCATCACGTCTTCCTCAGTAACTCTTCCCTCGCGCCCGCTTCCCTCGACCTTCGAGATAGAGACTCCTTTATCTTCCGCAAGCCTCCTGACTCTGGGAAGCGCGAGAACACTTCTGGTATTGATGTCGGTATCAGGTTCTTCTTCGCCGCCGGTTTTTTCCCGGGTTTCAGCCTCCTCGCTCGCTTCCTCTTCGCCGCTCGTATCCCCAGAATCTTCCTCCTCGTTGTTCGTTTCATCTGAACTCTCATTATCTTCTTTCTCTACTTCATCCGCTCCCGACCCGTCGTCGAGCACCATTATTACCTCTCCTACTTTTACGGTGTCACCTGGCTCTGCCCGGAATTCTCTTACAGTTCCTGAAACCGGCGCTGGCACATCGACTACTGCCTTGTCAGTCTCTACTTCCGCAACTGCCTGGTCTTCATCGACTTCTTCTCCTTCCTCTACCAGCCATTCGAGAAAGGTTCCTTCTGTAACCCCTTCTCCGGTGTCCGGGAACTCGAACTCAAGCAAACTTATCACGCGAAGTTTGATCACGCGGGAACGCTCTACGCTAGCGCTCCGGCGTCCGTTTCCTTCCGGTTTTTACGGATCATGTTAAAACTCCAGTACTCTTTCCAGTCCCTTTACTGCACGTTTTTTGTTGGGCATGTAGAAGTCTTCCAGGGTGTATAATGGATAGGGAACATCCGGCGCAGTAACTCTCTCGACGGGCGCCTCCATGCTCAGGATGGCGTTCTCCTGGATTCTGCTCGATATCTCGGCCCCGAATCCAACGGACTTCGGCGCCTCATGGAGCACCATCACCCTTCCCGTTTTTCTGACAGATTCAACTATGGTATCGAAATCGGTTGGGTATATGGTCCTTGGATCGACTATCTCGACGCTCGCATCGATTTCATCCGTGGCATCCTCCGCAACAGGAACCATCGCCCCCCATGCGACCAGGGTGACATCGTCTCCCTCCTGGACCACGCGAGACTTCTCAAGCTCCACCTCTTTTTCACGGTCAACCTCCTGCTTGAACGCCCTATACGTTTTCTTCGGCTCGAGGAAGACCACGGGATCATTGAGCTGGATGGATTTTCTTAAGAGCGAATAGGTGTCCTGCGGTGTAGACGGAACCACTACGTGGAGCCCCTCGGCGTGTGCGAAGTATGTTTCCGGAGATTCTTGGTGGTGCTCCAGCGCGTTTATTCCTCCGCCGTAGGGAGCCCTGACCGTCAGCGGAACGTTGTAGTCGCCACGGCTCCTGATCCTGAATCTTGCGGCGTGCTCCTTGATCTGGTAGAATGCCAGGTATGAGAATCCCGAGAACTGCATTTCGACCACCGGACGGAAGCCGTAGAGCGACATCCCGATCCCGGTGCCGACGATACCTGACTCTGCGAGTGGCGAGGAGAAACACCGGTCCTCGCCAAACTCTTCCTGGAGCCCCTTCGTGGCCCGGAATACTCCGCCGTCCTCTCCGACGTCTTCACCGTACGCAACGACGTTTTCGTCCGCCTCCATCTCGTCGTGGATAGCTTCTCTTACAGCCTCGACAATATTCATCTTCTCGGTCATCTGGCTACCGCCTCGTGGTTGCCGAGTCCGAGAAAACTTGTTTTCGTCATCATTTCTCCACCTCCTTTCTGAGCTGCTCTTTCTCCTTCTCTAGCAACTCGGGCAGCTCCTCATAGACGTAGTCAAAAAGCTCATCGAATCTGGGATCATCCATTTCGATCGCGGTTTCGGCTGCTTCCTGTATCTTTTGCTCCGCCTCTTCCTCGAACTTCTCGAGCTCTTCGTTCCAGATATCGTTTTCCTCTAGGTGCTCGCGGAACCGTTCCAGAGGATCTTTCTTCTTCCATTTCTCGACCTCTTCCTCGTCCCTGTAACGGGTCGAATCGTCAGATGTTGTGTGGTCTTCAAGCCGGTATGTAATGGCTTCTATAAGTACTGGATCCCCGCTCCTGGCCTTCTCCAGAGCCTCCCGAACTGCTTTTATCACGGCGAGAATATCGTTTCCATCGACCTGTATGCCGTCGATTCCGTAGGCAATAGCTTTCTGCGCAATTGTTTCCGATCGGGTCTGTTTTTCCCGCGGGAGCGAGATCGCATACTGGTTGTTCTGGACGAGGAAAATCGAGTGAGCATTAAATACGCCCGAGAAGTTCAGCGCCTCGTGGAAGTCTCCCTCGCTGGTCGATCCGTCTCCTGTGAATCCTAGGACTGCTTTATCGTCTCCGCGCTTCTCCATCGCCATCCCGAGTCCCGCGACGTGCAGGTTCTGGGTCCCGACAGGAATAGCGACCGGCAAAGTGTTCAGATCGGCAAGACCTTTCTGGCCGTTGGCGTCTCCCATCCATCGCCGGAATATCTTTTCGAGTGGCGCACCTCTGGCGATAAAGGCCGCGGTTTCTCTGAACGAGGGAACCATCCAGTCTTCATCGTTCAGCGCAAACATCGCACCGATCTGGGCAGCCTCCTGTCCCTTGTGAGGGGCGTATGTAGAAATCTCTCCACGCCTCTGCAGCGCAAAAGCTTTCTCATCGAATTTCCTGGCGAGCATCATCTGTTTATAGAGTTCCCTGAGTTCTTCTTCTCCGACATCAGGCACATCCTCGTCACCTTCCAGCACCTCTATCTTCTGTATAGAACCCGAGTAAACCTCTTCACGACTCATTATATTATTGGTAGACTTGATGCTCGAATAAAAAGGGTGGTTTGCCACTCTGTGGTGACTTTACCAAGCTATTAATCCCCGCGAGACGTTAGTCCAGTATATGGATCTGGATCCGCTCTTCAAGCCCGAAAAGGTCGCGGTTGTTGGCGCATCTAGAGAGGAGGGAAAGACCGGCCACGAAGTTTTCGACAATCTCCTACACGATTTTGAAGGAGAAGTGGTGCCTGTCAACCCGAATGCGGACAAGGTCCACGGCGTGGAGGCGCTCGACGAGACCCCGGGTGATACAGATCTGATGGTTGTCGCAGTACCTTCCCGGATTGTTCCCCGGGTCCTAGAGGATGCGGGCGAGAAAAATGTTGATGCGGCAATTGTTATCTCTGCGGGCTTTTCGGAGACAGGTAATGAACAGCGAGAGCAAAATATACTTGAGATCTGCGAGGATCATGGACTTGCGTTACTCGGCCCGAACGTTCTCGGACTCATAAATACTGAGAACTCGATGAACGCCTCATTTGCGTCGAAGATGCCAGAGGAGGGATCGATAAGTTTCATGTCGCAGAGCGGGGCGTTCTGTACCGCGATACTGGATTACGCGAAGGCTGAGCACATCGGCTTTCGCCACTTTGTCTCACTTGGAAACAAGGCGATGCTGAACGAGGTAGACTTTCTGGAACACTGGCTCGACGATGAAACAGATACCATACTTGGATACACGGAGGGCATAGAGAACGGCCGCGAGTTCCTGGAAAAAGCCCGGGAGGTTTCTGCGGAAAAACCAATCGTGATGATAAAGTCCGGCAGGAGTGAGGAGGGCGGAAGCGCCGCCTCGTCTCACACGGGAAGCATCGCCGGGAGCTACGAGGCGTATAAGGCTGCGTTCCGACAGTCCGGGATTGTAGAGGCGGAGTCAAACCGGGAGCTGCTCGACTATGGCCGCGCATTTGACTACCAGCCACTGCCTTCAGGCGACAGAGTTGCGATAGTTACGAATGCAGGAGGACCGGGAGTCGTCACAACTGACGAGGTTTCGGAGCACGGCCTGGAGCTCGCATCACTTTCTTCGGAGACTAGGGGAAAGTTAAAGGAGGCGATGCCGGACGAGGCGATGCCGGACAACCCGATGGATGTTATCGGAGATGCGGGCCATGACCGTTACAGGGACGCCCTCGAGGCAGTCCTGGAGGATGAGAACGTGGACTCGGTTATCGTGATACTGACGCCCCAGGCCAACACCGAGATAAAGAAGACGGCGAAGACGATCGCGAAAGTTTCCGGGGAATACGATAAGCCGGTGATGGCGTCTTTCATGGGTGAGGAAGACGTTGCGCCGGGAATAGAAATACTGGAGCAGAACGGTATTCCCGATTTCCAGGATCCCATGGACGCGGTAAAGGTGCTGAAGGCTATGGATAGTTACCGGAAATTCCTCGATCGTAACAGGACACTTAGAGATGTCGGATACGAGGAAGAAAAGGCGGCATCCGCTCTAGAAAATTACAGTGATTTCGAGGACGGTGAGAAGCTCCTGAAGGCCTACGGTTTTGATATAGCGCTTACAGAGCTTGCGCCGGCCCCGAACAACGCGGTCGAGGCGGCCTCTAACGTGGGCTATCCTGTAGTGCTGAAGGTCGACTCGCCGGATATATCTCACAAGACGGATATCGGCGGCGTGAAGACAGGGGTGGATTCGAAGAAGGAGCTTAAGCAGGAGTTCCACGACATAGTTGACAGCGTCCACCACGATGCTCCGGGCTCAGAGATCAAGGGTATACTTGTCCAGGAGGAGCTTGAAGGCGTGGAAGTCGCGCTCGGATTGAAGAGGGACGAGCAGTTCGGGCCGACAGTGATGGTCGGCCTCGGCGGAATCTATGTCGAGGTCCTACGGGACGTATCTTTCGGCATCGCACCGATCAGCGAGGAGGAGGCAGAACTCATGATAGAGCAGCTCAAGAGCCATGAAATGTTTGAAGGCGCTCGGAATCAGGATGTCTCGCTCGAAGCCGTAAAGGACGCGATCATTAAGCTTGGAGAGATCGGCCTAAACCATGAGGAGATCCAGTCAATCGACCTGAACCCGGTAGTTCTCCAGGGTGAGAAAGCGTACGTCACCGATATCGAGGTTGAGCTGGGAGATTAACGAATTTGTATAAATCCTCGTTCAGTAGTTCTTTGGTGTGAGTTTCGGCCGCGACTTCAAATCCCTGCTGTGGCATCTGCTCGGAGGAACCAGAGGTGGGAAAACCCGGGCGAGGATACTGAACGAGCTGCGGAATCGACCTTTTAACCCGAACCAGCTGTCGGAGAACCTGGGTCTGGACTACAAGACCGTGACGTACCACCTTGAAAAGCTGGAGGACAACGGGCTTGTCGAGTCGGACAAACAGGACTACGGCGAAATGTACCGTTTCACCGAGATGATGGAGCAGAACCAGGATGTTCTGGAGGAGATCTGGGAAAAGGTAGATAATAGGTCGGGAGGTAATGAATAAACAATGATCACAAAAGCCGCGATAATTCTCTCGGGAGTAAACATAGGGATACTCGGATCGCTGATCTACGTCTACGCGATCAACTACCGCGAGCTTAGCTCAAAGTTCTCCCTCGGCCTTTTGGTATTCGCCTCGCTTTTACTGGTGGAGAACGCGCTGGCCTTCTACTTCAATATTACGATGATGGGCTTCTACGCTGACAAGGTCGCGATGCAGGTGATGGTGCTGAGGGCCCTGGAAACCGCATCCCTGGTTGTTCTAGGGTTCATTACCTGGAGGAACTAGAATCCGGGACGAATCTGGGAAAGATTCTGGAATTTGTTAAAAAGCGGCCGTGACCTCATTAAACCGTATGATGAAAGAGTTTTACACGGAACACAGATCCACAGTAATGGTAGGTCTGGTTGTTTTGATAGGGTTCTCCGTTGTGATGGCTGCAGGAATAGCTGCTGATGGATCGATGAGCAAGGAATCTGGAGATTCGAGAGGCCATGATGCAGGAGACGCTATGGCAAGTGATGATGGAGATTCCATGGCGATGGAAGACGACAGCATGGAGGGCGATTCTATGAGCGATGATGGCGCTATGGATTCCGGTTCAAACGATTCCACAGATTCTATGGACAGCATGGACGGCTCGATGGAGAAAGGTTCAGAAGGGAGCATGGAGAAATAGTACTGGTGAGAGAAAGTGGCGTCTGAACCAACCATTATATTCTCTTTTTTCGCAGGACTTGTATCGTTTCTCTCGCCCTGCATGTTGCCAGTGGTGCCTGCGTTCATAGCCCACATGTCGGGCACAAATCTTGAAGGGGAAATTGACCGTAAGAAGATGTTCTTCACCGCGCTTTTCTTCGTCCTCGGCTTCTCGATAGTCTTCGGAATCCTGGGGGTTTTGATAAACTCGTTCCTGGAATCGATCGGAACACAGCTGCTCGGTTACCTCTCGATAGTCGCCGGCACCGCGATAGTCCTTTTCGGATTGCATCTCGCCGATATAGTCGAATTCAGGGCTCTACAGAAAGAATACGGCGGCGGCCTCGACTCGGACTTTGGAACCGGCTACCTCGCTTCCCTTCTGCTCGGAGGCGCTTTCGCAGTAGGCTGGACGCCTTGTGTCGGACCGATACTCGGAGGAATCTTTGCGCTAGCCTCTGCAAGCCCTGGATCGGCCTTCGTGTTCCTGACAGCCTACTCGGTTGGAATAGGAACACCTTTCCTCCTGGTGGGTGCGTTCCCTGACCGGATAATGGAGAAGATCAATGCGAACATGGACAGGATCGTGAAGCTGCGCATATTCTTCGGCTACATCATGATAGCGCTGGGATTCCTGATAATGACCCAGAACCTAGAGCTTGTCGCAAACCTCGAGATACTCAACGAGGTGCTGCTGTGATAGAGGTCAACAAGCCTCTGCAGCTCCTTCTCGTTTTCGCGGTTCTGCTGTTCGCGGCGTTCAGCTCGTTCCAGGATGTTCGGAACAGCGGCGACTTCAGGAGCGTGAATCTCTCCGAGGATACAAAACAGGAGGTGATCGACCAGAAGAGCTCAATGTACGAGAGGGCTAAACCTCTAAACAATCCTTCAGGCTTCATCAACCGCAACGTCTCGATCCAGGACAACATCGGCGACAAAGTAATCCTTCTCGACATGTGGACCTACAGCTGCATCAACTGCCAGAGAACGCTTCCACAAATCAAGGAGTGGCACCGCAAGTACAAGGACGACGGTCTACTCGTGATCGGTAACCACGCTCCCGAGTTCGAGTTCGAGAAGAAGCGGTCGAATGTCGAGGAGGCGGTCAAGCGTTTCAATATCACTTACCCGGTGGTGATGGACAACGAGCACGGGACCTGGAGCGCGTATAATAACAGGTACTGGCCCCAGAAGTACCTGATCGGTATCGATGGTTTCATCCGGTACGAGCATATAGGAGAGGGCGCGTATAAAGAGACGGAAGACAAGATAGTCGAGCTACTGGAAGAGAGGAAGCAGAGACTGGGAATCGATAATCCTGTTGACGAGGACTCGGTCAGGGAGATCGACCAGAAAGATCACGACACCACGGATATTGATCCAAGAAGGATAGGTACCCCGGAGATATACTTCGGTGCATGGAGGAACAACAGGCTGGCGAACGGCCCACAGAACACTATAGGAAGGTTCAATTTTTCCTTACCGGAAAACATGAGGCGGAACAGGCTCTACCTCGACGGTGAATGGGTGATAGGTAGAGAACATGCCACGGCCTCGAAGGGAGGATCAATCCTGCTGAAGTATCGAGCCAGGAACGTCAACATGGTTCTCAACGGACACCAGACCGAGCTGGCTGTTGTACAGGACGGCGAGCGCGTCAACTACGTGACCGTGGACGGTGAGAGACTCTACCGCATAGTCCAGAACCAGAATTACGGCAGCCATACGCTGAAGGTCTCCGTTGCCGATGGAGCTGTTGAGGCCTACACGTTTACCTTCGGGTAAGGTCGAAAGGGATTAGAAAGTAAGCGGGCACTAACAGTCCATGGTTGATAGAGAAGAGGCGCTGGAACTTCACTCGAAAAACCCGGGAAAGATATCGGTCGAGGCATCCGTGGAAATCCAATCTAGGAAGGACCTGGACCTGGTTTACACCCCGGGCGTAGCAGAACCCTGTAAAGAGATAGAGAAGGACTGCGAGAACGTCTACACTTATACTTCGAAAGGCAATATGGTAGCGGTTGTCTCGGACGGGAGCGCGGTTCTCGGCCTCGGCGATATCGGTCCGGAGGCCTCGATGCCTGTGATGGAGGGTAAGGCCAACCTTATGAAGAAGTTTGGAGAGGTTGACGGCTTCCCCCTGGTACTTGATGTGGATAATGAGGAGGACCTGATGGCGCATATTGAGGCGCTCGCGCCGACGTTCGGCGGAATAAATCTTGAGGACATTCAGGCGCCGAAATGCTTCCGGATCGAGCGGGAGCTCGATGAAAAGCTCGATATCCCTGTGTTCCATGACGACCAGCACGGCACCGCAATTGTGGTTGGCGCCGCGCTCAAAAATGCGCTGGATCTTGTGGGGAAAGATCTGGAGGATTCAAGGATCGCGGTCATAGGAGCAGGAGCCTCGGGAATCGCGGTCTCGAACTTCATGATCGATGCAGGGGCCGAAAATGTTGTCCCGGTGGACTCGTCGGGGATACTCAGGACAAATGAAGGGAATGAATACAAGCGGGAGCTGGCTGAGAAGACGCTCGCGGCTGAAGAATCAGGAGATATGGAGGACGCGATTGAGGGTGCCGATGTCCTGATCGGTCTTTCTGCTGCCGGGATAGTCTCGAAGGAGATGGTGGGGTCGATGAATGATGATGCCATCGTTTTCGCACTCGCGAACCCAGATCCTGAGATTCTGCCAGACGATGCAAAAGAGGCTGGAGCCGCGATTACCGCGACGGGAAGATCTGATTTCGACAACCAGGTCAACAACTCTCTCGCGTTTCCAGGGGTTTTCAGGGGTGCTCTTGATGCCCGTGCTTCTGAGGTCAACGAGGAGATGAAGATAGCGGCATCGGAGGCAATCGCGGAATTCAAGGAGCCTGAGAAAGATAGCATCGTCCCAGAGACGCTCGACAAACAGCTGGCGATGGAGATTGCGGAAAGGGTTAAAGAGGCGGCTATAGAAACAGGTGTTGATCAATAGTTCAGGTCCAGTGGTATCTCTCGCTATTCCTTATATCCTGTTTCTCCCGCCTAATCAGTTCTCTAGTTTCTATCTGCTCTTTTGAAAGGTACGGGGGAACGGTCTCTATCACTTCTGTCCGGTCTTCGTATTCAAATTTTAGTTTGTAACCTCTGTACTTGGAAATATAAGTTATCTGTTCTGGCTCTTCGTCTCTCAGCTCTTCTAGAGCTTCTTCTCCAGATATAGGTGTTGCGAGGGTTCTGCCTATATACGTGAACTCATGGTCAGAGCCGTTTGAACCTGGTTCAAGATACCCCAATACTTCAGGATAGCTTATACTGCGACTCGGTCTCAGAGAATCCAGGATCCTCTGGATTAGGTTCATTAAGCAAGTCTGGATCAAGGCCCTTTAAATCAGTTGTGTCTTGTAGGTGGTAAAGATGGTTTTGACCGTCTGGTTTAAACTAGTTTTACCCAATTCAATTCTATGGATTCCGGGATAAAGGAGAACTATATCAGAGCTGGAGAGGTTATACAACTCGCCAGGAAGAAGGCTCGTGAAGTCGCGGAACCGGGCGTAAATCTCAAGACTATCGCGGACGAGATCGAGTCGCTGATAAGTGACGAGGGTCTCGAGCCGGCGTTCCCTGTCAACCTTTCGATCAATGAGGAGGCCGCGCACTATACGCCCTCGCCGGAAGAAAAACGTGTGCTGGAAGAGGACGATGTCGTGAAGATAGATATCGGCGCTCATTCGGACGGTTATATTGCGGACACGGCGTTGACTGTCAACCCTTCCGGGAAGCACCAGGAGATTATAGACACAGTGGAGAATGTATTAGAACTCGCACTTGAATTCGTGGAGCCCGGGATAACGGTCCAGGAGTTCGGCGCATACGTCGAGAGCCAGGTAGAGGATGATTACAGCCCGGTCCGGAATCTAACGGGACACTACCTCGGTCGCTACACACAGCACGCCGGCGTCTCTATACCCAACGTCGACAACGGCTCCTCACATGTAATTGAGAAGGGTGATGCAGTCGCGATAGAGCCATTCGTAACCACGGGTTCTGGAAAAGTGAAGGAGGGCAAGAAGGGCAACATCTACAAGCTGGAGTCTGACCGGAATGTCAGGGGGAGGTCGGAGCGCAAACTTCTGGGCGAGATCAAATCGTTCAACGGTCTACCTTTCACTCCGCGCTGGTTCTCCTCGTTCTCGGGAAGGGAGAAGATGGCGCTGAAGAGGCTAGTTGATTCAGGTGTCATCCACTCCTATCCCGTTCTGAGAGAGCTCGAAGACAGCATAGTGGCCCAGGCAGAGCACACCGTTCTCGTTGGAGTGGAAGACGGTGAGAATATAGTCACGACAAGGGACTAGGCTTCACAGATTTCGGGGTCGCCGAACTCGTAAAGAGAGTATACCATGATCAGTATACCTCCAAGCTTGAAGAGATCTCCTCCAAGCGGGAATACTGCTGCAGCGCCGCTGATACCGAGCATGCCTATCACCCCTACGCCACAGGACGCACACCCTGTTGCGACGAAACCAGGCAGTAGACCGCCAAGTCCCTTGGTTGCGACACCCCTGTATCTCAGCTGTACAATCATGTTTGTCAGTGCAAAACCTCCTGTCACGGAGTAGAGGATGGTCAGCAGAAAGGTCATGCTTCCACCGATGTATATTCCTGCAACGCCGTTGAGAAAGGCGTCGTCCCAGTACTGGAAACCTGATTCCAGTGTCTGGAGATGCCAGGGGATATCAGTTGTGAAGGCGAACACCAGGAAGATCATAATCGAGAAAAGAAGCACCCCAGCAATCCGGTAATAGTTGCTGGTCGAAGCCTTTAGCGCCCGGAAGACTCGTCGGTAAGCTTTCTTTCCTGTTTCTACCATTGGTCTCTGTTGTCATATATCTCTGCGCTGAACTTCCAGAACTTTTCCTGGTCCTGTTCCCAGACACAGTTTGCGGCCTTGTGTGCCGTCATGGCCTGTGGATGTAGCCGGGGCACAGGGAAGTCTTTTGATACGAAACGCACCTTTCCGGTCTCCACGTAGTTTGACCGGACCTTGTCGAAAGATTTCTCCTGATCTATAGGTCTCTGCGGGATTGCGTCAACCCCATGCCATTCAGCGCACCAGGGGCATCCGTAGTCTGAATATTCTATGATGTTTATCGGCGCACTTTCCTGGCCGAGTGTTGGCTCGCCTTCAAGTTCTATGTTTGTCAGCAGGTGTTCGTCATCCTCCACGCTGTCGCTTCCAGGATTCTGTGCCTCGGAAACCTGCTCGTCGATAGTTCCTTTCATCCTGGAGTAGGGCTGTGCGCCCCGGACTCTCTCGTACCCGATTTCCGAGGTCCCTATGAGGAATGTTGGAGTGCCTATCCTATCAAGATTGCCAGCTATCCTGTTCTTGTCTGTCGTTATCTCGGATTCATCTGCAGCCTCCACACAGCTCGCGAGCTGGTCACCATCCATTCCCAGGTTATCTGCTATGCTTGCCATGACCTCGGTAGTAGAAGAACCTGAGACCTTTGAGTTGTCGACATAGCCTATGTCTCCTGCAGAGTTTCCACCATTGTTGTTGGTGCCGGAAGGTGCAGGGGCGTCAGAATTGTCTTCTGGCACATCACCAACAAGAGTCTGGCCTCCACCGAGCATCATCCCCGCGGAAAGCCCGACTGCGAGCCCGAGCACGAAAACGCCTATGAGAGCGTGGTTTACAGTTATGCTTATCATCTGGTCTCTGGAAGGTTCTGGATCCTGATCTTCTTCTCCCCCATGAGATTGTCTCTGGTGGGAGCTGAGTCCTCTCTTGGTATCGAAACTCCTGCCACACTCTTCACACTCGAACTCTTCAGCCATAAATCTAACTTTGAGAGTCCATTATTATAAATCGGAGGTTACTTCAGGGGAACTAAATATAGTAAAGAAGAAGGGGAGTGAAGAGTTCACGCGATCAGGCGTAGTAGTCTGGCGTTTCCTCGGACGGTTGCTCGATCTCCTCCATCTTTCTCATCATCTGCCTGTAATGCTCCAGGTTGTCCTCGGTCGCCGTCGGGCGCACTTTGTCGAGTGCCTTCTCGAAGTGCTCCATCTTCACCTCTTCAGAGTCTGGATCATCACGGAGCGAGAACATTCCTGCCTCTCGACACACTGATTCAATGTCGCTGCCGACGTAGCCGTCGGACAGCCGGGCGAGTTCTTCGAGCTTGACATCGTCCGCCAGGGGCATCTCTTCGGTGTGGACCTTGAAGATCTTTTCCCGTGCTTCGATATCCGGCACATCGACCTCCATCGAGCGATCAATCCTGCCCGGCCGGGTAATCGCTGGATCGATGAGGTCAGGTCTGTTTGTAGCCGCGATAACTGTTACCCCTTCCAGAGACTCGATTCCGTCGAGTTCAGTCAGCAACTGGTTGACTACGCGGTCGCCAACCCCGGAGTCCATCCTCGAACCTCTTCTCGTCGCGATGGAGTCGATCTCGTCGATAAACAGTATGCAGGGTGCGACCTGTCTGGCCTTCTTGAAGACCTCTCTTATGGCCTCTTCGGATTCCCCTACATATTTCGAGAAAATCTCGGGGCCCTTGATCGATATGAAGTTGGCGTTCGCCTCGTTTGCGACTGCTTTCGCCAATAGGGTCTTACCGGTTCCTGGCATCCCGTAGAGCAGGATTCCCTTCGGAACGTCGATACCCATCTTATCGAACCGCTCGGGGTACTTCTGCGGCCACTCCACCATCTCGCGTAGCTGTTCTTTCGTATCTTCCAGGCCTCCAACGTCTTCCCAGGAGACCTTTGGAACCTCTACCATTACCTCTCTCATAGCTGACGGCTCGACCTTTCTTATGCCCTCAATCATCGCCTCTCTGTCGACAACCAGCTTCTCCATCACGTCGCTGGGGATTTCTTCGTCAAGGTCGATCTCCGGAAGTACGCGGCGAAGTATTGACATGGCGGACTCCTTGCATACCGCCTCTAGATCCGCGCCGACATAGCCGTGGGTCATCTCCGCGATCTCGCCGAGTTCTACCTCATCGGTCAGAGGCATGTTCCTGGTGTGGATCTGTAGAATTTCTTTACGACCGTTGATGTTTGGAACTCCGATTTCTATCTCCCGGTCGAAACGGCCTCCACGCCTCAGTGCCTGGTCGACTGCGTCGACACGGTTGGTCGCCGCAATCACAATAACATTTTCACGCTCCTCGAGTCCGTCCATCAGGGAGAGTAACTGCGCGACCACGCGTCTTTCAACCTCGCCTCCTACTTCCGAACGTTTGGCGGCGATAGCATCGATCTCGTCGATGAATATGATCGCGGGTGCGTTCTCCTGTGCCTCCTCAAACTTTTCCCGGAGCTGTTTTTCGGATTCTCCGTAATATTTCGACATTATCTCCGGGCCGTTGATCGAGAAGAACGTCGCGTCGGCCTCGTTTGCGACTGCTTTCGCCAGCAGTGTTTTACCGGTTCCCGGCGGTCCATGGAGCAGCACTCCCGAGGGCGCGTCGATTCCGAGCTGCTGGAATACTTCAGGGTGCTTCAGCGGCAGCTCGATCATCTCTCGCACCTGCTGTATTTCCTCTTCCAGACCTCCAATATCCTCGTAGGTTACTTCAGGTACGCGGACTTGCTGCTGGTTGCTTGTGCTGACGGCCTGCTGCTTCATCTCTATCTCCGTCTTCTCCGTGATCTTGACTGCGCCCTGCGGCTTGGTGTCCACGACCGCTAGCTTTGTCTCAGCGCCAAACGAGAACCGGAACTGGTCGGCCTCCATCTCGAACAGGTCGTCAAATAGTGACTGGCGCCGGTCCTTGCCGTCGCCGGGAACTATGATATCGCCCTCTGTGACTGCTCTTCCCGAAAGAGCGCGCTTGAATATGTTCGGATCCGAGACCTGGATCATCACGCCCTCTTCCGCGGGCGCCAGGGTTATTTTGTCCGCCTCTTTGAGTTCGGCCCGGGCAACCTCTACCTTTTCCCCGAGCGAGGTGCCCGCGTTCTTTCTCATGTAGCCGTCCATCCTGGCGATCCCGAGACCCTTGTCCGCGGGGTAGGAACGCGCGACCCGTCCAACTGTTTCCCGGTCGCCTTCGATCATCACTGCATCTCCCTCGGTGACGCTTAACTCTTCCATCACCTTCGAGTCAATCCGGACGATTCCTCTTCCTATGTCCTGCTGTGCGTTTGGCGGTACTTCTCCTACACGTAGTTTCACGGTCTCGTTCTCGTCTGTCATTTGGTATCAACCTCTGATCTGCTCGAGTATGTCCTGGTCTTCAATCATTACAGTGAAGACGTGGTATGATACTTTGTCTCCCCAATCTGAAAAGTATTCGTGAATTTTTTCCATCGATGATTCTGGGACTATGAAAACTGAGTCGTCGATCCTGGCGTTTGGAACCATGTCCATCAAACCCTCTTTTTCGTATTCGTACTTCTTTCCATTCTTTTTCACGGTCTGTCTGTAGCCGAAAAGGCCGCGGTAGAACTTGTTCCGTTCGTAGACGGACTCGAAGTTCTCCCTCCTGGTGTTATAGGTCAGCAGCGAGGCCTCCTCGGGCATAGCCCTGTTTTTAATGACAACATTTAAATCAGTTTTTATTCACGTCCACTAAACTTCTGCTCAAGACAGGACAGGGATAAAAGATTTCGAATTCACGGTTTTTACGTGAAAGTTGAACGTCTCTCTACGGGTTCAAAGCCGATCGACTCGCTCCTGGATGGTGGAATAGAGAGCGGGATTATAACCAATATATTCGGCGAATCCGGATCTGGAAAAACCAACGTCTGCGTCCAGGTCGCTGCGGAAGTCGCCTCATCGGGCGAGAAGGTCGCCTATATAGACACCGAGAAAGGTTTCTCCGCCGAGCGTTTCGTCCAGGTAGCGGATGATGAGGCGCTAGAAAACGTTACAGTCATGGAGCCGACGACCTTCAACGAGCAAGAGCAGGACATAGAGTCGCTCCCGGGGCTGGTTGAAGAGGAGGAACCAGAGCTCATAGTGGTGGACTCTCTGGTGTCGCTCTACCGCCTCCAGGCCAACGGCGATAACGTTTCAGAGGTCAACCAGAGGCTTTCAAAGCAGCTTTCGACCCTCTCAAAAATTGCCCGCGAACACGAGATCCCTGTACTTGTGACGAACCAGGTCTACACGAACTTTGACGAGGACGGCCTGGAACTCGTGGGCCGTGACGTTCCCCGTTACTGGTCGAAGTGCCTCCTGAAGCTTTCCTACGAGGACAAGAGCCTGAGGAAGATCGAGGTGGAGAAGCACCGTTCACTTCCTGAAGGTAAGAGCCAGCGCTTCCAGATCGTGAACGAGGGGCTGAAGGAGCCAGATGAGAAAGGACTCTTCTAGACGGATCCTTTATAAACGTTTGTGATGAAGCAGTGAGTATGTCCGCAGCACTTTCAACCTCAGGTGGACGCGTTCTGGAACTTCACTTCTAGAGTTCCAGCTATCTTCGATTTTATAGTTCCTCAAGTTTCGATTAATTCACATCTAGACGTTACTCTGCTTCTGCTACTGGCACTGCTGCTCCTGCTGTAAAAGGTGGAGTGGTTCTTCTCGCTTTCTCGATTGATTCGAGGTGAACACTCTATGACAACACACAACAACACACAACCTAAGCATTGCAACTTCAAAACCGTGGAAAAAGCTGTAGAAGGAGGTGAGAAGTGATGGCTAATTCTCACGAGGATGATTCTATTATAGGAGATAGATTCGCTCGTAGAATGGAAGAGACCGACAGAAATATAGAAGAAATTATGGATGAGGTAGAGCGTGAAGATCCAGATGCGGTGACTGATGGGGGAAGAGCCTACATGGCCAGTCCTATGGGTCCGGAAACGAAAGGCCCTCTGTCTGACGAAGGATATGTTACAGATGGCGGCCAGTACCGTGCTCCAGGACCTATGGGAGGCTACGATCGCTCGAATGAAACGATGGAGGACGTCTCCCACAGAAAAGAGGACAGGACAGAGAACGGGGCACCTCTTTAGCCCCCCTTTCCTTTTTAAATTCTATTTTCTTTATTTTCTGCTATGGACTCGGAGCCAATCAAGGGTGGACGTTTTATTGAGTCCGAGAGTTTTTGCTCTGGCTGATAACTTTTTCGCTAGATCCGTTTTCCATGAACTTTCGGCCAGTTCTGGCTCTGCGATTATTGTCCTGATTATTGTGCTACTGCTGTTCTAGGCGACAGCGGTGGTCTTTCTCGTTTTCAATTCGAGTTGATCCACCATGACGACAGACAACACCACAAAACTATCGAACCCTTCAAACCCTTCGAACACCCAGAGAAGCGTCCATGGAGGCGATATGTAGATGAGAGATGTCGAGAATCCCGGCGGGATGCTCTGCCCCGATCCTTTTGCCGCGCTGAACAGTGATCAAAAAAGCCAGGAACAGAGCAGCCAGGACTGGGAGAATAGCTACGACAGGGAGCCCGAGTACAGTCCTGAAGGAGTCGCTGCGCTCGGCGACCTGTTCGGCAGGCGAGCAGTCCCTGACGGAGGATACTTCGAAGAAGAATATGGAAGTGAAAAGCTTGCCGACGTTGACCATACCCCGCCTTTCTGGACTGGCATGGACAATCCGTCGCTCTAGCTACCAGTCGTCCTTCGTGGGACAGTCGGGGTCGATGCACATCGAGTAGGGCTTCCTGCCCTTTCTTATTACCTTTATTCTTGGCGTGTTGCATTCCTCACATAGTTCGTCGAGGGACTCGATCTTGCCCTCGCCCGGGAGCGGATAGGTGTTCTCGCAGTCAGGGTAGTTTGAGCAGCCGACGAACCGACCCTTCTTGGTCTTTATTATTCTCAATGTTCCGTCATCGCACTGGTCGCAAGCGCCCAGCTGTCTTCTGCGCTCACGCTCCTGGTCGATGGTGTCGACGAGTTCTTTCCCAATTTCCTTCTCGTCCTCCTTAAACCTCGACAGGACGTCTTTCAGCTGTTTCTCTGCCTCTTCCAGGACCTCTCCTGAGGTCTTGTCCTCGCTCCTTATCGACTCCATCTTCTCCTCGAACTCCCTTGTTAGCTCTTCCGATAATAGTTCTGGGCAGTGATCCTCAAGAGTATTCACTATCGTGAGCCCGAGATCAGTTACCTCGATGGGCTGGTTCTCGATGTAGTTTCTCGAATACAGGCGGTCGACCGTCTGTGCCCGCGTTGCCTTGGTCCCCAGGTTCCTCTTCTCCAGCTCGTTGACGATCGCGGACTGCGAGTAACGCCGCGGTGGTTGAGTCTCTTTTTCAAGCAGCTCGAACTCCTCGATGTCGAGAACCTGCCCCTCCTCCATCTCGGGCAGTTCTGCTTCCTCCACGCGGACGTACGGGTCGTAGAGGTCGAACCAGTTCCTTTCGACAGTAATCTTTGACTGCGCGAGGAAATTGTGGTCTTCGACTTCCAGCGTGAATGTTAGCGTTCTTCTCTTTGCAGCGTCTCCAAATACCGCGAAGAAACGCTTCACGATGAGGTCGTAGAGCTGGCGCTCCTGTTTTGAAAGCCCGGAGGGCGCTTCCCCTGTTGGATATATAGCGGGGTGAGCATCATCTTTCTTCTTGCCCTGTCTCGGGTAGATCTCGTCCTTGTCGAGCACCTTCTCCGCTTTTTCTTCAAACTCGTCCTGGTTCTTCAGCTTGTTCAGGAGATTTTTGTAACCGATTTTCGTGGGCAGTTTCTGCGACTCCGTTCGGGGATATGAGATCAGCCCGTTTTCGTACAGGTTCTGGGCGAGCTGCTGCGTTCTCTTCGGCGATATGTTGAAGTGTGAAGAGGCCTCGCTCTGGAGTCCCGTGAGGTTGAAAGGTACAGGAGGATTGTGCTTGTAGTTGTTTATCTTGATATTGGTTACTTCTGCTATCCTGGCGTCTTTAACTTCCGAGAATATCTCTTCCGCGGTCTCCTCATCCCATATGCGGTCCTCTTCATCTTCCCACTGGGCCTCGAACTCCGTGTGCTTCAGCATGATCTCCCAGTAAGGGTCGGGCTCGAAAGCCTGTATCTCCCGCTCCCGTTCCGCAAGCACCTTCAGCGTCGGGCCCTGGACTCGCCCGGTGGAAAGAGTCTTGTAGCGGTCGTTCTCCCTCACCGCCTGCATTAGCGCCCTTGAGACGTTTATACCGTAGTAGAAGTCCATGATGTGCCGGGTCAGTCCGGCCTGGGTCATGCCTTCGTCAAAGCTCTCGAGGGAGTCAAACGCCTCCTGGAGGTCGGAAGAAGTCAGTGTTGAAAACTTCATCCTCTGTATCCGGTCTTCATCAGGGTTTGCAAGGTTTTTTATGACGTTGTACCCGATTACAGATCCTTCGAGGTCGAAGTCGCATGCGTTGATGTAGCTATCCGCCTTTTCAATCTGGTCTTTCAGGTTGTTGTAGTATTTCTTGACGTAGTTCGCGCCGTCCTCTGTCTCGAATATCGGCTTCCATTCAACCTTGAATACAGGGTAGGACCATCCTTCGCTGGACTGCTCGAGGTTGAAGATGTGTCCTACCGCGGGCGCTATGATTATTTCCCGGTCGTCCGTCTCTATGACGTAATTCTTGACTCCTCTGTTTTCGCGAATCGAGTAATCGCCGAGCGCCTGCGCGATCCTTGACGCAACGTTGGGCTTCTCGCCGACCATCACAGTGGTTTCCATAGAGAAACTCAGTAAGAATCAGACTTTTATAGGAATGACTCTTGTCGGGATAAAAAGAAGAAAAATGGGTTCCAGGTCACTACTTCATTGACCCTGCTATGATAGACGCCACTACGATCAGCGCGGCTGAAAGTACCGCAAAGTCGGCGCTCGGCTCGTAACCTGCAAGTGCGCTTCCCGCCTGTACCACGAAGAGGGTTACGAAGAAGGACACTATGCCGAGCAGGATCATCACTACGAACGCAACTGCGTTCTCGACAAGTCCGGATAGAGCTCTTGATACATTCATGCTATCACCAAGATTAACTGGTCGCCTGTCGCTTATGTACCTTTGTAGCCCTGAGTGAAGAATTCTAGATCTCTATGTACTCCTGGCCTCCCATGTAGGGCTGCAGGGCCTCTGGAATCTCTATTCCGCGGTCGCTCTGGTGGTTTTCTACGATCGCAGAGATGGCCCGGGACGTCGCCAGTGCCGTAGCGTTCAAGGTGTGAGCTGTCTGGTTGCCGCCCGACCGCCTTATACGCGTGCCGAGCTTTCTTGCCTGGTAATCTGTGCAGTTACTACAGGAGACAATCTCGCCGTACTCTTCTAGAGGAGGTCGCCAGACCTCGATATCGTACTTTTTCGCCGGAGTGTCGCCCAGGTCGCCCGTACAGACGTTTACGACCCGGTATGGCAGCTCTAGCTCCTGGAGCACCTCCTCCGCATTATCAAGAAGCTCTTCGTGTAGCTTCCAGGAGTTCTCCGGATCACAGAAAACGAACTGCTCTATCTTCTCGAACTGGTGGACACGCCAGATACCCCGGGTCTGTGTGCCGTGCTTTCCGGCCTCTCGCCTAAAATTTGTGGAGAAACCTGCGTACTTTAGAGGCAGCTCCTGTGGCTCAATAATTTCATCAAACTGTAGCGCAGCTAGTGTTTGCTCCGAGGTCGCGATAAGGTACTTGTCCTCTCGGTCTAGCTTGTAGAGCTGCTCGTGGAAGTCCTCAAGCTCCGCAGCCGCCTCCATCGCCTCCTGTTCTAGGTAGTAAGGCGTCTGGTGGGGTATGTAATCCTGCTCTATGAGAAGATCCATCGCGAACTGCTGGAGAGCCCAGTTCATTCTCACGAGGTCGCGCTTGAGATAATAGGCGCGGTCGCCGGCAACTTCCGTCGCTTTCTCTGTCTCCACCAGGTTGCTATCCTTGAGCAAGTCGGCGCTGAGATCTGCTTCCTCTCTCTTCCCTTCTTCAGGCTCCCAGGTCCTTAACTCGACGTTGTCGTCCTCGTCTTCGCCCTTTGGAACGGACTCGTGGACGATATTTCCTATCCTGTACCTGACTTCGTCCCGCTCTTCTTTGAGTTCTTCGACCTCTTCCTCAAGCTCTTCGATGCGCTGCTTGACTTTCGACATCTTCTCGATCTTTTCCTCCGCATCCTTGCCCTCCTGCTTCAGCTCGGCGATCTCGTCGCCCACGGTGTTCCTCTCGGCCCTGAGGTCTTCGAGTTTCTGTAGCTTTTCTCGCCACTCCTGGTCGAGTTCAACGACTCTGTCAACGCGGGATACATCCTTGTCCCTGCGCTTCTCTGATTCCTTGATCTTCTCGGGATTCTCGCGGAAGAGCTCTATGTCAAGCATAGTATCCACAGCGGAAGAAAGCTTTAACTAGGAAATGTTTTGGAAGCGATTCAAGTTTGCCGAGCGGAAAAACGTCCACCCTTGATTGTGACCATGGGAGAAATGTCTCTGGAAAAGTTAAATTTGTTCCGACCAGGCTAGATGTAATCTGGAGTCTCATGGCCGATTTCTTCAAGCGGTTCGAGCAGTTCAGGCTCCTCCTTGAAACGTTCCCGGACAGGTTTGAACCGTTCGACCACGTCCTCTGCGACTGCGTTCTTCAGATCCTGTGGGTGGAGCTCCCCGGATTCAAAGTCCTTCTCCAGCTCCTCGTAGTTATCGTACTCTACATCTCCGCCGTATTCTTCAGGTCTCTCAATCTCCAGGTTGCGATCTGCGCCGAAAATGAAGTACTTCGCGATCTCAAGCACGGGGTTGTCCTCTGTCTCTCCTGAGGGACAGTAGCCCTCCGTGATGACCTCTCTTATGTGGGAGGGATCCGCATGTAGCGGAAACATTGTCTCTTTCTTACTTGAGGACATCTTGTCTCCGGTGCCTGAAAGCGAGGCGAGCATAGGCCAGTGGAGGCACGTGGGCTTCCTGTAACCGAGCTTCGGCAGCTTTTCCCTGGCAAGCATGTGGATCTTCCGCTGGTCTATTCCTGCGACCGCGAGGTCAAGATCAAGGTACTCTATGTCCAGCGCCTGCATCAATGGATAGATTATCTGGGAGATGTAAGGGTTCTCCTTGTCCCGGGCGACCTCCGACATCGAGCGGGTGCCTCTATTAATCGTGGTCTCTTTCGCCATCTCAAGGATGTCGTGGAAGTACTCTGTCTTTTCCTCAAATGAGCGGCCGTGGACGTATTCGGCCTCGAGCCCGAGGGCCTCGAATGTTGCCTGCCAGTAGTCGGTCATGGCCTCGATCCAGCCCTCCTCACCCTTCTTGTTGAGGTATGTGTGGAGATCAGCCCAGAGGATCACGGGCTGGAAGCCCGCTTTCTGGAGGTCAAGCATCTTCCTGACCGAGATCCAGTGGCCGAGATGCACGGGACCCGAGGTCTCGTAACCGACGTAGCACCTCGGGTTATCCTTTTCGAGAACTTCTTCTAGCTCTTCCTCTGTCACGACTTCTTCAGTGTTCCTGAGGACGAGCTGTTTCCTCTGTTTGTGATCCATAGGTAATCTGGTTTCTCGAAACGTTAAATTAATTGTGAAGCTCTGCGTCTATTCCACAATTTCGAGAGTTTCCGCTTCTGTTATCTCCTTCAGATCTTCTGGATCTAGGAGTGCGCCCACAACTCTTGAGCCCGCGGCCGGCTTGACTTTTTCGTGCTCCAGTATCGACTCTTCCATGTAAACCGGGATATTGAGGTCAAAGGGGGAGACTCCGCCGACAACGTAGCCCGTTGCGTCCTCCACTTCCCGGGGCCGGGCCATCCTGACTTCTCCTCCAGTCAGAGACCTCAGCTTCTGCTCGTCGACCCTTGAATCGCCGGGACAGAGCACCGCAACCGGGTCGCCTCCTGTGATGAACACAAGAGTCTTCACTATCTGTTGGAGGTCGACATCCAGCTTCTCCGCGGACTCACGGGCGGTCTCAGACTTCGCGTGCACGCGGAACTCCACGTCAAGGGTTTCCTGCCTGCAGAACCTGACGACGCGCCGAACGTTTTCGAGATCCTCGTCAATGAAGTCCAGAAATCCATCGAGCTGTTCGGGCGACTGGGAAAAGAACTTGTCCATACTTCGTGGTACGATTGAAAACTTTTCAAGACTACCTCTACTTATGATCGAGATCGATGGATCAAAAGGCGGCGGCCAGATGCTTCGCTCTTCTGTATCGCTCTCGGCGATAACAGGAGAACCGTTCGCTATGAATAATATCCGCAGTTCCCGGCCGAATCCCGGGCTCAAGCACCAGCACATAGAGGCGGTCAAAACTGTTGCGAGACTCTGCAACGCCGAATCAGAGGGACTGGAGGAGCAGTCGCGGACACTTGAGTTCAGGCCTGGAGAGCTCGAGCCACGGAACTTCACCGCGAACATCGGGACCGCGGGCAGCGTGACGCTGCTTCTCGACACTGTGCTTCCTTTAACGACGCAGTTCAACCAGGACTTCCGCCTCGATGTTAAAGGAGGAACCGATGTTAAATGGTCCCCCGCGGTCGAGTACTACCGTCAGGTAAAGCTCCCGCTCCTCAGGAAGTTCGGGATGGAAGCCCGCATGGATGTCAGGAGAACCGGTTTCTATCCCCGTGGCGGAGGCGAAGTGAGGCTCAAGACCCTGCCGTTTTCGATGGACGGCTTGGAGCTGACGGAAAGAGGCTCGCTGGGAAGATTCGAGATATACTCAAAGGCTTCTCGGGAGCTTGAAGAACCGAAAGTCGCGGATAGACAGGCCGACGAGGCTGCGAGAAAACTGAAAAATTCCCACATTTCCGTGGAGGTAGAAAAAAATGTCGAGTATGTAGATACAGACTCTACCGGCTCCTCTCTGGTGCTTAAAGCGGTATACAAGAACTCTATCGCGGGCTTTGACGCGCTTGGTGAGCAGGGCAAGCGCTCGGAGGAAGTTGCGCAGGAAGTGATCCAGGGTTTCAAAAAATTTCATGCCTCGGAGGCCGCGGTCGACCCGTACATGTCTGACCAGCTGGTGATATTTCTGGGGCTCGTGGGCGGCAAAGCCAGGATTCCGGAGATAACTCCGCATGTCCAGACCTCGCTTGAGGTAATGAGAAAGTTTGGAAAAGAAGTAGAGGTTGAAAGGGACGGAGATGCGGCGTTTTTAACCGCTAGCTGATGTCGATATTTACCCCGTCGTTCTCCTCTTTCTCTGCGGTGACTGTCAGCACGCCTTCGCTGTAGTCTGCCTCGACTGTCTCTGGGTCAACGGCCGCGGGCCAGCGGACGGTTCTCCTGTAGCTCCTCTGGGAACGCTCCCGCCGGAGGTATTTCTCGTTCTCTTCCCTGATCTCTTCGGAGCTTTCCGCGGAGATTTCAAGGCTTTCCGCATCGGCTTTCAGGTTGATATCTTCCTTGCTAACTCCTGGAAGGTCGGCCTTTACTATGATCTTGCCGTCTTCCTCCTGGATGTCGACCGGTATCCCGCCGACCATGGATCTGCCCATGTCCTGGAACTCCTCGAAAAGGTTTTGCATCCGGCCAAAGACGTCGTCGAAGGAATCACGTTTCATCCTGCGCATTTTTGATCACCACATGTGTTAATCATGTCCTAAAGATTTATTCGTTTTCCACCTGTTCCTCGAGAAACTCTATCTGCTCGTGAATCTTTTCCAGCAGTTCTTCCGCCTTTTCCTGTTTCTCCCTGAGCGAGTCATCGGCCTCCGGGTCTTTAACCGCGTCAAAGTCGTGCTCCAGGCCCTCCACGTCGTGCTCCAGTTCGTCTAGAATCTTTTCCGGGTCCATGAAAGCTTTTTGTTCAGGCCTGTTTAAACCGTTTAAATATGAGAAGAGCGGAAAAGGTGAAGCAGAAGGCCCGGGAGATAGTGGATCAGGGCTCGCGGCCGTCCGCACTGAAGATTGCGGAGGAACTCGACTTTACCGAGGACGATGTCCACCGCTGCCTAAACTTTCTTGAAGCGGAGGGCGAGGTAAGGACTTACACCAGCGAGGTCTTCGGCACCCGGCACAGGATGGTCGGCGTGAACAGGGAGTGAAAGGAAACTTAAGCCGGCTCTGACAATTATCCCTTGGAATGTCCAAGAGTCGATCCTCTGGCTACCTTGATTCTCTACGGAGGATTTTCTCTCCCGATATCTCTCTTGATGAGGCCAGCTACATGCTTGAAGAGGAGATCGACAGGGAGAAGATGACCGCTTTAAGAATGGAACTCGGCGACTACCTTACTGAAGAGGTGGAGCCCACAGAGGATGGCTACACCGCGTATGCAGTGGTTCACAAGGGAGGGACGGACCTGAACTTCAGGCTGCCCATAGGCGAGATGAGAGACGGAGAATGGGATCTGCACTACGGCCTTGGAGAGTTCTTCTAGCTTTCTACGGGATTGCCAGTCTCTTTCCAGCCCTTAATTCCGGGCTCGTAATCCTTCACGTTCTCAAATCCCAGCGATTCCAGCTTCTCCGCCGCCTTAGGCGAGGCCTGGCAGGATTCTGACGCGCAGTACACTACAAGATCGTCATCTTTGTCGAACCTGTCCAGCGCCTCTTCCGCTATCTGGTCGAGAGGAATGTTGACTGCTCCGGGGAGGTGTTCTTCCTCGAAATGGTCCGCTCCCAGAACGTCTATAAGCGTGAAGTCTTCGCCATTTTCAATCTTTGATTCAAGTTCTGGGGTCGAGATAGTGTCTACCATAGCAGTTAGGTTTTGTCAATTGCGGAACTAAAGAGTAATCCCTTTTTTCTCTGGAGAATATAGAAAGAAGAAAAAGAAAAGATATGGGGCGAAGCCCCGAAGGCTTCTTAACCAAGCTCCTCAAGAGGAACCTGGATTACTGTGTGGACTGAGCTGTGGTTAGCTCGTGTCGAGCTGTTCCGGAAAGCTCGTCCTGGTGATCAGCGTAGTTGCTGATGAAGTCAGCCGCTTCTCTGGTGTCGGATGCACTCATTCCTGCAACAACTAGAGCGTCGTTGCCCTGACTGAATGCGTCGGATACCAGATCAATGATGGCTGTTCCCTGGCTGTACTGATCAGTGGACCATGTGTCTCCTTCGTCAGCTAGGTCGCTGACAAGTCCGTTGACTGCAGGTCCCCCGACCAGGATCATGTTGGAGTTCTGTCTGTGACTGGAAGTCACTTCAGAATCCAGCATGGCTGCGGAAGGCCATCCGGTTGGTGTCTGGGTCTCGACTGATCCCGCACTGCTTCCAGAAGCAGATAGAGATCCGTCGGTTCCTGTGACTGCCATTCCGGCTGTTGACTGAGCACTTGGCAGGTTGGCAGTGAAGACTTCAGAGTCACTGTCATCTGTGTCGTACTCAGTGTAGGTTCCGAAGAAGTTGTAACCAACTTCTACGTTGTCCTCGCTGTCCAGATCGGCTGTCGCCCAGACGTCGTTTCCAAGGTCGCCAGATGCTTCGTGGCTCTTGGTTCCTGTGTAGGTGACGTCCAGACTGTCCAGATTGTTGCTTCCTCCTGTGACAGGCTCGAAGACGAACGACTGCTCGTTGTCCTCGTCGTCCTCAGGCTGTACCAGAGCAACTGCTGGATCCCAGACACTGGTTGCGTTAGCTGTGACGCTGTAGGCGCCGTCAGCTGAACCGTCTCCTTCAACTGTGATGTTGTAGTTGATTCCACCTACTGTCGTAGTTGTGAAGTTCTGGTTGTTGGCTGCAGCGTCTTCAGCTAGGCCAGTGATGTTCATGGCTAGGTCCTGATCGCCGGAGCTTGTGGTCGATGGGAACCTGAAGTTCAGAATTCCACCGCTGCTTTCCATGGACGTGTTGACATCAAAGGTTGATGTCTGTTCCATGAAAGCCACTGCTGCGTCGCTCTGTGTGTAGAGCGCCGGGTAGACCTGTGTGACCATGTTGCCGTTGTCGAAGGATACTCCGTTTGTCGTGAATGTGACATCGAAGTCCATGCCTTCGATTGACTCGGAGGTCATGGTGTAGCTGCCGTCCAGATCCGAGGCGTCGATGTTGTCGTCTTCGACCGTTGCAGAATCTCCTGTGTGGACGTTCTCTACTGTAACGCTCAGCTCTCCTTCGTTGCTGCTACTGGCGTCGTTGTTGTCCAGTTCGGTCACCTGGTACATTGCTGCTTCTTCGTTGGAGTTCAGGACGATGTAGTCGTCTCCCTGTATTTCCTGGTCTTCGTGGACTGCAATCTCTTCGTCTGCGTCTGCTGCTAGCTCTACTCCGTTGTTGGCGTTATTGTCGTAGTCCATGAAGGTGACGTCTGCAGAGTCTCCAGAGTCGGTCGCGAACGAGACTGTTGAAGATTCTTCGTCTGCTGTCTCGACTGTGACTGTTCCTGCTGCGTCTTCTGCAGCGTTCGCGTTGAGTCCTCCGTAGTGGAACTCGATTGCGCCGAATACAGGGTCAACGTAAGTTTCTCCTGCTCCGACGTAGTCTTCGTCGCTGTCTGAAGCGCCGAAGTAGAAGTCGAGTCCGTCAGCTTCGGTGAAGTTTGCTCCGTCAACGTTGGCTTCTACGCCGTCAACGGTGTCTCCTCCGAGCTCTACGTCGCCGTCGTTCTGGATGGCGATTTCCTGTGAACCCATGGAGAACGCTACGCGTCCCTGTCCATCAGGTCCTGTCCTGAAGATGTCGGATACTCTGACTTCCTGGTCTCCGACTGTCAGGGAATCTCCTTCTTCAACGGATTCTGTCGATCCGTCGACCGTGATGGTTGCTGCTGTTGCCCCATCTTCGACGTACTGAGCCTCGAATGTGTGCTCATCGCCGTCAATGGTCTCTGTTACTGATTCTCCTGTGTCGACTTCGAACCTGTCGCTTGAGCCGAACAGAATTAGCTCGTCAGCGTCGGAATCGTCGGAGTAGGTGTACTCCTGTCCGAACATTTCGATCGTGTCTCCGTCTTCGATGGCCTGGTCTGCGTTCGCCCAGACATCGTCGGTGTCCTGGACTGAGAAGTCCATTGTCTCACTGAACTCGACGGATGCTGTGAACAGGTTGCTTCCGCTTGTAGGACTTGTAGGGACGTTGACGTGTAGAGATGGGTCGTCGTTGTCTCCAGCTACCTCAAAGTTCTGGTGCTGGTTACCCACTGTTACTTCGTGCTCTACTTCAACTTCCTCATTGTCCTCGGAGTCGAAGTTGGTTGTTGCCAGTACGTTCAGGTCACTGTCGTCCAGGCTGGTCTGTTCTGCGTCTGTCGCGTCGTCTAGGAACAGGTTGCTGTTTTCCCTGTTCAGGGTGAGTCCGTTTGTTGCGGACCATCCAGCAACGCTTCCTGGTACTGAAACTGTGTCTGTCATGTATGCA
>CAYQYU010000003.1:0-76376 GCA_964421955.1 uncultured archaeon | reverse complement strand
TTAGCCCCCCGAGGATTCGAACCTCGGTCAGCGGCTATCTTCGATCGAAGAGCGGAGCTCTTCTCGGTCCCTGTTCTCTCACCAAAAATTCGAGAACGTGAGGTTCCAAAGGCCGCTATCATTGACCACTAGACCAGGGGGCTTTCTGTTTCCTCCTGTGTCTAACGAGTTTAATCTTCTGAAAGCTTAAGAAACCGTTTCTTGTTTCAGGAGTTGTTTCAGCTCTTCTTCAATCATCTCAAGATTGGGTGCGAGATCGAGTTCTTCGATTTCAGAGGTTCCGAACCAGTCCAGTTTTGAGAACTGCTTCTCCTGTATTTCGGGTTTGCCTTCAGCGATCTCTGACATAAATCCTCTAGTGGAAAAATTTCGTCCTTCGTGATCAAAGCTTATCTGGAAAGGTTGCCATTCTTCTATGATCTTGACTTCTACACCTATTTCCTCCCTGGCCTCTCTCTTTGCCGCTTCCCTGGCGTTCTCTCCCTTCTCGATTTTTCCGGCAGGTAGTTCCCAGTAGTTCTTGTCAGAACGGTAGAGCATAAGGATAGTTCCATTCCTGGTCACGAGATTCGCAGCTATCGTGGGCATATGTCCTCGATTAGAACTTTGGGGATAAATTATTCAGGCCGTAATAGCGTCTTTCCAGTTCTTCGACTCCATTTCTTCCTGGTCAGTCTTTTCACCGCTGGTTTCTCTCTGGTATTCACGGTGACACTTCTCACATTTGTCGATTCCCTGGCGCTCCGATATAGGCGACTCTATACCGAACTCTTCCTCAAGTTCTTCCTCGGTCCTGCCGCATACCTGGCATTTCATGGTATTCTAACTAAGCAACCCGAAGTTTTATCAATATTGTGAAAATCTACTGAACACTCAGCCAGCACGACACGTGCATAGCCCCCACAGGATTCGAACCTGTGTCACCAGCCATTTCCCGTCGAAGTTCGTATTAGCTCACTTCTCGAACCGACATCCTTGCGGAAGCCGGTGTCCAGAAGCTGGTAGGATTGACCTCTACCCCAGGGGGCTCTTTGTATCCCTGCGGGTATCTTGAAAATCCTGTCACAGGATTTTCTGGTAAGCCTTCTCATTTCTGAGATGGCTGTACCCCCAGGGGGCTTATCTGTTCTCTGGAATAGTGCTGGGGAAGAAAGCTTTTTAGTACATCATCTCATCCGGTCTATCAGAGCATATAGCACCACTATCGTGGTCGTGGTGAATAGAACGGAGGGAGCGAATATCTGGAGTATTTCTTCCGTGAGTATTCCCAGGTCAATACCGATCAGCAGGATGACCAGGGTCTCGATGTCAAGGCTCAGAAGGGATGATGCAACAGTTGAGGGATTGAAGCCGTGGGACCTTGAGATGACGTAGCCGATTCCGAACTTTGAGACCGTTGAAAGCAGGAATAGGAATGTGGCGGCCTCTATGTTCGCAAGCATGCCGGTTGGACCGAAAATCTGGAGTCCGAGGCCGAACCAGGCGAAGAAAATTGGTATGAAGAACCCTTCGCCAATTGCCATTATCTTTTCCTGGAAGGCTCTTGAGTCGGAGAAGGCGGATCTTGATATTATGACTCCGGCGAAAAATGCACCGAGGACGCTGGAGAGACCTATGATCTCTGTGGCGTACGCCAGGAACAGGAGCATGGCGATCGTGATGGCGAACTCGGACTCTACCTCTTCAAACAGTATAACGTAGTTATCCAGTTTATGGACGAACTCGTGGAGCAGGAAGAATAGCAGTGTGAATCCTGCTATACCGCCTATTTTCACCGCGAGACTCTGGACAGTTGTCGAGGTCATCAGTACGAGTACGGTAAGCACTCCGAGGCCCGCGGTAACGTTGATTACCGAGGACTTGATGGTGTATGTACCCACCTCCTCCTCCAGCATGCCCCGGTTCAACATCACCTTTGAGGGGACTCCAATATCGACTACCGCGTATGCCAGGGCGATGAAGACGAACTCCCGGATACCTGCGTACGGGAGGAAGCGATCTCCAAAGAAGAAGAGAGCGGCGAGGATAAAGATGAATGAACCTACGAGTACTCCCAGACCCAGATCAAGTCCCTCCTCGTGCCGGAAGATTTCCACCACATTCTCCTCGCGCAGACCAGCCTGGAAAAGTATCAGAGTGGCTCCTATCGTGCCGAAACCTACAACTGTCTCGGGCTGTACCAGGTTGAGAACCGAAGGACCCAGCAAGAGACCGGTTACTATGTACCCGATTATCGACTCCAGCCCGAGTCTTTCAAAAAGCTCCCCGACAAGAAAGGAAGCCATAAGGAGAAGTCCGAGGTCAAGAAGGAGAGAAGCACTTATACCTGCCATATCCTACTCTATCTCCTCCATTAACCGGTTCTCGTGGATAACACCTATTATTTCACCGTTTTCTTCGACAGGGATTGCCCTGACGTTTTCCCGGTCCATTATGAATGCAATCTCGTCTGTTTCCTCATCAGGATCAACTGTCATTTCATGCCGATTCATCAGGTCTTCCGCTGTCTCTGCAACATAGCTGCTGTCAAACGACAGGCCAAGGATGCCGATCACGCGCTCCTCATCCAGCCGGTTCTCCGGTATAAGAAGCTTTAGAAGCGAATTCTCGTGGATTTCCCCGGCGAATTTACCATCTTTCTTCACTATGAGCGTGTCTTCGGTGCCTTCAAACTCCTTCTTCACTTCTTCCACGGGAGCATCCGCATCGATGAAATCAGGCTCATCCATAAGCTCTCGGGCAGTCGCCATAAGGAGACTTGGAGAGACGTGTTAAAAATTATTCAGGAAAGTTTGCCAGTAGGAACTTCGCCGGTAGTTGCAGTCGGTTGCGGTGCAACCGTCTATTTGCTCGAACTTTAGTAAAGTTCGCCGGGGTCGGGTTCGAAACTGTGAAAGCAGTTTCTGTACCTCCAGAAAAATCTTCGATTTTCGTCGATTTGAACCAGTTCAAATCCCGAAGAGGAGCTGAAAGCGCCGGGGCTGGGATTTGAACCCAGGAGGCCCGGTATGGGCCACCAGCTGACTGGTACGAAGCTCACATCTGTTCGCTTCTTGAACCTCTAAGCCTGCTGAAGGAGGGTAAGAGGTGTTTTCCAGGCTGGCACATTCGGCCAGACTCTGTCACCCCGGCACTGTGTTTATGCAGAAAATCTTTGCTAAGAGTCTTATAAGCTGTTCCCGTAGTGCGGCTGTAGAAGTGTTTGAGATCTATCCCTGTTCTTCCAGCCACTCCGCGATTTCCTGATCTTTCTCGGTTATCTCGACATCTTCTGTCGCGGACTCTATGGCTGCATGGAGCAAAGCGGCCGATTCTGGGCTTATCTCAATCTCATCGTCCCGGAACTTCTGGGCTATGATTGCTGCGGCAGTTCCTACATCTTCCTCTATATCCAGATCCGCGTTGGGAAAGTCGTCTGTGCGTAGCTGCTCATGGTCGATGACCTCGGTTACTTTTTCGAGATCTATGCGTCTCGCCATATTTTCCGAGCTGCTGGCGCTCACGAGAATGATCTCGCTCGCAGAGTAGATATAGTAGGACGCATCAGAGATGTCTTCATCGAGCTCTTCGAGCAATTCTTCTGTCTTCTCGTCTATACTTCCGAATACTGCTCCCACTGCTCGTTCATCTTTCTTTTTGAGAAATTCCGAATAAGCATATGCCGAGGCCACACCGTCAAGGTCCGGGTTTTCGTTAGGCAAGATAAGCTTCATGATTTATGTTTCGACCCCAATACTCATTATTGCTTCCATCTTTTCGGGTATTTTTCGGGATCCATATGAACTGATTCCAGATCGGCCGCGGTACCTTCTCCATCGTAGATTTCCTCGGAACTCATCTCGGACCTTGCAAGTGCCACAAGCTCGCCCTTGAGCGTCATTATCGCGACTCGATCCTCCTCTTCGAAGTCCTGCAGCTTTGATATGCCTGAAACTCCGAGATTTGAGCCGTTTGCGACCGCGTTAACCGCGGAATCCTTTATCACAATTTTCGACAGGTGTGAGACCGCATGTTCGATAGGCATCAGCACTTTCCTGATCCCGTCTTCTTCTCCACTCTCCCTGTAGAAGTGGTACGCGTCGACGATATCCTGGAGTGTCGAGGTCCCACTTTCTGTAATGTCGCCCTGCATGGTTCTACGTAGCTCCGACATCTCTGCTTCTGTCTCAAGCCGGTCGCCGAGCTGCTCCACGAGGACGCGGACATAGAATCCTGACTCGCATTTTACGCGACCTAGAATTTTCTTTCCCGAGACTTCGAGCAGTTCTATCTCGTAGACCTCTCGTTCCCTCTCTTCTCTCTTGACAGCACTTTTCTCCGGAGGAACCTGGCTGTTGATACCCTGGAACTCCTGCAGTTTCTCACGCACTTCCCGCTCCTTCCGTTCATCTTCAAGCTTGGCCTCAAAGACGTACTCTTTCCTGGCCTCTGAAAGCGCTTCCTGGATCCTTGTGCCTTTATTGATACCGATTGGTAGGACTCCCGTGGCGTTTGGGTCCAGCGTGCCAAAATGGCCTGTCTTTCTGAGCCCTAGCTCCTCCTTAATCCATCCAGACACCTGGTTGCTGGTTGGGCCAAAGGGTTTGTCGACGATGAAGATTCCCTGCTCCAGCAGCTCCTCGACAGAACGGTTCTCGGGTCTTGTACCGTACTCCCCAGAGGCTTCGGACTCTTCAATCGTGTACCACTGCATGTTCCCGGGTTCGGCACGAAGCTTCAAGAGGGTTTATGCGACACCCAGTATCTTCCGGAACAGGTAGGTCAACGGCATCGCGATAATTATGTAGAAGCCAAGCCAGTTGAGCGCGCTTCCTGCAAGAGGTATCGAGAAAGGCAAATCGACGAACTTGGCGCTGAGCTTGAGAATAGCCCCATCGCCGCCCGAAGAGAGAAATCCGCCTTTTTTCTGCCCAAACCGCTTTATCTCCCACTCAATTCCTAGAGCGTTTAAAGTGTCTCCTTCATGGGAATCTTCTCCATTCACGCTTACCGTCGCGGGCTGGGTCGAGTTGTCCACAGACAGCGGAACTGTCTGTCCAGCGTAGCTCAGGTTGCCCTGGAAAGTGTTCTCTGAGGTCTCTGTGAGTTCGACCGCGGGCGAGAAAGTTGTGCCGAGCCACGGGAATATAAGTGCCACGAAGACCATCGTTGCGATCATAGGCTTGATGTTCAGCTTCATCAGGCGCTGGTTGAGCTCCATCGTCTTCTGCATATGCTCAGACGCCTTGTCGCTTTTACCATTGCTGCGGGCCTCCTTCATCTTCTCCTGTCGATCGCTCAACTTTTCCTTGATCTCGTCTGCCCGCTCTATATCAAGTAAATACCAGTAAATGACCGAGAAAAGCCCTGCAAGTACCGCGGAGAAGAACCCGAGTGATGCGTAAGGCCCTATAGCGAGTAAAGGCTGGAAAAGTGTATTGTAGAAGCTGTACATCGCTGTCAGCAGTGGCTCTATCCCAGCTACCATAATAATTTTCTCCAGAGGAATCCTTTTAAAGGAAATGTGGTTGATCGGATTTTGCTTATTAACAGCTCTGGATAAGTTGTGAACATGAATTTGTCCGAGAAAGTTAGGCTAGCGGTAGAGGATGCTTTTTCCGGAAGAGATGTCGTAGATTTTTCGGAGCTTTCAGGAGGTCACGCCCATGATACAGTCCTCGTACAACTTGATGGAGGCCATGAATACGTAATGAAGATTTTTGGTCTTGGAGAACTTGAGGAGAGATGGCGGGAAAGCTTTGAGACAGAACCTCTGGTTCTTGATATGCTTGATACGGAGTCAGAAATTCCTGCCCCAGAACCAGTTTCCGGAGGGAGGCTGGAGGCCGATGAGACGTTAATATACCATTTCATGGAGAAGATGACGGGGAAATGTCCAGATGGAAATGCAGCTGGATATTATTTTACGAAGCTTTCTAGGGAGTCGAAGAAGAACATCATGAGGCAGATAGGCCGTAACATGGCAGTCTATCATAGAGACATAGGATTTGGGTGTACAGGCCCCCTGAAAATTTCTGGGAGTGTTCTGGATGTTGACTCCCGGGATTCTTGGGAAAGCTTCTTTCTCGGTATTATGAAGGAATGGACGCCGGGTATTTCAGATCCTTTCAAGGACATGGAGAACAGGATTCTTTCAGCGGTTGAGAAAAATCTCGATCTTATCGGAAACGTTGATGATTATGTTCTTCTTCACCGGGAACTGGACGCGAAGAATATCCTGATTAAGGACGGAAACCTTTCGGCAATTCTTGACTGGGAGTGGTGCGCCTCTGGCCACAACGAGTTCGATCTCGCGGTAGTTGAGGGACGGATGCTGCTTACCCAGTTCCGGGATAAGAGTCTCTGGAAATATTACCGTAAAAGTCTCTATAGCGGTTACCGCAGGACTGGAGAGCTGGAGGAGGGTTGGGAGCAGAGAAGGCAGCTCTATCTTCTGTTCCCTCTGGTCTGGGACATGAATTTCTACAGGGAGAGCTGGGATAAGCCAGCGGAACTATACAGGGAGAGGGCCGAATCCTTGATAGAAAGTCTGGAGTAAGTCAGCCCTGGAAGAAGTCCTTCATCGCAGGATGGAGCTCCTCCATGTGTTTCTGCGCCAGCTGCTCGTAGAGCCGGTACAGGATCATGACCGTCAGTAGAATCCCTGTTCCTCCTCCTGCCGCCCGGGTCATGTTTGCAAGCGCCGCAAGTAACCCGACGAAGAAGCCGGATAGTACTGCGAGGCCAGGAATGTAGCGGTCCAGGACTTTCTTGATAACTCTTGTATCCTTCCTGAATCCGGGAACTTTCATACCAGTCTGTGAGATCTGTTCCGCGACCGCGGCCGAGTCCTGCCCGGATGTTTTCATCCAGAATATGGAGAAAACTATCCCTCCCAGGGTATAGACTGACAGGTAGAAGAACATGTGGAAGAAGTCCATAATCGTTACCGCGGTGAGGCCGGAGCTTATTATGTTGGTAACCACCTGGGTCGGTGCGTTCAGCCAGAGTACAAGTCCCGAGGAGGGCTGGCCGTTCGAGAAGCATCCGATAAGGGAACAGCCGTTCTGCCCTGTCAGTGCGGTTCCAACAATCTGTATGTTGGCGACGAGTGCGGCGATCAGGATGACAGGCATAACACTGGTGTAGAGGAACTTCAGAGGCCATTTCTGCCCGAAGCCCCTGACGTTTCCGAAGGTCAGCGGTATCTCAACCCGCATCGACTGGAGGTATACTACCACGCCGAAGACGATCACGGTCGATAATATTGGTATCAGGGATGTGAACTGCAGGGTGTTGACAAACTGGAATAGCGCTCCGACGGGGTTTCCATTGACCTGCCAGTAGAGACTTCCTGTCGAGGTGAGCGGTGATATAGCGGCAATGTAGATTGCCTTTGAAACCCCCGCGGCAATGAATAGGCCGACTCCTGATCCGAATCCCCATTTCTGCACGAGGTCGTCCAGAAGTATAATTATCCATCCACCGACGGCGATCTGGCTCGTCAGCAGTAGTATGAGAGCGGGGTCTCCTCCCACGTTTCCGAATGTACCAGATACCACGTATCCAAGTGCCTGTACCGCGGCGAGTCCGTAGGCCAGGAGTTTCTGGGCGCTCTGGAACTTGTGGCGCCCGTCCTCTGTATTCGTATCCCAGGGCAGTAGTTCAGAACCCACCATCATCTGGAGCACAATTGATGCGGTGACGATGGGTCCGATACCGAGTGTAATTACAGATCCGATCTGCGCTCCCAGCAGGGTCTGGAATGTTTCAAGCTGCTGTAAAGCCTGCTCGACCGATGCGGCGTGAGCGCCGTAAATGTTGATCTCTCCAAGTGTGAAGTAGAGTAGAAGTGCTATGCCCGTCCAAATAAGCATCTTTTTCAGAGACTGTTCTTTCTCCGGTTCCTCTACACTTGGGAGAAAGCTTGCGGCCTTTACAATCCAGGACATTTCTTATTCCTCTGTTTTTACTGCTTCTCCCTCGGCTTCTTCAATCTTTTCTTCCGCTGTCGATGAGAAACTTTCCGCGTGAATTTCTATCTCTCGTGTCAGATTTCCTGTGCCGAGGATCTTATCGTAACCTGCTTCTGAGGCGTAGAAAACGTATCCGGAGCCTTCCTCTTCCGCGACCCCATCTTCGACAAACTCTTCGATCCTCTGGTCAATATCTCTCAGATTGATACCGTTCTGCCCGGGAGCTCTCGAATTAAATCCTTTCTCTCCCAGCTTGTGGGTGCCTTCTTCTGTCATCTTCTTCTGCTGGCCCTTCTTTCCCTGGCCCGCCTTTCCGCGGCCGCCTCTATTTCCCGCTCCACGGTTCTTCTTGCTGCTCCCGTAACCGTGCGAGCCAGACTTCTTTTTCTTCTTCCTTCTTTTCGTCATTCTCTATCACACCATTTTGTTGATGAGTTCGTCCATGTCGCTGCGTTTGCCCAGGCTTCCGCCCTGGCCGACGTTTCCCTTTGTATCTTTAAATCCGCCTGTCGGGGGCGAAAGTTTCACGGTGCTGCCGGATTCAATACTTGTTCCCGAGCGTTCTTCCAGCTTTTCTACAGTATCATCATCTATTTCGCCGTACGCGATGTAGTCTTTTGCAAGCTTCATCATTCCTTCTACAGACTTGTTTTCTTCAAAGACGACACACTGGTTCTTCTTCCTGAGCTTTAGATCGTTCAGCGTCCGGGACACCTTTTCCCGTGCGTCGACGTTGCCTCTTACTCTTACAGCTGCTATCACCGAAACTCACCTTCGAGTTTCTGGTTATCCAGGAGATCTATGATTCGAAGATTCTGTGGAATCTTCTGTGAGAAACTCTTCTGGAGTTTCATCTTAGTCATCAGTGGTCGGCCTCCGTGTGCTTCATCTCGTTGATTTTCTCAAGGGCCTTGAATGCAGCCTTGATCAGGTTTTCCCGGGTTCTCGTCTGTCCGCGTGACTCCACCCAGACATCTTCATATCCTGCGAGTTCGAGCAGCTTGGTCATGTCATCGCTCGCCGCAAGCCCGATTCCTTTTGGTGCAGGTTTCAGAACCACTGTTACACTGCCGGACTTTCCTTCAACCTCGAAAGGCACCGTGTGGTCGGTTCCGCAGGCGCACTCCCATGATCCGCAGCCTTTCCTGACCTCGATAAGGTTGAGCTTTGCGCTTCTGGCGGCATCTTCAATTGCGGCACGGGTGTCGTTTGCCTCTCCCTGCCCTATGCCCACAACTCCGTTCCTGTCGCCGAGCACGACCATGGAGTTGGTCTTGTACCGGCCGCCGGATTTGTGCATTCTTACAGTTCTCTTAGAAACTGTGCGGCGCTTGCCGCCTCCCTTTCCGGGGGTTCCGCCGATCAGGATTACCTCCTCGTTGAGGTCGACTAGGTGGTCAACTATCTCCGGCTCCATTATCTTCTCTCCTGAGTGGAGCGCCTCTCTAATATCGGTTACTTCTCCGTTGGCAACGCTCTTACCGAGCTCTGTCTTAGGCACCCAGACTTCTTCCTCTTCCTGCTGTTCTGCCATCAGTAATCACCTTCTATGTTTTCCTTGACTTTTTCGAAAGTGTCTGTAATATCGTTTCCGTGCATTTCTTCGATATGCTCGCCTCTCAGTCTTCCTTCCCCAGGGATCATTTCTTCTCCCGCGGGAACGTGAACTTCTGCATCTCTCAGGCCCTGTATCGCCGCGAACAACCTGCCACCCTTCTTCACGCTTCTGAGGCCCACGTCGAGAACTGCCTCGTCAACGTCCGCCTTCATTCCTGCCAGGAATCCTGTCAGGTATGCGGCGGGAAGGTTGCCAGTGTGCTCGTCCCATCCGTATTCCTTCAGTTCCTTCGAGATGGTCTGCGCCGTGTTCTGGTCGCCCTCTCGTTCGTACTCCGAAATCTGTACTCGGGTATGGTTGTTCGAGAGTCTCACGACTACTCTTGGACTTCCAGATTTGAGAAGTTCCAGTCTCTGGTCGTAGTCGGTCTTCTGTTCCTGTCTCCTGCGGAACGGCACCTGGTAGTTTGATGAGTCTGCCATAATATTATTTTAAGCCTCCATTTTCTCTTCTACGTGGTTTTCAAGGTGTTTTGTGTCCCTGAAGAACCCGCCCTTCGCCATGTCATACAGTTTCCGGTATTCTTTGTTCGTGATTTCATCTTCTTCCTTCATTTCCTTTAATCGGGCCCTGATCGCACGGATTTTTTCCATCCATTCTTTTTTCCCACTCTTTCTTGCGGTCTTCTTTCCCTTTCTCGAGCCCTGTCCCTTTCTCCGACCTCTCGATTTCTGTCTCCTATTTTCTCTTGCCCGACCTCTGGAAGTACCTTTTTCGTCCTTTTTCTGGATCGCGCCACCCTCGATGAGGTTCCTTATATCCTGCCGTGTGATCGCCTCTTCGACACGGTCGATCTGGTCGGGGTCGATCCATACCCGGTTCTGGCCAACATCCATTATTTCCGCAGCCATTCTTCTCTGGCTTTTTACGTCACTCACTCGAAGATCACCTCTTGATCTTCTGCGAAGTGAAAGCTTTCAGCATTCACTGTTCATCACCAGGGTTCAGTACCTTGAGGTCCAGTTCTTCAGCTTTTTCAACTATGATTTCGCGCTTTCTTGCGCCTACTTTTCCGGCAATTCTCGCCGCTTCCGTCTCTGGATCGATTTCTTCAAGATCGTCTGTGTTGTGGACCAGTACTTCGTCGTATCCGGAGGGATGCTTTCCTCTAACATCTTTTTGAGTCCTGTAACCCGCTTTAGGTTTCGCGGGCGCGCCTTTCTTCTCAAGCCTTATCCTTGAGTGGGTGCCTCTTGGTCTTCTCCATGATTCCGGGAACGACTTCTTTTTGTGGCTGTCTTCTCTTTTGACATTCTTCTTACTCACTTGCGGCACCTCCTTCTTCGACCTCTGTTATGTATACTCCGTCCTGGAATGTCCTTGGGTCGCGGTTTCCTTTCCTGCACGCCTGCTCAATCCTTGCGGCGGTCTGCGCGACTTTCTCCTTGTCCGGGCCTCTCAACTCGAGATCTTCGCCGTTGATCGATACGTCAACGCCTTCCATGACTTCTATTACCCGGTCGGCTCGTTCGCCCATGAAATTTTCGAGGTGGATTTCGTCTCCCTCCTGCTTGATTGTCATCGGGAAGTGTGCGTACACGCCTTTCATCCTGTAAACGTGGTCGCTTTCTAGACCTTTCAGCATGTTTTCTAGGTGTTTCCGGAAAGTGTTCACTATGCTCTGGATGTTCTTCTTCGTGCTCCCGGTCGAGAAAACGACTTCGCCGCTACTGACCTCGACATGGATCTGTGCGTGCTCCAGCCGTTTCTCCACTTCCTGGCTGCTGTTCTCGACCCTGAGAACGCCGTCCTCGTATTCCGCTTCGACATCTTCTGGTAGCTCGGTTTTGATATCCACTCAAAACTCACCTCCGTGAGTTTTTGCGTGACCAGAAAATCTCTGATTTTGATTTTCGCTCATTGTATCACCTAGTAGACGTAGCCAAGGAGCTGTCCTCCAACTCCCCTTTCGCGGGCTTCTTCGTGTGTCATGACTCCTTCCGGAGTTGTCACTATGAGTTTTCCAAAGTTTCTCGCGGGCAGGTATCTCTTTGCCCACTTCGTGTACTCGTCGTTGCCGACGTAGAAGTTGGGCTTCACGGGCTTGCACTCGTTGATCTCCGGCTGCACCTCAACGCGGAACTGTCCTCCTTTCCCGTCCTCGATCAGCTCGAAGACCCCTATGTAGTCCTGCTCCTGGAGTTTCCTCAGCACGTTCTTGATCAGGTTGCTTGTCGGCGAGATCATTGCGTACTGGTTTCCTGTGCGAGCGGCATTGTTAATCGAGGATAGTGCATCGCTTAATGTATCATGCTGCATTACTCGAAAACACCTCCTGTGTTTTCTGCGAGTGCTGAAAATCTTTGATTTTTGCTCATTCTATCACCTACTTGAGCTGTTCGAAGCCGAGTTCTTCCGCGACTTCCCTGAAGCACTGTCGGCAGTAGTTGAGGCCGTACTTCGAGATAACGCCTCTCCCGGTTCTGCCGCAGCGCCGGCATTCTTTCTTGGATTTTCCGTAGTCTCTCTCCTTTGGAGTATTGTGTTTCTCGAAGGCTTTCCTGTCGCCTTCCTTGTGTCTGATCTGGTCGAGTATCTCTTCGTATCCCATCTATCCGGCCACCTCTGCTCCTAGCTCCTCTTCTACAAACTCTCGGGCTTCCTCATCTGACACTATGTGTTCTTTGCCGATTTCAGATGGCTTGTGGTCCCGTTTTTTGACGCGGTAGCCGGGACGTTCCAGCGAGACTGCGACCTCGAATCCGCGCATGCCGATATCTGAATCGTAGTCGACTCCCGGAACGTCGATGTACTCGTCTATCCCGAACGAAAAGTTTCCGTTGCCGTCGAAAGCGTTCTCGCCTATTTCATTATCTGCGGCGGGTAGAACTTTCTCCAGGAACTCGCGGGCCTCTTCTCCTCTCAGAGTTACCTTTGCGCCAATATTCAATCCTGATCTTAGGCCGAAAGTCTTCGAGTTCTCACCAGACTCCGTTCTCACCGCTTCTCTTCCAGTCAACTTCTCGAGCAGGTCAACTGCTTTCTCAACGTCGTCTCCGACCTGTCCTGCGCCAATATTGACCACTACTTTCGATATCTGGATCTGTTTCATTTCCTGTTCTGCTGCCATTATTGGGTTTCACCCAGTTCGATGTTTTCTACTGCTACAAGGTTTTCGAGTCGGGTCTCGAACTCGCTCTCTGATTCCACGAGGCCGGTGTCCGCATTCAATCCCCGGTCGTTTACCTGCTTGAGCTCCGCTATCTCCCCGGCGTGCCGTCCTTCGATTACGATTACTTCGGCGCCCTCCTCAAGTTCAATTTCCTTCACCGAGGAGTTGAACACCAGCGTATTTCCTGTACCGTAGTCTTCATCTGTACGGTAGTTCTCGCCGTTATGGAGGCTGTAAACGTGCTCATCGCCTTCCGACCGCTTGCCCGTGATCTTCGCGACGATCTTTTCCGCGTCGGTTACAGGCACGAACTTCAGCTTTCTCCCGGATCTCAGAACCCGGTAGGCCTCCTCGGCCTTCGGAATCTCCACCACGTCAAGAACGCCGATTCCCTGTCTAACATCTCTTACCTCTTCTCCGTTCCGGAGAAGATCTCTGTTCTGAACTATTTCTTTCGCCTCGGAGTCGCTTTCCGCGTATCCAAGCACATCTCTCAGAAGAAGAACTGCCGGGATCGCATCCTCCCTGCTGCGGGATCCTTCAATTGTTGAGACGTAGCTGCCCTTCTTCCTCTCGATCGGATAGTGCTTCGGTGCCGGTAGTCTCTTGTTGTATGCCATGATTATTCAACTCTTTTTTCGAGCCAGTCGATGAATGTTGTGCGGTTTTTGTTGGATTCTTCGGCCTTTAGTGCGGCTTCCCAGTCCGGATTTTCCAGGTCTTCAAGTGCGTCTTTTGCGTCCGAGATGGTCCCGGATAGGATTTCTTCGTAGTCCGCGGAAGATGTTTCGGTATCTTCTCCAGTCTCTTCCTCTTCGGCCTCTAGTTCTCCTTCCTCCTCTTCATCCTTTTCCAGAGAGCTCTCGCCCTGCTGCATCTGCTGCATCATTTCGCCTTCTTCCTCTTCTTCCAGTGCCTCCTCCATCTCTTCTTCCTCAACGCCGATCGCCTCGACGTCTTCAATATCGTATTTCTCGAGTCTCCTGTTGTCTTCAATATTCAGTGCGGTTACCTGGAGGTTTGACGGCCTCAGAGCCTTCTCCATCTCGGTTCCGTCGACTCTCTCGACCTCGATACCGTTGACGTACACTCTCTCGTTTTCCCGGTCGATATTGCTGACGATACCTTCTCTGCCGGATTCATCGCCGCGCATAACCTCTACTCGGTCGCCGGCCCTGATTGAAATTGAACGTGTCCCGAGCTCTTCCCTGAGTTCCGGGGCGAGGTTCGCAGATACAAGCTTATCTTTTACGTGAAGCGGAGCGTTTTCTCTGTATTTCCTCTGCTTCGATGGATTCGTGCTCGAATTCCATTCCTTGCTCCAGTTGTCTGTCTTCTGTGTCATAATCATACTACCTGCGACGCGATCTTTCCAATTGGCGAGAAGCGTTGAACCACTTCTTTTGCGATAGGTCCTCTCGTGACAGAGCCCTTTGGAAGACCGTTCTCTTCAATTAGAACTGCCGCGTTGTCTTCAAAGGCGATCCTCATTCCCGAGGGTCGCTGGTATTCTTTTGTCTGTCTCACAATTACTGCGTCGAAGACCTGGTGCTTTACTTCCTGGTCTCCCTTCAGAATCTTGACGGTAACTATATCGCCGACTCCTGCGGATTCTCTTCTTGATCGGCGGCCTTTTCTTGCCTTGACTCCGATGATCTCCAGCTTTTTTGCCCCTGAGTTGTCGGCACACGTCAGTGATGCGCCCTTGTCCAGGGTTCGCGTAATATTGGCGCCGACGGGTTTCATATCTATTGAACCTCCACGATTACTGCGCTTTTGGTCTTCGAGATCGGACGGGTTTCGACCACCCGGACAGAGTCTCCCTCTTCAACATCGAGACACCCAGGTACGTGGACAGAGATCTTGGTGTTCCTTCGCTCGTATCTCTCGTACTTCGGAATCTTTTCCGAGTACTCCCACCTGACTGTGGCGGATTTATCCATTTTCGTGGACTCTACCTCTCCGGTGAAAGAACTGCCTCTCACAGAGACGTTTCCGTGGAAGGGACAGTTCTTGTCCTCGCATTCTTCTGCGGGTGTTTCAATATCGAGTCCAAGTGACATCGTGAATCAATCCTCGAAACCAACCTTTTTAAACCACCTGCAGTTGGTCAGATAAGCTCTAAAGACGGACACGTAGGTTTTCAAGGTTACGCGCCGCTCCAGAGTATCGTAGTCAAACCAGATACTCAGACAATGAGCATCGGGTTATCATCCGACTCCAGACGGAGTTGGCTCGTATCCTTCACAAGTGAAGGTAACCTTTAAAAGGGAAGTGTATCGCTGTCAGTTTTCCTGTAGTAAACTGAAACTCAGTCGACGTACTCCCATTTGCCGGGCAATTTCATTCCGACGCGATCCTCTGGCCGCTTCGCAAGCAGCTTGCCGTCAATTTTTACTTTTTCTCCATCGGGCAGCGTGAAGCGGAAGACACAGTTCTCCTTCTCAACCTTCCTGTCCTCGATCCGGAGCATATTCTGGGTCTCGTCTAGCACCTCTCCGGAAATCCCGATCTGGTTCTCGTCTGTCGACTCAAGGACTTCTGCTTCAAGGCCGATGAGTTCGTGGCGCGGCAGGTTTTCCGGTGTTATTGGCATGACGTTTCTTCATACTTTTGTTTTCAGAGAGAGGTTATCTCTCTGTTTTCAGGCTCTATCCTGATTTTTCCCCCTGATTTTAGAGGTATTTTAGGGTGTGTATGGCCGAAATCCATGTCGAAGACTATAGGAGTGTCTGGGCAGTATCTTTCGACTTCTTGCTTGATAATCTTCTTCTGGTTTCTGTGATACTCTCTTTTCTCCTCTTCACCCCTATTATCGCCGTGAAGAGGTGATCTCGGGGGTCTTCCTACAATTATTGCGGCGAATTTATCGAGAATCCCGTTTTCTCCAAGACATGTGAGCCATCTCTTGACCTCTGTTCCTGAAGGCGCTTCCTCAGAAGTTTCCAGCGCCAATACTGTGTCTTCAAGTTTTTTGGGTTCAGGTAAGTATCTCTGAACTACCATCTGCCAGTTAATTATCTCGAAGCATCCTCCGAAAACTCTGCCTTCAACCTCTTCATCGAAGTTCCAGAACTCCCAGTTTGGGGAGTCGAAACGTTTTCTGTCATCCTCAATTTCTTCTTGGAACAGATCAAAGAATTCGTCAGTGAACTTTTCAGAGGGCTTGAGTTCTCCAAGACTATCCTCAAAGAAGGCTTTCTCTAGATATTTGTAGTTATACTCTCCGAGTTCTCCTTCAGCCAGTAAATCGTCAAGTATTTGACCGCCGTAGAAGCTCTGTATTCCGAGACTCCAGAGGTATATATGGATGTTGGTGTTGTCGCTGATGCCGTAGAACCTCGTCGGATTATCCTTCAGTCTTTCCGGCTCAAGGTGTTTCAGTGTTCTGAGCTGTTCATCCCCTCCAGTCAAGGCTATAACTGCCTTTGTTTCCGGGTCTTCAAAGGCATGCATGAATTCTTCGGCTCTCTCCTCGGGGTGACTGTTCAAATACTCCGTATTTTTCCTTGCTGTATCATAAACAACGGGATTTAGTCCGAAGCGGTTTTCCAGTCTCTTCACTCCTATCTCAAGAACTTTCGGGAACTCTTGTACTCCGCTTGAGGTTCCAATAACTGCTATTTTGTCTCCTTTCTCTAATTTTGGAGGCAGGATGAAATCTTCTGACATTAGAAAACTTTTGGATGTCTGATTCTTTTCTATTTGGTGCCTATGCGTTGACTTCGATCTGGGATTCCTCGAAGCCTTCTTCCACGAGAACCTCTGTTATGCGCCGGGTGTGGTCTCCCTGTAGCTGGATCTGACCGTTCTTCGCGGTGCCTCCACAGGCAAGTTTTGACTTGAGCGTGGACGCTAAATCTTCGAGATCGACCTCTCCGTCGTCAAGGCCTTCGACAACGGTCATCTCCTTTCCGAAGCTCCTGGTGTCGAGTTTGACGCTGATCTTCTGCTCGCCCTTGGCTATAGAATCACAGACGCAAAGGTCTTCGGGCATTCCGCACTTGGGACATGTATCTGCCATTCAAAGATCACCTCTGGTGATCTTTTGCAAGCCAGAAATTCTTTGAATTTCAGTCATTATTCAGAACGTTCGTTGAGAACAGTCTTTATCTTCGCTATAGTTTTTTTCATCTCTCCAATTCGTCCTGGATTGTCCGCGAAGCCTCCAACTTCGATCTGGCCCCGCTCTTCAACAAGCTCCTTCTGTAGATCGGTGAGTTTCTCCTTCAGCTCTCCTGTATCCATTTCGCGTATTTCTTCAGCCCTTAAAATCGCCATTCAATAATTCACCTCTGTCTCTCCTAATTTTTAACCTTTATTGCGCTTCGAGCCATTCTTTGAAGGTTTTTCTGTCCTTGTTTGCTTCCTCGGCTTCAAGCGCCTTCTCGTAGTCCGGATCATCGAGTTCCCCGAGCGCGTCCTTCGCATCGGTAATAGTGCTGGAAACGATCTCTTCGTAGTCGATATCGCTTGATTCTCCTGAGGTTGCTTTTCCGCTTCCAGTCTCTTCCTCTTCGATCGTTTCCTCTTCAAGCTCCTCGTCGTATTCAAAGTCCTCGAAAACTTTGAGTACCGCCCTGGAATGCTGTGAGCCGAAGCCAGTGTAGATTCCGTCAACCTGGATGTTCTCTTCGTCGAGATTGTTCTCGGCCGCGATTCTTGACACAATATCTTCCTCGCTAGGAGTTTTCTCTCCTTCGTGGTCGATACTTGCCTCTACCTCCCGTCTTCCTAGCAGCGGGTTTTCCTTTACCGAGCTAATTTTGACATCCATTTGTATTCTTTACAACTCCGGGCAAGACTTTTATTTGACCCTGATCGCGTAGCGACCCGGTGTCTGTATTCCAAGTTTTTCTGCAATATCCGAGTCTTCTGGATTGTAGATGACCACTAGTCCGCTCCAGGAGTTAGAAAGGTCGTTGTTCTTGCATACCGGGCATTCATCCGAGTCTTCCACGATTCTGTTACAGTTCCTGCACGCTCGCTCTGCCATCGAACTTTCACGCGAAGTATCGATCACGCGGGAACGCTCTACGCTAGCGCTCCGGCGTCCATTATATTTCGGGTTTTAGAATTCATTTACTCTTCCTCCTCTTCCTGTTCTTCCTCGTGCGCCTCGATCCATTCGTCCTTTCCGAGACCTGGCTGTCTCATCGTGAGGTTGATCTTGTTGCTCTCCTGGTTCTCGAGCGAGACTGCTATTATCCTTGCGGTCAGTACATCGCCGACCTGTAGTGAGAAGTCGTTCTCGTCAGATACAAGCATGTCGTTTTCCTCGTCGTGGTTGACGTAGTCGTCCATAACCTGGGATACGTGGCATAGACCGTCGAAAGGCCCGATTCTAACGAATGCGCCGAAGCCAGTGATGTCGACCACCTCGCCGTGCACCACTTCGTGCAGTTCGGGTTCGAAAACGATGGCCTGGTATTCGACCTCGTAGTGGACCCCTGCGTCTTCAGGCCTGATATCTCCGCCCTCGACAGAGTTCACATCTTCGACTCCTATCACGACTCCTACTTCCGATAGAATTCTTCCTTCAACTTCTTCTCTAAGTCCGGCTCTTACGCTTTCCTCAAGGTCATCTCCCAGGTGCTCTGGCGGTACTCTTACCGAGTCCTGGACTGTAAGCCTCTTGTACATATATTCTTTTTACCTCAGAACAGTAAGCAGATTCGACGCAAGTTTTAAATGGTGTTTCCTATCGAAGTTCCTGCCGGTTAAGCGCCTCGAGATGGTTCTTGCTCCGGATAATCACGACTTCCGCATCTTTTTCGAGCAGCCTCTGCTTCAGCTCCCTGTCGTTGGTGGCGATCACGTACTCGTCCGCGAGATCGACGAGCAGGTCGTCGACGCTTCCGCTTCCTTCTGTTTCGAGAACCTCCATGTCCTGTGTTTCAACCAGTTTGTGGACAAGAGCCTTGTACTTGCCGGACTCTATGCTCTTCGCCTCCTGGATCACGTCTTCCAGGGTGTATGTCTCCGCGTGCGGGTAGAGTCTTTCGAGTTCATCGAAAACTGAGAGATTTAGCTGGAAGGGCGCCACCAGGAAGTTGGTGTCAAGGATTATCTTCTTCATTTTTCTAGAGCTTTTTGACGTCCTGCTTGAGCTTTTTGCTGTATTTCAGTCTTATTTTTTTAGCGGTCTCACGATCTATGCTGGCCCCGGCATCAATTTCCCTGGAGACTGAATCCTGTTTTTCAAACCCTAGTTCCTCGAGATATCTCCGGACTTCACCGTTTTCCTGCCCATCATATATCGCGTTTCTTGAGAGCCGGTCAAGTTCCGTGAACTCCGGCACCACTATTCTTCCCGGTTCTATCCCGGGTTTCCCTGTCTCAAGTCTGCTGTCTCCAGTTTTTTCAACTAGATGCCTGATTTTTTCGAGCAACTCGATTATCCGGCCGGGAAGAGCGGAATCAGGAGATCTCCATTCAACTGTTCCGAACTTTTCCCTGAGCCTGACGGGAATCCATATGCTGTCCTCCGGGCGGAAGTGCTCTTCTATCTTTGATCCATCTATCCCTTTTTCCTGCGCAAAATCCTTGAACTCGTTGAATCTCGTCTCGATACGGTTCTCCCATTCTTCCCTGCTCGAGGTATAGTTCCAGAGCTGGCCGTGTTTTGAGAGTTTCTCGTAGCACCTGTAGCGGTATATCTGGTTTCTCGCATTGTCTGCCACTCTCTTGCCCCGGTAGTAGGGTGAGGAGCTGACAAGCGAGAGCGAGGGGTCGAGCGCGGTCAGGAGATTGATCTGTTTCACGGGATCGGTCTGTTCAAAGTGGAAGTGTGTGCCCGCAACGTGTTTGGCGTAGTTGAGCCGTTCACCCACAATTTTCTCCTGTAGTCTTGATCTCGCCGATTCATCTGTTTTGATCTCTCCCGAGTGAAGTGGTGTCCCCAGACCGACAATGTTCAGATCGAGGCTTTCCGCCTCCTCTATGGCATTCTTGAGCTTCCTCTTGATCTCGTTCCTCAACCCAGAAACTGTTTCTCGTGGCTCCGTTTTTATTTCAAGTACCGGTTCGACAAATTCTCTTTCGGCGAAATCCAGTCGCGAGGCGATCTTTTCGGCGGAGCGTAGCTTTCCGTTCCCGTCTGTAACCCAGTACTCCAGTTCGACTCCGGTTCTCATTTTTTCTCTTCCTGGTGCTGAATTGCCAGTTCGTGCATTCCCTCGACGACACGCAGAATTATGTCCTCGCCGACTACATCATTTATTCCCTCGTTAAGGCCGAAGGCTCCGTTAACCTCCAGTACGTAAACTCCGTCCTCGATGTCTATTATGTCACAGCCGCAGATATCGAATCCGAGTGCTTTCGCGGATCTTGTTGCGGACTCTTCGATCTCTTCCGTAATCTCTGCCTTTCTCCTGTCTCCGCCGCCTGATATGTTTGACCTCCATTCGTCCCCTGCGCTGGAGCGCTGGTAGCCGACCAGTTGATCGCCGATGACTATTATGCGGTTGTCAGTGCCGTCGTGCTCTTTGTACTCCTGGAGGCAGATGTCCTGTTCGAAGGCCTTCATGGTATCCATAACTGGTTTCAGCTCGTTTTCCGAGGTCGCGCGCATTACTCCCTGGCCGCCTCCCCCGCCGATAGTTTTCATGATGATCGGGTAGCCGAGCTTTTCCGCGGCCTCAACTGCCGCGTCAGGAGAAAGAGTGTAGACGCTGTCGGGAACCTTGACCCCGTTTTCCGCCAGTACCTTCATCGAGTAGAACTTGTTGGACTCGTAAGCATAGGTGTCGTTCTCCGCCTGCGTGACTGCCCCGGCTTCATTCAGGACCTCTGTAAGGTGCTCGGAGAACAGCTTGTCCTTGTCCCCGGTCCTTATGTAGACCGCGTCGAACTCGGTCAGATCGGTATCCTTGTAGATTACCTTGTTCTCGCCGTCAATATGTGCAAACTTCAGGCCGTCAACAGGTGCTGCGAGCACGGACTCGAAAATCTCTTCCGCTCTTTCAATTATGAGCTGGTGGGTGGTCGATATGTCGCCGTACACTATCGCCATTTTCATTAAAAATCCGCCTCCGGCTGATTTTTGCCAGAAGTCTTTCCTGCGGAAAGCTTCAACCTATATCACCTTTCAGGACCTGTGCAACGGCCTCGTAGGCGTTTTTGCCGGATACTTCAGTGTACTGGCCCAGATCGGGGTTAGGGTTCACGTCGAAGACTTTCCCGCCGCGCAGGACTACCTCGGCTACGGGTGTTCCAATGTTCTTTGCGGCTTTCTCCACGGTTTTTTTCTGCTCCTGTGAAAGGGACGAGTACTTCAGTTTTTCATCCTGGAGCTGCCAGCTGTCGCTGCTGTCCATCAGGGATATGATTTCGCCTCCGGCGTAGAGGCACCTGTACTTGTCGCCATCCTCGAGCTCCTGGAACACTATGAACTCGTCGGGATACTCGGTGCCGCCGACAAATTCCTCTATTGTGTCCTCGTCCTCGATCAGCCGGCTTTCAACTTCCACAAGCTGGTCGAATTTTCTCGCGATCAGCGGCGTCTCGAGATGGTCTTCGATGTTCCGGCCGGCTTTATCCGATGCAACCACAACTGTTGCGGAAGCGTCGATGTCTTTCTGGTGGAGTACATGGTGCAAATAGTTCTTCTTCGACATGATGAAGAATGCGGTCGAGGGATGGTTGGTGCGGATACCCTCCTCCTCTATCATTTCGAGCAGGACGCGTCCGAAGACGGCGTTTTTCTGGGGTATATCCGTGAAGACTGCGTCGTAATCCGATATCGAGCCGCCATTGATCTTTACATCTGTCTCACCGTCTATGACCGACGGCGCGACCTGTTCAACGTTGACCGTTTCGACCTCTTCAAACAGTGGGTCGAACTCTTCAAAGTCATTCCTTGTTATCTTCAGAAGTTTCATCTTTCCCCTCCGTGGCCTTCCAGAGCCGGGTAACCCGTTCTCCAGTCCTCCAGTCCTCCATGTAGTCTTTTATAGATGAAGGCATTGCATTTTTCAGGAGTCCCCCCTGTCTCATTATCTTTCTAAGCCGTGCTTCCAGGGTCTTCGAGAGCTCATCATAATAGGTCCTGTCGCTATAGATCAGGTCGTTCTTGATCCTCCAGTGCGCCGTAGTTCCCTCCGGCGCGACTATTATGTATCCGCGTGAATGATCGAACTCTGCCATCGCATCGTAGAGCCTGTCCTTGTTGACGTAGTAGACTCCGCCGCTTCCGGTGTGGCCGCTGGGATCTATGACCAGTATCTCGTCCCCCTCGACACCCACAGACAGTACATAGTGTCCTGTTGTTGCGTCTGGGAAGAGCTCTGGCTTGTAGAAGTTTGGAACTATCATTGCTCCGTCGTTGAACCAGGTCTTGAACTCGTCCGCTATATCAGTGATCTTGTCGTACTCCACGTACGCGGTGCTGACCTCTTCCTCCGTCATTTCTTCCACTGCTTCCATCAGCTTGTCACGGTCGGTTCCTTCTTCCTCGGTGGTTTCTGCTTTTTCACCTATCTCTTCCTGGCTGTGCCTGTATCCGAATATTTCGAGCGCCATTTCCATGGAGGCCGGCCCGCAGTAGGAAGGGTGCTGAGCGACGAAGTAGCTCTTTATGTCCTCCAGAGTGTCAATATCGCTCTTGGTCCTCTTGAACTTTATCTCCGAGTCCATAACTCTCGCATTTGGAGTGAGAAGAGTATAGCCTGTTTCAGTATCTATAGTCGTCGAGAAAAGTGATACCTCACGGATCTCGCCTTTTCCCTGTTCAAGGTTGACCTGTTCGCCGGGCCTCACCTGCTGCGAGTTCTTCAGGTATATACCTGCGGCGAAGTTCTGGAAAAGATCCTTGAAGCCGTAGAACAGCAGAGCGGCTATAAGGAATGCCGCGGCCCAGGAAGAGGCAGTCACGAGTTTGTCGATGAATGTCTCGCCTATCCCAAGTTCGGTGAGAGCGATCTGGGCGATTAGCAGGTACAGGAATCCTCTCAGAAGCACGGATGCAAAGTTGATAGCGCTCCCCGATAGACCCACCTCCCTGAAGTAATTCCTGATCCCGATGGTTCTCAGGAAGTCAGCACCCACCTTTATCGTTACGTTGACCACTATGAAGCCAAGCAGACCGATAAGGATCGCAGAAAGCATGTCGGGCACAAACTCTGCGAGCCCTGTGGAGAACGCTGAAGTAAGGTTTGTGTTGAGGTAGAGCAGTGCCGCGACGATTACTACCGCGTCAAGTACGTAGCCCAGGTGTCGTATAGTATCGTTCCGCTCCTCGACCTGCTTCTTGTTTAGGTCCCCTTTCTCCACCCAGAACCTTCTTACCAGAATCCCGAGCAGTTTGACACCCAGGTGGCCTGATAGAAGTATCAGGAGTGTAAGTATGACTCTTGCAAGGGCATCGCCGCCCTGGGTAAGGGTCAGGAGTTGATTGAAGAAGCTCATGTGAGGGTCCACCGGATGGTGTTACAGTAAGTTGTAATCACGGTACTCGGCTTTAAAAATGAGGGGGCTTATTCAAGCGAGCTTATCTTCCCATGACCGATTAAACGCCATCGAGAGCCTATCTGGCGCGATATTGCGACTCGATCATCTTCTTCTGCACACACTGGCACTTTCAGGTCCAGGCGGACATTCTTCCCTGCCTGTGTGACGATTCCTGCGGACTTTCCGGTCCCGACATTTAGCATCAGGGCCTCGTTTTCCTTTATGTTCTCGATCTCCTGTTCGTCTTCCGCGCCGACCAGTCGGTCCATGAGGTCTACCTCGATCTCTATTGTCTGGGTCACCTCTGGAAGTTCGTCCTTCCTGCCGAGGACGTTGCCAGAGAGGCCGTCCGACTTTGCAAGAGACGGATCCAGAGAGGTTTCGATTGCAAGCAGTCCTCCCGGTGTGCCTTTATCCGCGGCTTTTGAACCCTGCATGATGCCCTCGACTGTCGTGACTACAGGCTCCCACTCCTTGTCGATACGTGGACCGGGTCTGAGCTCGATTTCATCGCCTTCCTCTATCTCTCCCTGGATAAGGCTACCCCCTACTACTCCGCCTCTGATATCTTCAGGGGAGGTCCCGGGCTTGTTGATGTCGAATGACCGGGCGACAAGCATCCTTGGCTCCTCTTCAGAATCTCTCTCCGGCGTGGGTATTTCATCGTCTACGGCTTCGAGCAGTGCATCGATGTTGACGCCGTGCTGTGCAGATATCGGTATTACGGGTGCTTCTTCCGCGACTGTTCCGGATACAAACTCCTGTATCTGCTCGTGGTTTTCACGCACCTGATCCTCGTCGACAAGGTCAATCTTGTTCTGGGCAATCACAATATTTTCAACGCCAGCGATGTCCAGCGCAGCTAGGTGTTCCCGTGTCTGGGGTTGCGGACAGTCCTCGTCCGCCGCGATCAAAAGTATGGCGCCGTCCATTATTGCCGCGCCCGAGAGGACGTTTGCCATCAGGGTCTCATGGCCCGGTGCGTCTACAAGCGAGACGGTCCTAACCTCGTCGCCGTCTCCATCAACATTGAGGTCCCCGTCATCGTCATAGTATGTTATATCGGCGTATCCTATCCTTATCGTGATCCCCTTTCTCAACTCTTCCGAGTGCTCGTCAGTCCACTTACCCGAAAGTGCCTGTGTGAGCGTGGTCTTCCCGTGGTCGACATGGCCTACAAGCCCGATGTTTGCCTCTGGTATTCCTTCGGTCATCTTATTTTTCCTGCCCTGAGAGCAATTCCCCAATATCCGTTTTGTCCCCGAGTTTACTGCCGATGTCCCCCGCCAGTGAATGGGCTCTGTCACTTGCGGTTCCGTAGCACTGGCCTATCTGATCAACTATCTTGTCCTTTTTCCTCGACTGTCTCTTTGCCCACATGTAGAATTTCATACTGGTCGTTCCGTAGTAGTTCCTGCTGGATCCGCTGTTTCTGCGGGAATGCGGCATTATTCTTCCTCTTCTTCACCAAGAAGGTCTTCCACGGATTTGCTGCCTTTTTCCGCTACAGTGGTGTTGAGCTGCTGTATCTCGTCCGAAACAGTGTTTCCGCGCACGGATTTCCTGCGCCTCATTCCCTGCTCCTTTTCCCGGGTGCCAGAGCCTTCCTCGAGCAGCACTTTTCTCCGGGCAGTACCTTCTATACTCTTCCTCATGGGAAATCCCTGCCTGTCGCTGCCACCGGTAATCTCCAGCTCGTATCCGCTGAGGCCTATGATTCCGCCGTCAAAGGTTTCCCCTATTTTCTTTCCTGTGAGTTGAGAAGAGTCTTCCAGTTCTGTCTGGAAGGTTTCGCCATCCTGTGTTCCGATAGTAACTTGCATTATGAATCACCGCTCAGTTGCCCGAGCATCCTAGTCTTGGCGAGAAACTTTTTTAATTGGAGAGCTTTTTATTCCCGCAGCCGGAACTTCGAATACATGCGTAGCCCGGTTATTCTCCGGTTTGTAGGCAGCTTCCTCCAGGTATTCGCGTTCACCATCGCCCTACCCCTGCTCGTCGCAGTCTACTACAGGGAGTCGATATTCTACATGTCCGGGTTCATAGTGGCATCTATATCTTGTCTTGTGCTTGGCCACGCAATCAAGATGGGTGTTGATAAAGGATCTCCCACGGTCAAGGAGGCCATGTTCGCGACGGTTCTCGGGTGGATACTGGCTTTGATCTTTGGTTCGATACCATTACTCACGGAGATGGTTCTCGTGGACGCGATCTTCGAGTCGGCCGCTGGCCTGACCACTACCGGTATCTCGATGTTCCTGGCGCCCGAAAATCTCCCGCGCTCACTGCTTTTCTGGCGGTCCTTCATGCAGTGGATAGGAGGTCTTGGCATACTGACATTCTTTATCGCGGTTATCCGTGAATCCGGCGGCGTCTCGAGAAGACTTTTCTCGGCAGAAGCCCACAAGACGGATTCCGGGTCGATAAGACCGTCGCTCACAAAGTCGATTTTCGCACTCTGGAAGGTCTATGGCTTCCTGACTGCGGTAATAATTGGCACCTATGTGGCTCTGGGCATGACTCCTTTCAACGCAATACTACACGCCTTTTCGGCGATATCGACGGGAGGTTTTTCGACAATGGCTGCGAGCATAGGAGGTTTTGATTCGACCGCTATAACGGTTGCTACGACGTTCTTCATGTTTCTTGCAGGAGTCAACTTCGTGCTGCTTTACCGTGTTCTCCGGACCGATGTCAGTTCGCTGATAGGTAACTCCGAGTTCAAGATGTATGCCCAGATCTTTGGTCTGATGGCGATCCTGACCGGGATAGAACTTTTCATGAGCGGTCACAGTTTGAAGAGCGTTCTGGTGGACTCCACCTTCCAGTCTGCCGCGGTAATCTCCTCGGCCGGTTACGCCACCATGTCGCTTATGTCTCTCTCGGTCGCGCTACAGGCCGCATTCATAGGAATAATGTTTGTCGGGGGTTCACTGGGTTCTACGTCAGGAGGTCTCAAGATATTCCGACTGAAGACGCTTATAGAGCTTCTGAAAGTCCGGATACGTGCTTACTCTCTGCCGGAGACCGCGATCAACGAGGTCAAAATCGATGGGGAGATACTGGAGCGGTCGACTGTCCAGACAATCGCAGTACTTTTCTTCACCTGGGTCGCCTTCACCTTTGTCCTGACCCTCTGGACGCTGATGCTGTCAGACATGAATGTGATGGCCGCGCTCTCCGGGAGCGTCTCCTCTATCGGCAACATGGGTCCTGTCTACATTCAGGGCGAGGAGATGGTGTCTATCTCGCCTCTGATAAAGGTCGCGTGGGTTATCGGAATGCTGGCGGGAAGGCTGGAGATGCTGCCCGTTCTGGCAATATTTAATAGCGACCTGTTCAAAGATTCTTCTTAGGATGTACGTAGTAATAGCGGATATCAACACCCTGTCGAGGAGACTTGTAGAACAGCTTGAGGACCGTCACGACGTTGTGATCATCGATGATGACGAGGACAAGTGCAAACGGCTGTACTCATCCTCGGGCGCAACGGTCATCAACCGTTCACCTACCGCGTTATCCGCGCTGGAGGATGCAGGCATCACCGAGGCGGACGTCTTGATCTCGACCTCGAAGGACGACAACGAGAACATGGTTATCTGCTCTCTCGGGAAGAAGTATGGTGTTCCAAAGGTCGTATCCCGTGTCGAGGACGATGAGTACTACGACGCGTTCGAGGTTATAGGCGCGGAGACCATAGGGCACACAGACCTGCTGATAAGCGAGTTCCTGTCAACGGTTGAACACCCGTATCTGGTCAAGCTAGCCAACCTTTCCAGCGAGCGCGAGGTTCTGAAGGCCTCTATAAAGGAGGAATCCGGCCTTGTAGGCTCTACGGTGACCGAACTCCAAGAAGAAAAGAGCTTCCCTGACCACTTCAAGATAGCCGCGGTGATCCAGCCCGATAAGGTTCTCACTGGCGACCTGAACATACGGATAGACGAGGGAGACCAGCTTGTGATTATAGGGCCGAGCGATGACAAGGAGCAGCTCGACGAATTCTTCCAGAAGCAATAAAATGTAACCTAATAAAAATTTCTTCTCTATTGGGAGATTGCTATGGAAGACATAGTTTACAGAACCGGCCAGATACTGGCCGACAACCCGGGATACCTGGCCGCAACGGCAGGAGCTGTGGTAAGTACTGTTCCGGCATACGCCGTGCACCGAATACTCGAGTCGAAGGCAAGAACGAGCACAAAGGCCGAACTGGAGGAAAGACTGGAAGAGGACAGCGGCTTCGATCCTTTCAAGATGCTTGACGGGTACTACGCCGCGAGAGAAAGAGAGAGAAGGAGCAGGGAGGAAGAAATGATTGCAGATGTTGAGCCAGAATACGTACCTGCAGATGACTAGATACGGGACCTTCTTCCGTTTCCAGTGTTTCTGCGGTTAAACTGGGACATACCTGTCTCGTCAATCTCGACTTCTCCCGACGGTAGAAGCCGGACGTCGCGTTTAAGCTCTCCACCGGTCTCAAGTTCTACGTCTTCAACGCCGAACTCTTCCAGCCATGACTTCGCGCTATTCCCGTTGCTCATGCCCAGACGCGGACAGTCCGGATCGTATCCCCCGCCCACGACATATGCCTGCCAGCTTTCTCCAGGAGGAAGTTCCTCGGCCATCTCGCCAAGCAGCCTGTTTACACCGTCCACGTCCTCTCCAGGAGTTCTTGCGTGCACCAGGCCCCGGCTACCTGTCGCCTTGTCGTAGAGCCCGACCGCGACACAGGTGAAAACATCACCCGTCTCCAGAACGCTGTAACCGTCGTCCGCAACCCGGTAATCGCCGACACCCACGTCGAGAACTCTCGTGCCTGAAGCTCCTGAATACTCTTTTGAATCCATTGAAACACAACCATCCGTTAAATTTACTTAAACATATGTGAGGAATTGCTTCACAGTGTTCTCGAAAAGAAGAAACACGGTTTTTAAAGTACTTCTACTGGCCACAACCGCAGTCCTTGTAGCCGGGTTTTCGGCGGCCTCGCCGAGCTGGAACAACCCGAGCTCCGATGGCCAGATATTCGGAACCAACGACGTTACATTAAACGTGACCGAGAGCACCGCCGGATACGTTCATTTCTGGATAAAGAACTCGGATGAATCGAACTACACCTCCCTGAGCAACGAAACCTCGGGTACGAACAACTTCTACACCTACGAGACAACCAGCAAGGGAGACGGTACTTATGATTTTAAAGCCAACAACTCCGATGGAAGCGCTGAGATAACCGACGTAGTTTTCGACACCCAGAAGCCACAGCTGGATTCCAAATCCCCTACAGGGTACACCTCAGAGACCGATCCGACGGTTTCTGTCGACACCTCTGATAACGGTGACGCAGGGGTCAACTACACTTTCCTGAATGTGACGGATTCGGAAGACGATAATGAGGACTCGACCGTCGGCGAGAGCCTGGATCTTGAAGACCTGAACGATGAAACCTATACTGTTGATTACAGCATATTTGACAAGGCCGGGAACAAGAAGACAGGTTCCTGGGACTTCACTGTCGACACCTCTTACGACGGCGACACTTCACCTGATCTTCCTGATGAGGAGTACATCCTGCTTGACGAGGACGACGAGTACGATTTCGAGGTCGAGCTGAGTGAGGAGGACGAGGGTTCGGACATAACTGTTACGTGTTACGATGGGAATGACGATGAGATTGACTCTGAGACGCAGTCGGTCAGCGGCGACACCACTTTCACCTGTGAAGTAGACGGCGATGACTACTCGGACACAGAGACCGATATTTACGTTGAAATGTGTGACCAGGCCGGCAACTGCAAGGAAAGCGATACTGAGACCTACTTCTTCGACGGCAGCCCGCCATCCCTTTTCGACCTTTCTATACCAGGAAGTACTGTAAACAGTGACTTCCCCGTAGAGTTTACCGCCACCGACGTTTCAGGTATTGATAAACTGGAATACTTCTACGAATCCTCAGTAGACGAAGGAGACGGTAACACGGTGAACGTTAGCGACAGCGAGGGCGAATTCTCGGCCAGCGTTTCTGGCCTTGATGAGGGCGAGCAGACAATATACATACGTGCAAAGGACAACGCGGGTAGATGGAGTGATCCAGAGACGATAGATTTCACCTATGATCCGGATGCGACGCCCGAGATAAGCCTGGCGCCGCCCTCAAATCTTTCTGTCACTGCGGGCGACTCCGAGAGCTTTGACGTGACACTTGAGAACACCGGCGATATCTTCATCGACGAGACCAACCTGAGCGTCGCGGCGGAAGGAGTTGTTTCTGACTCCTCGAAGGTCAGCGACATGGAGCCGGGAGATACTTTGACCCTGGGATTCGGGGTAGAGACCGATGACGGGGACCTCGGAGAATACGATGTTACCGTATCACTCTCCTACCCGGAGATCTCCAAGAGCTTCCCGCTTGTGGTCGAGGCGAACCAGGACCAGCAGCAGGAGCTTGAGGCAAACCTCTCCACGTACGAGGAGAAGCTTAGCAAGCTCCAGAGCGATTTTTCCAGCAACAAGGATGGCTGGGGCGACGACCTTAAACAGCGCTTTGAGTCCAACTTCTCAAGCTTTAAACAGAAGGTTGAAGATGCACAGAAGGCGCGTGACAGCGGCGAATACTACAGGATTTCCTCAGCACTTGAAGGTATCGATGCGGACTACAGCGCCGCGGAGAAGTCGTTTGAAAATGTAAAGAAGATCGACAGCAGGCGAGACCTCAGGAGAATGGTGATGATAGGCTTCGGCCTGTTCGTGGTTGTAATTGGCGGTGTCGGTGGCTTCCTATACTGGAGCGATGATTACAATCTGGATCTCGACAAGTTCTTTGACTCGGACATAGATATCCGGGGCCTCGACGATATTATGGCAAGGATCAGGACAATGACCGGTGAAGAGGAGGCCGAAGAGTTCGAGTGGGACGGCTTCAAGGATTACTAGATCTTTCTCGTGCCTTCAAACCGTTCCTTCAGGATTCCCTTGTCTCTAACAGTATCGATCAGCTGGCCGATCTCGTTCGCGAAGTCTTTATCCTTCGCCACGAGCGAGGTGATGTCGTCGAGTAAAATATCGACCTGCGGGTCGTCCTGCAGCTTCTCGATTACTTCCTGATCTGCCCGGGTCTGTCCAAGGTACTGTGAAACCGCTGGCTGTGTAATTTCTAGCCTCGCCGCTATCTCCTCCTGCGTGAAGCCGTAGTCGTCGTGGAGCCTTGATGCGAGAATGCTTCTGACCGCGGGCAGCAAGTCTTCGGCTATAACCTCGGCCTCGAATCTCATAGATTATAGCGGTGTTATAAAGCTTCAAAAAGTAGATGGGGAGAAGAAAGAATACAGGTGAGGGAACAGGTCAGTGGTCTGCCTGCTCTACCTCTCGGGAAAGTCTCTCGATGTCCGCGCTCAGCGCCTCTAGCTTCCTTACTACACGTTCCTTCTCCTTGATGATGTTCTCGACCTTCTCGTACTTCCTCGCCGCCCTGTCGAGGTCGTGTTTTTCCACGTACGCGGCTTCGGTGTCCATCATCCTGTCGATGATTTCCTCCGCGATCTCGCCGAGCAAGAGGTTCAGGCCGTAGTAAACATTTGAACGGACGTACTGGCCCTCTGAAGCCTCATCTCTAACCATTCTTTTGATCCGTGCATGGGTGAAGGGAAGGTCTGCAATTTCAACGTCTTCTGGAACTTGTACCATGTTATCACTTGAAAAATTCGGTTTAGAGGCTTAAAAGCCTTTCTCGGACCCTCAGGTATAAAACTCGAGACCGTCTATACAGGGTTATGGTGATCACTCTCACGTTACTGAACCAGGTCCTTGACGTGATACTCAAACTGCTTTTTCTGGGACTGCTGATATACCTGGTCCTGATCCTGAGAAACCTGGACAAACTTGTCCAGTCCGTGGAGAGATCTGCGGAATCGATAGAACGCACCTCGGAGAAGATAGGGAAACTAATAACTGTCTCCAGGTACCTACCTTTCGTGGGGAAGAAACATGAGAGAGCTTGAACCTGAAAACGAGTCCTCAAGCGACCGGTACGAGAAGCTGAAGAAGGAGCAGGCAGGCACGGAGAACAGTGAGGCAGAGGAGCGCTTCCAGAAGCTCAAGGAAGAGGCCAAGAAGGAGTTTATACAGAAGCAGAAGGAGCGAGAAAAGGAGAAAGAGCTTGAGGAAGTCCAGGACAGCGGGAAGTTTATAACCTACTGAACCCCGAAAAAGTACATGGATTCTACGGAGGAAAACCTGAAAGTTGCTGGAGCCGCAGGCGTAACGCGGCACATATGATCGAAATTTGTGAAGTTCGGTGGAACTCGACAGGATACCCGCGATATCGAAATACCTGTCACTGGTATTTTTCCTGGCATGGATTGGCCGCTCAACGGTCTGGAACTTTCTACCTATCTATATTGAACAGCACATCGCCTCTGTCTTTCTGGTCGGGGTAGTGACGTCGCTTCCCGCCGCCATACCTGTTTTACTTGATATTCCCGCGGGCAACCTTGTCCAGCGCGCGGGCGAGAAGGCGGTTATATTCAGTGGGCTCGCGATATTCGCTCTTCCCGCATTCATGTACCTGGCCGCAACGCCAGTACTGATAGTGGCTGCCAAGGCCACAGAGGGTCTGTCGAAGGTCCTGATATGGAATGGTGGCTGGAGCGTATCTCTCAAAAGTGCGGATAGCGACGTTGAATCCGAGGCGGTCTCTGTCTTCCTGCTCGGCACCAACCTGGGGATAATAGTGGGGCCGGTAATCGGTGGTTACATGATTGCCTCCTACGGCTGGCACCTGCCTTTCTGGTTCTGGATATTCTCTTCCGCGCTCGCGGTTACGGTGTTCCTGAGCTACATAGGTCTTGAGGGCAGGCGCGGCTTCGTGGATTCTCTCGAAGATCTCTTCCACCGTAGAACCTACGTGGATGACTGGGAGCATCTACGGGATAACTGGTCGGAGCTGAGGTTCCCTTTCAGCCTGATCTTCCTCTACTCCGTGATTTTCTCGTTCTACTGGCTCGCGATACCCCTGCTCCTGAACGAAATAGGTGCTGACTTCACAATGATGGGGGTCATATTCGGTGCTGCCGCGCTCCCAAAGGCTTTCCAGTTCGTGTTCGGCGATATCGCCGACAGGATAGGAAAGCACAAGACCGTAGCGTTGCTTTCCCTCTTGCTGGCGCCGGTTCTTGTATCGATGAACTTCGTCACCGACATAGCGCTGGTAGGAATACTTTTCTTCATCGCCCGGCTATTTTCCGCGGGCATGTCGCCGCCTCTACACGCCCTGTTCGACGAGGCGGCGCCGGAAGACATCGAGTCAGAACTCACGGGATTCCTCGAGTTCGTCAAGCACGCCGGCCAGACCCTCGGACCTGTGATCGCAGGTACCGTTGCCGCGATCTGGTCCCTGAACGCTTCCTTCCTCGCGGCCGCGGGTATCGCAGGGATGCTCCTGGTGCTCGCGGTCTACGGCTGGATAAACTATCTCTAGATGAGACCGATCTCTGGAAAGCTGTAGATGCCGGCCTCCCTGGAAACTGCGACCGCCTTCAGCTCCCTGATATCCGCCTCGTTCCTTAGAATCGGCGAGAGCAGCTGGTTCTGCGGCACCTGGTTGACCTTTGAGCCTCCCGAGATTTTCGAGAAAGCGGGAAGAACAACGATATTTTTCCCACTCCGGGTTTCGCCGTAGAGGAAACAGTCGACCTTCTCCTTCACCCCGATCTCGTCCTTGAGTACAAGTGCCGGGTGCTCGTGGCCGATCACCAGGGTTTCGTAGTCGCCTGCCTCGAGCTCGGAGAGTCTGTTATGGCCGTGGATGAAAAGGATGCCGTCTTCAATAAAATGTTTGCTGAACTTTCCGCCGTTATCTTCCACTATACTCTCGATAAAGGTGTCGTGGTTTCCCTGGATGACGATAACCTCGTCGAACATCGCATCGAGAAACTCTATGAACTCCTCTATCTCCTGACGCTCACTGTAACGTGTTCTTGAAAACTCGTGCTTCAGGTCGCCGTTGACAAGTATCCTTGATGCGCCAGTCTCTTCTTTCGCGAACTCCAGGTCATCCACCAGATCCTCAAGCTGGAACTGCGGGATGTAGCCTCCCTCTGAAGTTACCGAGCCCTCCAGCCCGAGATGCAGATCTGAGATCACAATCATATCCATCCCAGGGTGATAGAGCGCGGGCAGCGAGTCTATGGTTTCAAAGCCGAGTATTTTCATGCAGAACAATTGATGATGAAATCTTTTGTAAGAGAGCTACATGTTCATGAGACGCCAGACGCTCAAAAAGGACTCGAAGATGTCGTCTCCTGTCGAGAGCTTTATGTATCGCGCGCCGTTTCTCTCTGCGATCTCCTCGATCCGGTCCGTGTGTTCTTCCAGCCGATCCTGGTAGCCTTCCTTGGTTCTCCGGGATAAATAGGTTCTCAGGGTTGAGTCCGACTCGGGATCTTTCAGGATCGCGTCGCCTTCAAAGTCTGGATCAAGCTCTGTCACATCGAGAGTGTTGACGAGCACGGTGTCTGTGCCTTTAAGCCGCTCGACTCCGGCCTCTATACCCTCGATATCCGTCAGGAAGTCGCTGATCACGACGACCATCGACTTGTTCTGGATCCTGCTCGCGTACTCTGTCAGGCAGCGTTCCACCATCGACTCCGGAGTCTTTCTTAGCCCGTTCAGGGTGTCGACGAGCCCGGCCATGTTCGCATTTCTCCTGCCAGAGGATATGTCGGTAACAGTCTCTGAAAAAACGGAGAAGCGGAACCGGTCATTGGTGTTTGAGACCATGTAGGCGATCGCCAGACCGATCTTCGACGCGAACTCGTACTTGTTGATCTTGCCGTAATCCATCGACGAGGAGCGGTCAACGAGTACGTGGACGGTGATGCTCTTCTCCTCCTCGAAACGCTTGATGAATAGTTCCTCCGTCCGGGCGTAAACGTTCCAGTCCATCTTCCGGATATCGTCGCCGGGGACGTACTTCTTGTGGTCCTCGAATATCATGCCCTGTCCGGTAGTTGCGGACTGCTGCTCTCCCTCTCTCAGCTCTCTAGAGTTCTTCTTTAACGCGAGCTGGAAACGGTCAAGCTCTTCGAGAAAGTCGAGTTCTATTGCCACTTTTAATGCCTCCTATCATGATTCATCGACTATCTCCTGTATAACGTCCTCGGGAGTCCTGCCCTTCTTCTCGGCCTGGAAGTTGAGTCCGATCCTGTGCCGCATGACAGGTACAGCCATCGCGTCGATATCCTTCTCGGAAACGTGGTTCCGTCCCTCTATCAGCGCCCGGGCCTTCGCCGCCCTGACTATTCCGAGAGATGCGCGTGGAGACGCGCCATAGTCCAGGTCTTCGTGTTCCCTGGTGCTCTTGACCATCTTTACAGCTTTCTCTCTGATGTCGTCGGCGATTGGCACCTGCGTCGTGAACTCCTGTATCTTGATCACCGAGCCCTTCGAGAGGACGTTTTCGAGATCCGGGGCATAATTAAGTTCGGAGGTGAACCTGTTGACGATCTGGTTCTCCTCGTCTTCACCCGGGTAGTCAACCTTCACCTTCATCAGGAACCGGTCGCTCTGCGCCTCGGGCAGCGGGTAGGTCCCTTCCTGGTCGATCGGGTTCTGGGTTGCCATCAGGAAGAACGGCTTGTCGAGCTGGTAAGACTGGTTGCCCGCGGTGACCTGCTTCTCCTGCATCGCCTCAAGCAGCGCGGCCTGGGTCTTTGGCGTCGCTCTATTAATCTCGTCCGCCAGTATCATGTTAGCGAAGATTGGTCCACGCTGGAAGACGAACTCCTTGTCGCCCGAGGTCTCGTCGATGATGTGCGTCCCGGTAATGTCTGAAGGCATCAGGTCGGGCGTGTTCTGTATCCGTGAGAACTCGAGCCCCATGACCTCTGAAAGGGTGCGTATCATCTTGGTCTTTCCAAGCCCGGGGTAGGATTCGACGAGGACGTTTCCGTCACATAGAACCGCGATCAACAGTTTTTCGAGAACGTCTTCCTGACCGACTATTACCTTCTGTACCTCGGTCATTATGCTGTTGAGCTTTTCATTCACTTTCTCGTACTTTCCGGCCTCGTCGGTTCCTTCTATCTTCATATACGATTATTTTGTAGTGACTTATTTTAACAATTGTTTTTTCATTATTCAGCCTATCTCCTTGATAGCTATACTGTACTCCTTCGCCAGCTCGAGGTCCTCATCCATCGTGCTTGAAGAGATATCGAGCGCGAGCTCTTCTATAGACCGCGTTTCCTGTCCGGATGATTCACCGGCTTCCCCTTCTCCTGTTATGTTGAACTGGATGTCCATCTCCGATGCATCGATATCTTCCGAATCGCCGTAAATCTGGCTGGAGTTGTGGAGCTGGAAGCCATCGTCCTTCTTGCCCTGGACAAGCTCCCGGATGCGGTCAACCTCAGGCAGTATCTCGCCGCCGTCCTCCTGCAGCTGGAAGCTTGTTATACCGGAGAAAACGGTGAGGAAACTCAGGAGCCCGACCATAAGTATTTTCTGGATGATCCGTTTCGAAGGTATGATGCTCTCCGAAGTGACAGTCCGTGCTCGGTCAAGCAGGTCGTCGAAAAGTGCCTGGGAGACGATGTTCTGCCGGTCGAGGTTGTCCCGCGCCGTCCTCAGAATCTCTTCGAGCTCGGGGTTTTTCTCCTCGTATATCTCCAGCCGGTACTTCCTCGTCCTGTAGACCAGGTCGCCCATCAGGAAGACAACGGTCATTGCGGCCAGTACCTCGATGTTCTCGAAGCTCGCGGTCAGCGAGATACTGAAAAGGAACAGCACTAGGTTTGCGGAGAGAAAGAACAGCAGGGAGTCAAGTATCGCCTGAATCATGTTGACCTTGATGAACTCTCGCCTTAACCTCTTCAGAAGCTTCTCAACTCTCATATCTACCCTCCCTCGTACTCGTAACCGTGTTCCTCACAGTATTCGTCGCCTTCGGTTATGTTGTTGTCGTCATCGGTGCATATGAGTTCTAGAGTGTCGTTCAGACGTGTCAGATCAAATTTAAGCTTCGAAATATTCTGTTCCAAGTCGTTCAACTGGGATTCCAGGCTGTCAACCTCGCCCTCCAGGCTGTTGACCTCGTTGCTGAGGCTGTTCCGCTCCTCTTTTGTCGAGTTGTAGAGCCGGAGATACCGGTCCAGATCGCTCTGGGTCTTGCTGAGCTCTGAAGTCAGGTTGGCGTTCTCGGACTGGACGCTGGAGAGCTGGTTCTCAGTCTCCTGGAGGTCCTGTTTCAGCTCCTGCCTGTCGGATACCACGTTGTCAAGCTGGCCCTGGTAGAGCACCGATAGTCCTGCTAGAAGTGAAAGTATAAGGACTGTCGAGGCGAGCAGGAACGGGTTCAGCCTTCTTTTCAACATTGGTGTCTCCATTTCTTATCGACCTCTAGGTGTAATTGTCCTCATCATTTTTTACCATTCATCTTCCGGTAGCCGACCTCGCCAAGGAAAAGTACCATCGCGACCACGAGTAAATGGTTTGAAAGAGGTTTTTTCGTGACAACCTGATTCTGGCTGAAACGTGTCAGGTCCTGCTCTATCTCGTCTGTTTCGTCCGGGCTGTAGACCTCACCTCCTGTATCCCTAACCAGATCACGCATGCTGTCGCTGTACCCTATCTCCTCGATCTCTTTATTGTAACTGTACCCGTACGGCCTGCCCGCAACGCTGTGGAAGCCAAGTGATTCTGGCTCCAGTGTCGCGGTGTAGAGGTCTTGACTCTGCCTCTTGAAGCCGTCCAGCTTCTCGGATGACCGGGCCTCGACCTCTTCCGGTCTTCTGGAGTTCTCTATCCGGGTCCACTGGTCCTGCTTCCTCTTAGGATCGCCGACGGACCAGGAGACCGCCCTTGTTATCAGCAGCGGATCAGTCCTGGACACCTGCGAAAGATCGCTGTCGCCGCCAGAGAATGCCGCAACCCGCCCTATACCATAACGCCAGGCCGTCAGGAACGGCTTGCCGTTCGTGCCAGTCGCGAGCAGCTTTGCACCGGTCCGGGGCGTGACCGAGTCAAAGTGGGTAGCGGAAGACGATGTCTCCAGCCCGTCCGTGATAAAATGATCAGGGTTCACGATCACAAGGGGAACAGTCTCGCCCGACGCACCTCCGGCCTCAAACTCGAACTGGAGGCGGTAGGAGTCCTCCGCGTCGAGGTAGCGGCCGTTGCCTCTACTTGCGAGATCTCTCAGGAAGTCTTCGTTTCTGTCCTTGCCGACGCCCACAGTTATCAGTTTTACGTCCAGGTCAGATGCGACCTGTTTCGCCTTTGAATCTACGTCTCTGTTCTGTCCTAATCCTCCGATCTTTCCGTCGGAGATAAGTATTATGTTGCCTGTCCCGTTCAGGAGTTCTTTCGCTCCCAGGATCCCGTTATTGTGGAACGAAGGTCCTTCAGGCTCCAGCCTCGCTATCTTCTGCTTCAGCCTGTTTCTATTCTTCGACAGTGAGTCAGGTTTCTCCATGATATATGCCTCGCGGTTGTAGGCCACTGCTCCCACGCGGTTGTTGAAGGGCAGATCTTCAACTAGGTTGTAAGATACTTGTTTGATCCTTTTTGCGGCACCTCCCTCGCCTGTACCGACTGAAATATCGATCGCCAGCAGTATCTTCGCGCCCTTGTTCTGTTCGTCCTCTGGAACGGTCTTGACCGGGAGGGTGTCGAGCGTTTTCTCGTAATCCGCGGTGTAGACCACTCCGTTTCCGCGGGAGATGTACTCGACCGGTTCCTCCGCTGGATCCTCCTTCATGATGATCGTGTAGTAGGGCGAGAGGTCGTCGGGCAAACTATCCGTGTGCTCGACCTCGTAGAACTCCTCTAGCCTGTCTCCGATTCCGCCTTCCACGCCTAGAACAAGTATCTCCGGTTTCTCGTTGACCTCGACCACGTGATAATAGTTGTTGTTCTGCCGGAACTCGTCGTCTTCATCAATCGAGGCCTTCACCCGGTGCGCGCCCTTCTCGGAGAACGTCCTCGAGAACTCCCAGGTGCTGTTCCCTGTCCTGGTTAGATCTACTTCCTGGCCGTCGAGAGTTACTTCAGGCACGGGAATTTCGGAAGTTGACCTAACTCTCACGCGGAACTGGTTTGTCGCACCGGGAACAGTTGCGCCGGGACCCTCGATCTTAACCGACGCCTCGTCCTCTGTATCGACTCTCAACGCGCTCAGGGTCGAGTTCTGCCGCTGGAACCTGTCCGCGACTTCTTTGAGGCTGGAGTCTGACTGGAAGTCGCTGACTGCTATGTAGGCACTGTTCGGGTCGAGGTTCCTCAGCATGCCGTGTTCGAGGTCGGAGTTATTGCCCGAGGCGATGATCTTCTCCCGGATTTTCACGCCCTCGAGCTCCAGATCCGCGTCTTCAAGTATTTTTGCCGAAGAGGATTCGTCCTTCAGTACCGTGATTTCCGGCTGTTCCATCACGGATGCCTCTGCACTGATGAATGGTGATGCCGCCGCTACAACCAGGAGCGCTATGAGCAGGGAATGGGACAGGCTGATGAGCTTCCGGTACTTCTCCTCGTGCTTCACGGCCAGGTAGAGGCCCGGCAGCGCGAGCACAAGCAGCCCGAGAAGACTTGGTTGTTCAAATCCTGCGGTCATTTCGAGCACCTCACTATATGTCACCCGTGTATCTGAGGTAAGCCAGTTCCAGGAAAGCCAGGGCTGCCAGCAGCACCACGACGAGCCGCTTAAGGTTTTTATCCGAGCCGCCTTCATCTACCTGTCCCAGGTCCAGTTCCGGGGTTTCGGCGTCCGATTCATCCTCGCTCGTGAGAGTAACACCGTAGACTCCCTTTGAAGTATTGTAGAATCCAGCATTAGTCGCGGTTACTGGTCCCTGAATCCTGTTTCCTTCAGGCGTCTCCACCCAGTCTCCTTCGATCTGTTCTCCGGTTCTTATGTTCAGCTCATTTACGGAAGGCCGGCCGACCATGTCCGCAAACGTTTCCTTCCAGAAAATCGGGTAGAGGAAGTCGAAGTGGAAGTCCTCGTCCCTGATATTGTAGAATAGTACTTCGCCCTCGCCGTATTCAAGCTTTCTTACAGCGTTATCCGGCTCGGAAAGCGATTCTCCTCTGTTGCTCTCAAGTTCGTAGACTTCGGTTCCTCCAACGTTTATCCTGCGCGGCCGCTCTATTTCGACCGAGGCGTTCTGTCTGCCGTCTAGCGAGGGCAAAAAGTCAAGGCCCTTCTCACGGATGTCTGGCTGCGCAAATACTACGAGCGACGCACCCTGTTCGACATCTCTCTTGATCTTCTCTACCTCGGTCTCCAGTATTCTCGATGTTTCGCCTATAACGTAGATGTCCGCATCGATCCGTCTCTGTATCGGTGGTCTGGCGGTCTGGATATCCGTGAACTCTATGAGTTCGATGGCCTTCTTGAAGTACGGGTTTCTGGAGTCGGAGATGGAGAGGACATCGTAGTTCTCGTCTCCCGGAACACTGATGTACGCCGAGTTGTCCGCGGCTACCTCGTCATCCTCGAGTTCTACGTGATTGAGCCGCGAAGATGAAAACACGACTGTCTCGACCTCTCCTCCAGCAACGGTTCTCTGCCGGGTATCTTCGTTGACGGTTACGGTGATCTCTCTCTCCTGGTCGAGGAAGTTCTTGATGTCGACCGAGCTGTTCTTCCGGCCCGCGTTTACACCCACTATGCCCCAGGAGTTCGAGTTGTCGGCGTCCATTATGTTCACGCTGCGGTCGGTCTCGAGGTTCTTCACCAGTTCTTCGGGAGGCCGCTCGCTAACGGTCTGGTCGAGGTCGCTCGCTATAGTTACTGTTCCGCGGTAGTCGGCCGCGACTTCAAGTGCTGCCGAGATGTCGGTCTCGACATCCCGGGATTCGATGGAGTTGAGTCTCTGCCGGATTTTCGATTTCGAGGCTCTCTCCAGGGGGACATCGACCTCTTCTCCCGCGACTATCAGGGTGTTGTGTTCTCCAAGGTTCGACCTGATGAAGCTCTTCGCATCGCCCATGTCGTTTTGCATCGACGCGGACCGGTCGAGAACTATCACGGTCCGGTCAGGTCTTGCCTCGCCGTGGATGTAGAGGTCAGCGAGCGCCGCCGCCAGCCCAATTATCGTGAGTATATGGACTATAAGCAGCAGGTTTCTCAAAATCCTGTTCAGCGCCTGGTCGATCTTCCCGCGCTTTTTGTCCTCTATGAAGAACGCCATCGACGGCATCACGCGCTCCTCGGGCTCGGGTCTTATCAGGTAGAACGCTATCAGCGGTATGAGTCCGAGAAGCCCTAGCAGACCGAGAGGGCTGAGGAAGTACTGGGATAGGATAGACTGCAGCGCCATGTATATTTTGTTCTACTCAGTGAATTTTAATAGACCAGTACGGTTTAGCTCAGCCTTCGATCTTCTCCATGACCTGTTTATGCAGCTTCTGCAATCGCTCCTTCTTGTCACCCATCTTGACTACATCCGTCGAACCCTGGAGCAGCAGGTTGTGGGAAAACGGGGAGGGAACTCCAGGAGAGTCTTTCTGTCCGTAACTTATTTCGCCATTTTCGATTTTCTCCACTACTTCCCGCACGTGTTTGATGTCCATCGCGTCCTCCATTATTTCCCTGTAGGTCTCCTTGATCATCGGGAAGTCCTCGCCGTACCGGTTTCTTATCACCGAGATCAGGAAGTGAGACTTCATCTGCTGCTGCCCGACCGTTTTCGAATTGCCCGCGTAATTTCTGAGCACCATCAAACTTCTGCCCGCGACGTGCCTGAAACGGCGCTTCATCAGTTCGGTCTTGGCCACCGCCTCCTTCAGCTCTTCCTCGAGGTCGCACTCTGTCAGGTCTTCAAGGAGTGCATCGAGATCGACCGGGCGTCGAGGCGTTATGAGTATGAATCCATTATCGTCGATTACCATGCCGACGTTGCTCGAGATCTTCTTCTGCAGTAAATGGGCGATTATCCGGGCGAGCGCGTCGTGAGTTCTTCTTCCGTAGATGGTCTGGAAGATAAGGTTCTGCCGATTCTCCTCGTCAATGTAGCGCTCCACGGTGAATTCCTCGTGGGTCGAAACCTCCCCGAAAAAGTCGTGCTGCTCCTTCACGTACTGGTAGATCGAGTTCGCGGTATTTTCATCCAGGTAGTAGTTGTGCATTATCCATTCCACAATTCCCTCATCTGGCGCGCCGAGTTCAATCTGCTTTTTCACGTCACGCCGGAATTCCCCGATCCTGATACCAAGGTCATAGCTCAGGGGCAGGCGTTCCGAGTACCATGAGGGAACCGTGGGCTGTTTCTGGGGCTTGGGGTCGACGTAAACTTTCATTCCCTTCGCGTAAGAAAACTGGTAGGTTTTACCTCCAAGCGTGAATATGTCTCCCTTCGTCAGACGGTCGAGGAACTCCTCCTCCAGGGAGCCGACGTAGTTCTGGTTGCCGCGGGTAAGAACGTCATAGCCTGTTTCATCAGGAATCGTTCCGATGTTGGTCATGTAGATCACCCGGGTCATCTTTCCCGATCTTCCAAACAGCTGGTCCTCGTGGTCGATCCAGATCTTCCTGTAGACGTTCTGATCTTCGAGCTCGTACTCGCCGCCGAGGTATTTCAGGACGTTATCATAATCTTCCCTCGAAAGGTCGACAAAGTTGTAAGACTTTCTTATGACATTAAATGCGTGCTCCACATCCCAGCGGCGGTTACAAGCCATCCCGACTATATGCTGTGCGAGGACGTCAAGCGAGTTTGTGGGTATCTGTATCCTGTCCAGGTCGTCCTCCTTCGCGCACTTTGTCAGCACCGAGCACTCCATGGCCTCGTCCCTGTCAGTTACAATCATCTTTCCCTTCGCGATCTCTCCTATCCTGTGGCCCGATCGCCCGACACGCTGGATTCCTCTCGCGACGCCTTTCGGCGATCCGAGCTGGAGCACTAAGTCGACCGAGCCAATATCCACGCCCAGCTCGAGCGACGTGGAAGTTACGGCGACTTTCATCTCGCCTTTCTTCAGCTTTTCCTCGACCTTTAAGCGCTCGTCGCGGGACATCGAGGAGTGGTGGGCTCCTGTGTTTTCGCCGTAGCTGTCGGGGAATCGTTCCTTCAGGTTGTTGACCACTCTCTCGGTTGCGGATCGTGTATTCGTGAATATTATGGTCGAGTCGTGGTCCTGCACCAGGTTGTGGATCTTGTCGTACATAGCCTCGCGCACTTCTTCTGGTGGTGTGTGGATGAGATCTCTAACTGGCGAGACTGTTTCAAGGTCGATCTCTTTTGAAGCCGCTACGTCTACAATGTTGCAGCCCCGGGACCGGTATTCTTCCCGGCCAAGTTTCTCTCCACTCTTCACCTCGTCGCCGTCCTGCGCCTCTTTGGTACCGATTTCCTCATCCGCATCGTAGCCCACGAGGTATCGCGCGATTTCATCGATCGGTGCCTGGGTCGCGGACAGCCCGATTCTTGTTGGAGTGGTGTTCGCCATTTCTTCGAGTCGCTCCAGTGACAGTGAGAGGTGGACGCCGCGCTTGTTCTCCGAAAGCGAGTGGATCTCGTCGACGATCACATATTTCAGGTTCTTCAGCTTCTCCTTGAACTTCGGCGAGTCGAGAATTATGCCGAGCGACTCGGGCGTTGTAATCAGTATGTGTGGCGGCTTCTCCAGCATCTTTGACCTGTCGCTGCTAGATGTGTCGCCCGTCCTGACTGCGGACCTGACCTCTGGGACTTCCCGGCCCATCTCTTCGGCCTCTTCCTTTATCCCGTTGAGCGGAGCCTCCAGGTTTCTCTCGATGTCGTTTGAAAGAGCTCTCAGAGGCGATATGTAGAGGACGTAGACCTCATCGTCCAGCTCTCCCTTGTCACCCATCAAGAACAGCTCATTAAGGCCTGAGAGGAATGCGCTCAGGGTCTTCCCTGAACCGGTGGGGGCGCATATCAGCGAGTTCTCGTCGTTGTGTATCAGGTCGAAGGAGTACTTCTGAGGCTCCGAAAGAGAGGGAAACTCCGAGTTAAACCACTGCTTGACATACGGCTCAAAGCCGTCTGGAAGCGTTTCAGAAGCGGTTTCCTCTTCTACAAATTTTATTTCAGACATGGTTTGAGAAGTGGCGGGAATCTTTAATAGAGTGGATTCAGTCCTTGCCGCCGTAGCTCCTGAAGGCCAGCGCAGACAGCGCGGTCAGTAATCCGACGAGTGGCTGGAGGCTGTAGAGTCCGAGCGCGGTCAGCGGTATGAGCGCGAGAAGAACTTTCCCCCTGAGGTTGTTGTCGAGCAGCACGGAGACTCTCTCCTTCAGGTCGATACTTGTTCCCTCCATGTTTTCCGCGGCCCTGCCAGTGATCCTTTCGGGAATGTCTTGCCTGGCGGATTCGAAGGTGTCTATGACCTCGAGGTTGTCCTGGGTCGAGAGGCTCGTGTTTTCGATCACGTAGGCCTGTGTGGCGGTAACAGTTGCTGTACTGGTCTGCTCTATGACTGCCTTCTGTGCGTCCTTCTGTGCTTCTATCATCCCTGCCTCGTTCACTACAGTGCTCACCTGTTCGCCCATGAAATCGGCGGTGGCGCCCCTCAACTGGTCGCCGAACTCCGGACTGGTAGTTGCGAGCAGGAAGAACCCTGAGCCGAGAATTATGCCGGTTATCAGCAGAGGGATCGTCGTGGAGCTGTAGAACTCCTTGAACCTGTGGCCGCCGGAGAACAGCGAGATGAGTATATTTCCGACCGCGATGAAGACTGCTATCGATGCGACAAGATAGTTCAGGGGCACGAACATCAGTGCTATAAGCGCCAGGAGCGACGAGTAGGAGAACCCTTCTCTCGAGATGTAGGTTGTGTACCCGAAGAGCAGCGGTATGAGCAGGAGTACACCGTAGCTAAGCGGCCGGTACGGATCGAAAAAGTAGGTTGCAGATGCCGCCAGCAGTGCTAGAGAGAATTCTATCACGTACTCTATGTAGTCGACTTCCAGGTCCATGCCCGGTAGAAGCTTTGTATGGTGCGAATTTAAATCCCGCCGTCTAGCCGCCCAGCACTTCGGATAAGCGGGCTTCAGCCTCGTTACTGTCCCGGGCCTCGACCACTGCCCGGCCCGAGTTGAAGAGCACAAACTCTCTTCCATTGATTAACGTCCTTAAAAGATAGTCGTTGTCCGCAATAACCTCTCCCATCTCCCGGAGCCTTTCAAGCGCTGCTTCGTCAGTACCTGTTTCGAGCTGGTACATGTTCTCCCCGCATAAGGATACTGCGGTACTGGAAGATTCAAGGTGTTCAAACTTCCCGTCCTCACAGACTTCGCAGCCCGGGCTCTCGACATCGAGTTTTCCGCCGGGAAACATCTCGAATCTATTCTCCACCTCTTTTCCTGCGAGGTACCTGACCGCTTTCCAGGTGCTTCTCGATGCAGCCACCGCAGCGGTCTCTCTCATTATTCCCGCGGTCTCACAGGTATCGAGTTCTCCCGCGGGCACCTCTTCAAAAACGCAGCTGAAGCATTCCTGGTCGAAGAACATGGAGTAACCCTGTTCTGCTATCACCGCGGTGTAGACCCAGGGAACCCTGTTTTTCCTGGAGTACTCGCTGATGAGAAACCGTGTCTCCAGATTGTCTGTACCGTCCATAATTATGTCCGCATCGTCCAGCATCTCAACGTTGCTGCCGTCAAGGTGCTCGACATACGCCTCAGTACGGGTAAAATCCGAGAGTTTTTCTCTAGCGGCCACGGCCTTTGGAACCGATTCTTCCGCCTGTTCCCGGCTGTAAAGGTTCGAGGTGTAGATATCTTTTTCCTCAAGGTAGTCCCTGTCCACGATTACGAGGTCGACACCATGTCGCGCCAGGTGCTCTGCTATAACTGAACCGGTTGCTCCAAGTCCTATGACGGCGGCGGCCGAGTTCTGGAGCTGTTCGAGTTCTTCCCCGATACTCTCTATGGCTTCAAAGCGGGAGTACATGGTTTCAACCGTGTCGAAAAGATTTATGTAGCTCCTACAGCCTGAGCATAGTATGTCCCCGGAGCTTGTCGCAGAGGCAGTTGCATTTCTTAACTCGTACAACATTACCTCGAGAACTGTCATGATGGCTCTGGTTGTCGCCGGGATGGGATGGGGGCTCAACAGGCTCTCAAACATCCTGGTCGAGAGAGCGGTAAGGAGGCGCGGCGGAGATGAACACGCCGCGGCCTCTGCGAAAAAGGTTACGGCCTACGCGATTTTTCCGCTAACATTTGTGGCAATACTTGGAGTATTTGGAGTCCCGCTGTCGGGGATCGGTGCCGCAGTAGGTCTTATCGGCCTGGGTATCTCGTTCGCGCTTAAGGACATGATCGCCAACTTTATCTCGGGCATACTCATCCTGGTCAACCGGCCTTTCAAGATCGGTGACCAGATAGAGGTGAACGGAGAGGAGGGCACGCTCAAGGACATCCAGCTACGGGCGTCGAAGATAAAGACCTTTGACGGCAGGGAGGTAATAGTTCCGAACTCGGTACTCTACAACAATATCGTGATAAACTATACTGCTTATGATGCCCGGCGTTTCGACGTGATCGTCGGCTTAAGCTACGAAGATGATATAGAGCAGGCGAAGAATATTGCCCACGAAGTTCTTGAAGAAGCGGAGACTGTCGAGGACGAGCCGGAGCCCCAGGTCCTGGTTGACGAGCTGGGAGGTTCCTCGGTGAACCTGAAGCTGAGAGGCTGGACAAGCTCTTCACGTGCGGGCATCGTCCAGGCGTCGAGCGAGGTCACACAGATGATCAAGGACCGCTTCGATGAAGAGGGAATCGATATTCCGTACCCTATCAGGACGGTCTACATGAACGAGGGATAGATTACGGCCAGGTTACCAGTTCCTACTTAAGTCTTCATTCAGAAACTGCGGGTATGCCAACCGCGATTGATGAGGACAAGCTGGACGAGATTCAAAACTCGGAGGATACATGGGTAATAGATTTCTGGGCCGAATGGTGCGGTCCCTGCAAGAAGTTCTCCCCGATCTTTGAGGAGGTCTCCGGTGAAGTCGAAGACGTCAATTTTGGAAAGGTAGACATGGAGGAACACCAGCAGCTCGGTCAGCAGATGGGTGTCAGAGCGCTCCCGACCACTTTAATCGTCCGCGGCGGAGATGAAGTCGCAAGGAACGCGGGAGTCATGAAGAAAGAGGAATTGAAAGACTGGATAGAAGAGAACGCCTAGAAGTAGTCGCTCCAGTCAACGCTCCCATAACCTGTATCACCATGTTCTAAGCGGTCGATGATTTCGGACGCCACCTCTTCCGGTTTACGGTTAGTGGTTTCGATCTCGATAATGTTCTCCTGTTTCCCGACCGCCTCCTGTAGAATAACGTCGAGCGCCTCCGCCTCGACGTTCTCCTCGATTTTTTCTTCGCTGTAGTCCCTCTCTCCCAATCTCTTCCTGAGCTCTTCGGGCTCGCATCTCAGAACGATGCAGTAGTCCGCGGGAAAGTGATGGGCGAGGTGGCCCTCTATAACGACCTCTTCCATGTCAACTTCTCTCTCAAGCTCTTCAACCATTCTATGGATTTCGGCCTCGAACTCGTTTTTGCCTTCACTGCCGAGCGAGCGCTGCTTCACGAACTCCGTGAGGTCGATAACATCGTATGGGAGTTCTTGGGCGACTGATGTTTTTCCTGTTCCCGGGGTGCCGGTGACCGTGATTATCATGAAAAGGCCGGGGTGATGAAAGAATAAAAGCTTGATTTCCGCTTTCAAGACTAGAGTTAGCATGATAGACGTGTGGACTGAAAAGTACCGGCCCGATACCCTTGGCGAGATAGTAAACCAGGAGGAGATTGTCTCAAGGCTTGAGGCGTTCGTCGAGGAGGACTCGATCCCGCACCTGCTGTTTGCGGGTCCCGCGGGTACGGGGAAAACCACAAGCGCGATTGCGCTTGCAAAAGACCTCTACGGCGATGAATGGAAGCAGAACTTTATGGAAACTAATGCGAGCGACGATAGAGGTATCGATGTTGTACGGGAGAAGATCAAGGACTTCGCTAGGACGAAATCTGTCAACGCCGACTACAAGATAATTTTTCTCGACGAGGCCGACGCCCTGACCGCGGACGCCCAGCAGGCATTGAGGAGGACGATGGAGCAGTTCTCGGGTAACACCCGCTTTATCCTGTCATGCAACTATTCGTCGAAGATAATTGATCCTATACAGTCCCGCTGCGCCGTCTTCCGGTTTAACCGTCTCAAAGAGGACGACGTGAAGACTTACATTACCCGGGTAGCGAAGGGAGAGGACTTCAAGATCTCGGAGGAGGCAATTGAGGCGGTTATGCGTGTCGCCGAGGGCGATCTCAGGCGCGTAACCAATATTCTACAGACCGCGGCGATCCAGCGCGACAAGATTGGAGAGGAGGACGTTTACGGTGCCGCCGCCTCGCTTAGACCCGAGGAGATCAACGAAATTCTGGAGCTTGCGCTAGAGGGAGACTTCATGGATTCCCGCGACCAGCTTGCGGAGATAATGATTGACCGCGGTCTTGACGGTGAAGACGTTATCCGGTCGATTCACCGCGAGGTTTTCGACCTTGACATTTCGGAGCATGGGAAGCTCGAGATAATTGAAAACCTGGGGGAGTTCGAGTTCAGGATTGCCGAGGGAGGCACCTCTGATATACAGATCGAGGCACTCCTCGCCAAGATAGCTGATCTGGACGAAGAATGATGTGGGTTGACAGGTATCGTCCGGAGTCTCTCGATGATTACCGTGGCGCGTCGAAGCAGAAGAAGAAACTGAAGCAACTTGTAAAGAACTGGGGCGACGACTCGAAACCGATACTTCTCTACGGTCAGGCAGGTACTGGCAAGACTTCTCTTGTAGAGGCGTTGGCGAACGATCTCGGGTACGAGCTCGTGGAGACCAATGCCTCTGACGTCCGCACTAAGAAGAAACTAAAGTCGGATCTGAAGGAGGCGACGCGCCAGGCATCTTTCTTCGGCTCCCAGAAAATAATTCTCATCGATGAGGTCGATGGAATGTCCTCCGGTGATAGAGGAGGTACGCAGGAGCTTAACCGGATCGTTGACGGCTCCCGCTTCCCAGTAATCATGACCGCGAACGACGCGTATGATTCGAAGATCCGGACCCTGAGGGAAAAGTCCGAACTTATCGAGCTTGGATCGGTCCACACCAACTCGATCAATGCTCATCTCAAGCAGATACTGGAGAGCGAGGGTATAGAGTACCATGAGGACGCGGTGAAGAGAATCGCGAGACAGGCAGGCGGCCAGATGAGATCCGCGGTTAACGACCTTGAATCGGTTGCGCTCGGGCGAGATAAACTTACTTCAGAAGACCTTGATTCGCTGGGTTACAGGGACTCGGAGCAGGACGTTTTTGAGGCGCTAAAGATCGTCTTCAAGACTTCAAGTGCCGAAACCGCAAGACAGGCGACCAACAACCTTGACGAGGACGCTGACACCTTCATGCAGTGGGTCCGGGAGAATATTCCCCGGGAGTACCAGAAGCCGGGAGATGTCGCGGAGGCGTACAGGTGGATCTCAGGGGCAGACGTTTTCAACGGCCGTATCAGGGTGACACAGAACTGGAAGCTGCTGAAATATGTCTACCTTTTCACGACGGTGGGTGTCTCGCTCTCAAAGGATGAGAAGTACGAGGGATGGACAAAGTACCAGTACCCGGGTAAAATCCGGCGGATGGGTTCTTCCCGTGCCGCGAGGAACAGGATGGATTCGATCGCGGCAAAGGTTGGAGAGAAGCTTCACGCCTCGAAAAGGGACTCCAAGCAGATGATTCCGTTCCTCTCTTTAATGATTGGAGAGAATCCCGATCTCGCAGAACAGCTAGATCTTTCGGAGGATGAAGTCGAGTTCATCAGGGATTTCTAGGGGCAGAATGACTCTGGGGCGTGTAGTCTCATAAGAGTTCTCGGGTTCTGCAGAGTTATGTTGAAGCAGTTCTGTGTGCGCCAGTACCGGGTGGTTGACCTGTAATTGGTTACCATGTCCGTGAGCTTGTCGAACTCTTTCCTTTCGTGGCTGTTGCTCATGTCGATTTTCTCCGCCTCCTGTTTGATGAGGTGGGCATTGTACTCGTCAGGCTCTTGCCGGTATTCCCGGGACTTGGTCTGGGAGATCGTGGATGCGGCAGTGATGAGCATCAGTCCCAGGACTATAGAGGAGATCAGCAGGAACTGTCCTTTCCGCGGAGCCCCCCAGGTTTTCACTGTTTCCACCTCAAATTGACTTTGTAGGGCATGTATATAGTATTCTTTATACCCCCGACTACAGAGGTTGATGTCGGCGAAGCCTCTTCCGGTCCAAAGTTTGTCTCGTCGCCCGCGAGCCAGTATATCACGGAGGCCAGAAGTTTTCTCTCGTCGGTGTTGTAGACTGGCTCGTAACCTGCCCTTGCGAATTTCTCGATCTCCTGGGTCTCGAACTTGGTCCTGTGGTTGACGATCTCGATCCTGTCACTTCCCGCAGTTATGAACTCTGCGCACTCTCCTTCACTACATCCTGGTGTTGTGAGGGGATAGATCCTGACAGAGTAGCTCCGGCCGTCAACTTCGAGAAGCTCGCCGTTGACGTACGGACCCTCCCGGGGCTGTTCGATCTGGCCGTTGCCGTTGAGATCGATGCTCAGGCTCCATATATCGCTGCAGCTGGTCTCGCCCAGTTCGGTCGCTACAATATCGTAGTTGCCGGCAGGGAAGGAGAATGTGCCTTCTTTGTAGTTGGAGCAGCCCGCTGGCGACGGTGATCCCGGTAGAGGGCTCGCGGTGGAATCCATTGACATGTTGGTGGCGTTCCACTGGCTGGTCTGGTATCTGCCGGTGCCGGCGTAGGCGAGTTTTTCGCCGGATAGCTTGGTATCGCCTGTGCTCGATGAGATATTTCCGCCAGGATCAAGCGAGACTGCATTATCGTTACCGTTCTGTCCCAGGAAATATGTCTCAACGTCTTCCGAGTTCCTGGTGTTTGAGAAACGGGCTCTTGAGGGCGGCGCTCCCCAGTCGAGATCGATCCATTCCATACCTGTTTCGGACATGAAGCCGCTGGTTATATCGCTCTGGTCAATATCCATCAGGAAGAGTGCGGAACCGGTCTTGAGATAGTCAAGTAATCTGGTTCTCTCCGGGTTGGTATCGAGTGTGTTGAGAGTCTGCTGTCTCCGGAATACGAGAACCCGGTAGACGTCGAGATCGTTGATCGAGAAGTTAAAGGTGTCGAAGTGAGTGTCTGTGTTGATGCCGTTGAGCGGCTGGCTCATGGTGTTTCTGAACCTTACGACCTGTGTCGCGTTGTAGACGACAAAACTGCTGCCGTCATAGCTTATGTTCTTGAAGTCGTAGTGGTCGTCGGCCTCTGCGTCTGAAGTGTTGCCCCAGAAGAAGAAGTCATCGATGTAGTGAGGCCCCTCCGAAGCGCTGAACTGGCACCGGGTTCCGTTGTCAACCCAGACAGAGTCGTAATTTTCGACACCGTCGTAGCCCGCGGATATTCTAGGGTCGGTATCCGCAAAGTAGAGGTAGACGCCGTGCCTCTCGTTCTCTGTTCTCTTGATATCGTTCAGGTTTCCCTCGGAGTTATCGACTATTTCCTCGAGGTCGTTGGAGGTGTAGCACCTGTTGTCCGGGGCTGCTGAAGCATCTACCGTGTCGAAGCCGTATATGTCATTCTGGAGAGTGTGGAAGCCTATCACCGATCTCCTTATCGGGAGGTTCTGGACGGTTCCCGAGACCTCCATGTTGCCGGAGAGCGTGTTTGCCGCGGTCCTTATCGATCCTGTCTCCGACCTCTGGAGGAAGTTGTTCATGTGACCTGACTGTTCGAGGACGTAGGATATATCCTGGGATTCTATCTGGTTCTGGAACTGGTTCCAGTCGTGGTCCGGTGGAGAGGACACGCTCCCGACCGCAAATATCAGTATGGTCAGGGTGGCGACTATGGCCTCTATCATGTATCCTATGCCCTTGTGTTTGCCTCCGGGCATGAGCTGCCTGGAAAGTTTTCTATAGAAAGCTGTGTCTACCATGCCAGAACTCTCACCCGCAGTGGTTCTCCCTCGAGCAGCGCAAATCTTTGCATGCTTGTAACGGTAGAATCCGAGTCAACGCTCGCTCCAAAGGTTTTGAGATGCTGTCCCAGTATAAGCATTGACCCCGGCTCATCCGGCCGGTTCTGGATGCTCCTTATCCTGTATTCCTCGCCGTAGAGGTTGATGTTGTCGTCTATTCCGAGAGGAGGATATCCGCCGAAATCCCAGTTATTGGATACATAGGTAGTGTTGTAGACTCCGTCATGGGAGGTGACCAGAAAGTTATATGTCCGGCCGTTTAGAGTGCTGGAGCCGTAGTGGATGTCGTTACCCGATGCTATGTAGTACCCTGTGCTGGGTTCCGTGATGTTGGGTTTGCCGTCTTTTGCCGCGAAGGGTGCAGAGCCCCTGGTGAATGAGCGCGGTGTCTCCACTATCGGCATCCAGGTGAAGTTGAAGCGGTACTGGTTGTCGACCCCGGTAACGTTCTTGAACTGTGTGTAGTTGAAGTAGTTGAAGCCCTTTCTTGGATTAGCGGTTTTCATCCTGGATATCTTGTCTCTCTCAACCTGGAGATAGTCGGATGCCAGTCCGAAGGCCTCTATGTTATCGACGGTGGTATTGTTACTGTGCCAGTTAGGACCCCCTGATCCAAAGCTGTGGTGTCCGGAGGTTGTCAGGATCTTGGTTGAAATCTGCCGGGCCTCCAGGTTCAGGGATGCTCTCTCCATGTCTTCCGTGAATTCAGGTATTGTGCCTGAACTGAGAACTACTATTGTTCCGAGCGCTCCCAGGTATAGCAGGGCAGCGGCCAGGAACTCCAGGTTTATCTGCCCCTTCACTCGAGGACAACCCTGTTCTGGACAAGAAAATCTCCGGTTTTCGACATGTCAGACACCTGCCAGTCCCACTGCGTACATGTATGCCACGAAGGCCACTGGAAGCATTATAAGGGCGTGTTTGACGCCCGCGCTCGGGCTTCCCTCAGATATCTGTCCTGCCACGGCTCCTGTTGCGGCACCCTGGACCATGAGCATCGCGAAAAGCAGCGATTTGTAGTAAGCCATGTTCCCGTAGCTGTATTTCAGTGCGTACTCTGACGTGAAAGAGGTCACGTTACCTGGTACGAAGCCGAAGAGCCTCCCGGTCTGGCAGAGCGGTGCCGCGGCAGCTATCTCTCCACTACAGTAGTTTACGGAGCCTCCGCCGCCCTCGCCCAGGAAGTCGAGGCCTCCGAGGGCTCCTTCTCCGGCGGTTCCAAGGCCGAGGAGCTGCCCAAGCATTGCGTAGATTCCGATTGTGATTCCGATGAACAGGAAGTAGATGACGTACATGATGAAGACCTGCTGTTTGATCTTTGACTGTTTCTTCTGGATAGTCTCCTTAAGATCGGTTGCGTCCTCGGCGATAGCCTCGATAGTTTTCGTGATGTTTCCTCCGCTCTTGAAGCTCTGGAGGAGGATAGACATGGATTCCTGGATCACTGCGGAGTCGCTTACCCGGTGGGAGAATCTCTGCATGACTTCGGGAAATGGTATACCCCAGGTGAGTTCGTTGTGTATCTTTTCTATCTCGCTGTTCAGCCGGCCGTAGTCTGTTTCCCTGGCGGATTCGAAGGCCTGTATTATTGTCATGCCTCCTCTCTTCGATTCGGCCAGATCTTTCAGGAAGGAAGGGAACTGGTCCTCCATCTGTCTTATGGCCCGGTTCTTCAGGAATGATATGATGCCGTAGGGCAGGATGCCTCCGATAAGTCCCAGAAGCAGCAGAGCGCTTCCCATCTGGGATGATACTGTGCTGTAGATAATTATGCCTATGATTATCAGTAGTCCTCCTGCAAATATAGATCCGAAGACAATCTTGTCTTCAAGGGAGTATCCTTTCTGGTACTCTTCTTCCCTGAAGAACTCTAGCACCTGTTATCACCTCTATGGATTTCTCCTACCATAAGACATCACCTCACTCCTCCTGGCGCCATGCCCTTGACAAGTACTATGAACATCCCGGATATAAGCGGTAGGCCTATGAATATTGTAAGTATCTGGATAGTGACGATGACGTTGCTGGGCATCGATGTGAAAGTGCTCATGACGGCGCTCATCGAGGTAAATATTATCGATCCGACAATTACAATTGTAATGTACATTTCCACCAGGAGTCCGAGCTGGCTCGCAAACTCTTCGACGCGCCGCTGGTACTCGTTCATCAGGGACTGTGCTCTTTCCTGGAGGAAGACTCTCAGTGATCCGCCGGAGGTTATGACATGGTTCATTCCCCACATAAGGTCCTTGAAGTCGTTGCTCGGCGTTCTGTCAGCGGCGTTTTTCAGGGCCTCGCTGATGTCCATGCCGAAGGTCTCTATGTCCCTGTTTATCTTTTCGGCCTCCTGGGCGACTTCACCGTACTCTTCCTGCTCCGCCAGCACTGCAAATATCTTCTGCATCGAGGTCCCGGTTCCCGCGAGGGTTGACATGTACATCGTCGCGAAAGGCAGGGAGTCCCGGATCTTCGAGGCCCTGTTCCTTATGAGTATCGATGGATAGAGGTAGAATCCCAGCATGGTAGCTGCACCCACGATCAGTGAGGCGGTTATTCCGAATATGAACCCCGAGATCCCCATGCTGGCCATGAAGATGCTGCTGAGCACGAAAACGCTGCATACTGATGCTACAAGTGATGAGAAGGCTATTGCGGCGACGTATTCTGGCAGCGAGACGTTTATGTTTGCCTTTGAGAGCTGTGGTCTAAGATCCTCGAAATACTCCAGATAGTCGAGGACGTAGTTTCCGATCTGGTTGTAGCAGAACTCTGCATAGGTCTCAAGCATTCTCCTCTAACTCTACTTGTTCTTGATCAGAGTTTACCTGGCGGGTTGCCTTTTCGAGGACTGCCTCGGAGTTAGAGTAGTATCGAGATATTATGTCCCCGACCTTCCGGTAGTGCTTGTGCTGCTGTTCCTCCATCCAGGTCAGGACGTGCTGTTTGTTCACCAGTTCACGCTGGATCTCTTCCTCATCCATGCCGGTCTGGTCGACGATCTGTTTGAGCAGCATGGAATTGTTTTCGACCACGTATTCATCGGTTTCAGGGTCCCAGCCGAAGACCTTGTTCGCGTCGATACCGGTTCTCTTGTCATATCCCTCGATCTCGTAAATACCCTTTATACGTCTGATATAGCTGTCGTTCCTCCTGATCCTTGCGATAAGCATTATTGCGTCGAGAGTCTCGATCAACGCAGGAGAGAGATTGATAGGGTTTGTCGTCAGCCGGTCCATAAGCATGTCGAGCGAGTCGGCGTGGATCGTTGACAGGCCGGTGTGCCCCGTTGCCATCTGCTGGAACAGGATGTAGGCCTCTTCACCACGGACCTCACCGACAATAATGTATTCCGGACGCTGGCGCAGGGATTCTTTTAGTAAATCGTCCATGGATACTTGCCCGCCTTCTTCCGCGGATGATCCGAAACCCGAGCGCGCGACTTCCGGCACCCAGTGGTCGTGAGGTAAACGTAGCTCGGGCGTGTCCTCGATTGATACGATCTTTTTTTCCGGTCGTATGAAAAGCGATAACGCGTTCAGCTGCGACGTCTTTCCTGCACCAGTTGTTCCTGCTACAAGTATTGATTTGCCGTGTTCGACAAGAGTCCAGAGGTATGAGAGCATCTGGGCATTTTCCGTCTCGAACTCCATCATGTGGATAGGAGTCAGCGGATCTTCCGTGAAACGCCTGATAGTGAAGTTGCTCCCCTTTCTCGCGATATCTGTCGCCAGCGTTGCCTGTACACGTGATCCATCGGGCAACGCACCGTCAAGCAGCGGGCTTGAAACCGATATAGATCGGCCGCAGCGCTGCGCCAGCTTCATGACGAAACTGTCAAGTTCTTCCTCGTCTTCCCACATAATGGTTGTCTTGACAGACCCGAACTTGGGGTTCCTGTGGTATGCGTATACAGGGATATCGAGGCCGTCGCAGGAGATGTCCTCGACTTCCTTGTCGTTCATCAGTGGCTGGAGCTTTCCGAGTCCCGCGAAGTCCCTGTATGCGTAGTAACGGATTATTTCTCTCTGGCGGTCGCTGAGGGAGATGTTGTACTTGTCAACGATCATGTCGATTTTCTCTGACAGGTATTCGTCGGCCTCTCCTGCCTCCAGCTCGTTGAACTGGATGTCAAGACTCCGCTCCAGTATTTGCTTTATCTTTTCGAGTATTTCCTGTGTGTTTCCTGTCAGCTCGGGTTCAATTATCCTGTAGATCAGCTCTCCCTTCTCCTCGCTCCAGGTTATGTGGCCCCATGCGTAAACTATTTCTCCGGGTTCTGGATCTTTCGGGACAAGAGGGTACGACACATCAACATTGGTAAGTTTCTCTCCTTCTTCGCTTTCCTCGACCATCTCCGGGTTGAAACTGCCCGGTGCAGGCAGCTCGACACCTGTCATGTCGTGCTCTTCTTCCTGTTCTTCCTCTTCATACCATTCCGGGTGCTTCGCCTTCTTGAGGTTTTCTATGAGGTTGTTGAAGTTCAGACTCATTAGTTTGCCCTTAAAGTATATTGGTTTCCCCTTTTGTATACTTTTACTGATCCCCCGCTTGCTGAGCCCTGGAAGTCGTAGGTGGATTCGAGATCAGAGAGTTCTGTAAAGTATTCCTGGTTGTTCACGAATATCTTTACTCCCCCGTTCAGCGCTATCTCGTAGTCGCTTCCACCCAGGGTTTCGGGTAAATCGACCTGTTTGTTGCCTGATTCCGCCGGTCTAAGTGCGTGGACAGCGGCTGATACCTCGGACTCTATGGCGTTTACCTGCTGCTGTCTGGCGGTTTCCATCATCTCGCCCTTGTAACCTGAGAAAGCGGATATTGTGCCTATTGCAACTACCAGGCCCATTCCAAACGTCATAACGCTCTCGACCGCCAGGTACTGACCTTTCATCTGTGAATCACTGCAGATCTATCTCTACGATCGTTTTCGTCCGTGGAAGTGTCTCTCCTGTTTCGACCTGTATACTGTCTTCTTCCGTGCCCATGTTTGATATGAGAAGGTTGGCTTCCTCGGTTGCAGTCTGTCTTCCTGCAGACCTCAGCTTAACTTTCCTGAGTTCAGCTCCTGTGGGGGTATCGGTGTAGAGGTTCCTGAATTCTATCCTGTACGTGACAACTGTGGAACTTGAGCCTGAAGCGGCCCTGACTGCGACAACGCCGGGAAGGTCCTCTCCCTCTATGCCGTAGCTTCCGGAGCCTATGCTAAGGTTCCTGGGGTTCTTACCCTGGATAAGTGTCCATGTCCCGGAGGGATAGGGTGGTCGCTGAGCCTGCGTATGTACCTCAATGTAGTTGTTCTGCCCATTAACCTCTACTCTTCCCCGGGGTACCTCTAGATCCACCTGGGATGTTGACTGGGGTCCACTCCTGCTGACTGATGCTATCTCTTCCCTGAGATTAAGAACATCATCCTCAACTTGCTGTAGTTCTGCCTTGCTCTGTCTCTTTTCAAGCAGCGGTGTTCCCCATATGTAGGCAGTCGCAACCGCACCCACCGTGACTGAAGTTATAAGGACCGCTGTGAGTGCCTGCGTCTGTCCTTCCATATAGAGACAAAGCTATCTAGTAGAATATAAAATAAGTGGAAAGAAATGTGGGAAGTTTTAGCAGGTTACACTGCTACTGGTCGTAGGCGAACAGGAGTAGGACCAAGACTTATCTTCACCCTGCATCGATACAACGATTCCTACGTTTTCGGTAGGCTGTGGCCATGCTATTCCTGTCTTGCAGGTGTAGGACTCACTGGGCTCGATCTGCTCGTCTCCGCCATGAGGGTTGAAGCAGTCTGAGCTGGCCTGAACTGTGTCTGGATAGACGTTGAATGCCAGTCCGCTGTCCGAATCCTGTGGAACGAACGAGATTTCCAGGTCCTCGGTTACGTTGATCGCCACGCTACCGGTGTTCCTGATCGTGATGTTGATCGAGTCACCTACTGGAGCAGTCTGCGAGGTGTCGTTGTTGTAGACTGAACTAAAAGATAGTTCAGTGTTCCTGACCTGTTGCTGTTGACTGAAATCATCCTCGGGGTTGCCTGTAAGGCTCTGGAACTGTGTCCAGACAACTCCTACAGCTCCTACTGTGATCAGTAGTAGCAGGACAATTGCTATCACAGGTGTGATACCTTTTCTCATGTATTCCAATCCTCTGGAGTTGTTTTTCTTCACCTTACTTAAATAACTTAACTTAGCAAGACGCTGTTCCCGAGTTATAGCAAACGTGGGAGTCTGAGGTGTCGTAAGAGCCTACAAGTTTGAATGATTTGCTGTTGCCGGATGAGGGGAATCTAACGGTTGTATTGATGGTGAGAAGTTCTTCAGGATCGAGATGATCTTCATTTGAGATGTCATGCGAGGGGTCCGCGTATTTCCATCCCTGGCCGTTGTCGCCGGCGCTGGAACTTACAGGTCTACCATCCGCGTAAAGGGTGAGATACTTTCTTCCGCTCTTGTTCACGGGAAGCGTTACAGAACCGGTATTCCTTACGTTCATGAACACGAATCTTCCTGTACTGTTGTAAGCATACTCGATATTGATATCCGACTGCATCCTTCTCTCTTCCTGGTTAAGGTCCTGCTCGAATGATTCCCCGACCTGTTTCTGTGTCTTGGTTATGAATGTGTAGGCAGAAGCAGTGGCTGCAACGCTGATAGTGATAAGCAGTACAGTTGCAACTACGGGAGTAATCCCTTTTCTAGAAATATTGGGCTGGATCACGACTCTTCATTTGTTTCGTTATTAAACCGTTTCCGGAGTTTTCTCATCCTCTCGTCACTACCTCCTCCCTGCTGTGCCTGTTGCTGTTCCTGTCCTTGCTGCCGGGAACGGCCCTGAGATTCCTGTCCGGACTGGCGGGATCTGTCGGTCATCCCTCTCCCGGAGTTCCTACTTCCTCCCTGACCTCCGGATCTGCGGCTCTGGTTCTGCTGTGCCGCGTATGAACGCCTGATACTCTCGTTTATGCCTTCCAGCGAGTCCACGACCTGCTGGTTTGATTCCTGCAGATCCTTGACGACCTCGTCCATTCTGTCGCCGATCGCGTTCGCGACACGGGACTGGATATCACCGACCATCTCTCCCTCCATATCCATCTCTGATGCTTCCTTCAGCAGATCCATGAACTCGTTCATGTTGTCGACGACCTCGTCCATCTTGTATGTAAGGTCCTCGACCTCGTTCTTGAGCTCGTGGGTCGACTCGGTCATATCGTTGACAATCTTCTGGTTCGACTTCATGATGTCGATAACGTCCCTGATTACCTCGTGATCGGTGCCGCTGTTCGTGGCCTTTGTCTCGATATTATCCATTCTCTTTTCCAGCCTTCGAATAGGCCCGATAGGGACAACCTCGTAATCGTCTGTTTCGTCGCCTAGATCCACTTCATCGTCAGCCATAGCATATACCTCGTATACACCAAGAAATTCCCAATCCCGGTATTTATAAGGAGTGGTTCGAACTTCTGAAAGTTCGATCATCAGGCTCGGCGTTCCGCCAAAAGGCTCCAGCCGGCTTTTTATTAGAGAACTCCAAGTAGCTTGAAGGTAATAATGACGGAGCCGTAGCTCACGATTATTTCGAATGTTTTTTCTGCTGCTCTGTCTTTGTTGAGTTCTCCAGACCAGACTTTCTGTAGGAACATAATTCCGGCGAAAGTCATTAAGGTGATAATTAGTCCGGGGCCTATACTAACCGATATCTTGTCTATATATCCTAATTCGCTAGTTAGGAAGTCGTTTCTTAAAACGAAAAGGGTGGAGTAACCTGACCAAAAAGAAGAGATAATTATGAGCCACATTCTATCGTGAAAGAGTTCCCAAAGGCTTGAGATATCATTAGCCATACAAAGTGTGTTAGAGCCGAACTCTTTTGGAACTGTCTAAGAAATAGAAAAAGGTAGAAATGTTGAAAGCCGTTCCATGAACGGCTTGACGCGCGCCGCAGACTTCCTCTCTGATGTCTGCTCGAACAGGAACTTAGAGTTCCTGTGTTCAGCAGGCGTTTACATCATCCCGCCTGGCATACCGCCGGGCATGCCTCCTCCACCAGGCATTCCGCCCGCGGGAGGTCCGCCTCCTGCGTCGTCTCCTCCACCCATTCCTGACGCGCTTATCACGTCGTCGATCCGGAGGATCATTTCCGCGGCCTCGCTCGCGGACTGGACGGCCTGGGTCTTGGTCTGCTTCGGCTCTACGACACCTTTCTCGAACAGCGCCTCTGACTTGCCAGAGGTTACGTCGATTCCGGCCCATTTCGCGCCGGACTCGTGTTTGTTCCTCAGTTCGACCAGCGTGTCTATCGGATCGAAGCCGGCGTTCTCCGCAAGCGTTCTTGGAAGGACCTCGAGAGCGTCCGCAAAAGCATTTATCGCGAGCTGTTCTCTTCCACCGACAGAGTCCGCGTGATCCCGGAGTTCGCGGGCGAGCTCGACTTCCGTCGCGCCACCACCTCCGACGATGCGACCGTTTTTGAGAGCGCTTGCAACGCTTCCAAGAGCGTCTTCCATAGCACGCTCGATCTCGTCCACCACGTGTTCGGTTCCGCCTCTGATAAGTATCGAGACGGACTTCGCCTCGGGACAGTCCTGGACAAAGGTCATCGCATTTCCACCGACTCTCTTCTGCCCGACTGTTCCTGCTTCTCCGAGATCGCTGGCCTCTATGTCGTCGACCGAGGTCACGATCGAGGCTCCTGTTGCCTTCGCCAGCTTCTCGACGTCGCTGGAAGAGACTCTTCTCACGGCGAAGATTCCCTTCTTGGCGAGGTAGTGCTGTGCAATATCGTCGATGCCTTTCTGGCAGAAGACCACGTTAGCGCCCGCGTCGTTGATGGCCTCGACCATCTCCTTGAGCTGGGCTTCCTCCTGCTCGACGAAATTCTTCATCTGTGCGGGGTCGCTTATGTTTATTTCAGCATCAGTCTCTGTCTCCTTCACCTCGATCGGCGAACTGATGACTGCGACCTTCGCGTCTTCTATCTTGTCGGGCATCCCGCTATGTACTTTTTCCTTGTCTAGGATTACGCCCTGTACGAGCTCGGTTTCTTCTGCTGAACCGCCCTGGTTCTTCTCGACCTTGATCATGTCGCGGTTGATGACAAGTCCCGAGTCTCCCTTTTCTGCGACTGCAGTTACCGCGTCAACCGCGATTTCGGCCAGGTAATCGCGGGCTGCCTCCGCGCTTTTTCCGGTCATCGCCGTCATCGCCACCTTTTCCAGCGTATCTTCATCGTCAAGCTCTACTTCTTCCGCAATGTCTTCAAGAACTTCAGTCGATCTCTGTCGCGCCATTCTGAAGCCCTGTGTAATTATTGTAGGGTGGATCTCCTGGTCGAGCAGGTTCTCCGCCTGCTTCAGAAGTTCTCCCGCGAGCACTACTGCGGTCGTGGTTCCGTCGCCGACCTCCTCTTCCTGGGTCTGTGCGACTTCGACCATCATCTTGGCCGCTGGATGTTCAAGATCCATTTCCTCGAGAATCGTGACCCCGTCGTTTGTTACGACTATGTCGCCGACAGAGTCAACCATCATCTTGTCCATACCTTTGGGACCGAGCGTGGTCCTTACCGCCTTCGCGACCGTTTTACAGGCAGCGATATTATTCTCCTGAGCGTCTTCACCGGTTTGCCGTGTAGCGTCTTCCGACATTATGAATACAGGTTGTCCTCCTAGTCCTGCCATGTTTTGTTCACCTCTAGAAACACCGAAAGAATCGAAGTTAAATTATAAAAACCAATCGATGCGGTTACAAAAAGAGTTGTTACGCCTTCAGTCGAATATTCTGGATGGTATGAGGTGCTTGAAAGTTTCGGATGCGGGGTCTGAGCTCTCGTTCTCGGCTCTGTAACCTACGTCATCCCTGTAATTTACATGAATTTTCTCATATTCGGGCCAGTACTCGACTCTCGTCAGTTCGGTTTCCATTCTAATCCATTTATACTCGCTTGCGTTTGCTTTTTCGGGTTCTTCTATTAACTCTGCCCCGTCTACGCGGTGGCCCACTGTTTCAACGTCTCCACTACCTATCTCCTCAATGGTTCTGTAAATCTCTTCGAATGATCTGTAAGTAGGTCCACCTAGTGTCATGCTCGAACTTTCATCCAGAAAAAGTTATTATCCTAGCCTGTTCTCCAGTTCATCTCGCAGAATCCGGGAAACTGTGTCGCCCGATGCCTCGACGTGCTGCATCACCACACCCATCAACGCGCCCTGGGCGTGCATTCCCTGTTCCTCAACCATCTCTGACTTTTCTTCCAGTACTTCCTTTACTGCTTCCCTGATCTCTTCCTCCGAGGATTTCCCAGCGAGAACATCCTCAACAACTTCTTCAGAATCCTCTTTGCTGCGTTCGGCGAGCGACTCGAGCAGTTTTTCAACATCTCCTTTCTCCGCATCGCCTGACTCTAGCGAGCTAAACAGGGCTTCAAAGTGCGGCCTCTCCAGGTTCTCCACGGGGACATTTTCTGCTTCCAGGCCTGCGTATATGTTGGTGAATATGTTCGCGGCAAGCCTTGGCTCCACGTGATCTTTGAAATCCTCGAAAAGCGTCAGTAGAGGGCTCGAAACTATCTGTGACGCGAGTTCATCTCCGATTTCGTCGGCGTACTTTTCCCTTCGCTCCTCCAGGGTCTCGGGAAGATTCTCATCGATTTCCTCAATATCTTCCTTGCTAACAGTGATCGGGGGAATATCCGTCTCGGGGTACATTCTTGCTGCACCGGGTAGCGGCCGGGAGTAGGAGGTTGTGAAGTCCTGCTCCGCGTTCCGGGTCTCCTCAGGTACCTCGCCCAGGTAGATCATCTCGGCCCGCTGCTTTACAGCCTCCGCGGCTTCCTGGGCCTGTTCCTGGGGTCCTGCGAGTATCGCGAGCACGTCTTCATCTTCCCTTACCATATCTTCTCCCAGTTCTTCAAACTCGTCCACTAGCCCGTAGTTCTCTATTTCCTCGTCAGTGTGGATCATTCCCTTCAGTCCGCGGCTCTTGGCGTAGTCGACAAGTTCAAGTGCGAGATATCTGTCGCCCGATATGTTCTCCTTCATCCGTCCAGCGAGCCCGGGCAGTTTCACGGCGTAGACCGCACCATTGTTCTCAAGAACGGTCGAGATAATATCGTTTTCCGAGCCTTCAAAGATGCCGGTAACCTCACTGGTCTCGACATCCGTGTCGCCCAGTTCCTCCCCGAGGTCAACAAGATTCTTCTGCCTCTCGACCTCAAGTTCGATCAATCTGTCGATATTCTCGACGTCCTGGAAGCCCTTGATTTCGACGCGCGAGCCTTCTGCTATGGAGACGTTGACGTCCTGTCTTATGGTTCCGAGACCTCTTCTTGCCTTATTTGTCGACCGTAAAAGCATCCCTATCTCGGTCGCGACTTCTTTGGCGTGCTCCGGGTTCTTTATCGATGCATCGGTTCCGACCTCCACGAGAGGGATTCCTAGCCGGTTGAGATCGTAGATCGCCTGATCTTTTTCCCGTGCATGTATGCCGGCGGATTCTTCTTCCAGCTCTATGTCCTCTATCTCTACCTCACCGGTCTCCGTCTCGATTTCTCCGTTGAGCCCGATCATCGCAGTACGCTGGAAACCCGAGGTGTTGGAGCCATCGACCACGAGTTTCCTCATCACCTGTATCTCGTCTGGTATGTCTGCGTCAACTATCCTTGCGAACGTTAATGCGGTGTTCAGTGCCTCTGGGTTAAGAGGGTGCGGCGGCTCCTCGTCGAGTTCTACCAGGCAGTTGTTCCTGTTGTAATAATTGTAGACGAACTTCCGGGATTTCACGTCCTCGATACGGGCGGCAAGATCCTTCTCCCCGGTCTCGCCGGCGACCGCCTTCAGGTAACGCTCAACTTTTGCATCGGGCACTTCGTCTTCCATTTCTACAGGGCAGCTACAGAAGAGTTTTTCATCAGTTGCGAGCTGCTGGTGGATTTCTATACCACACTTGAAGCCGAGTTCTTCGTATTCCATCGTCGTAGATCCTCTAGATAAACTCTTTCTCAGTGTATTCCATATCCTCGAGATCGTCGATAGCATCCGGTGTCAGGGCATAAATTTCCTCTGCATCTTTATCATATACCAAGTCCGCGTTTCTCGGGGAAGGGGTTAGTTCCAGGTTCAGCCGTTCTTCAAGCACCGAGTATATCTTGTTCCAGAGTTCCTGGCCGTTTTTGCCCGTCCTGACCCCGAAATCCAGGGAACCGTTCTCGACCGTCTGGTAGGGTAGTTCCTCTATAACGGCTTCAGGGTTCTCGAAGGTGTAACCGCGGAATCTATTACCCCACAACTTCTTCCACCTCTTGCCGTAGTTCCTCGATGGATACGCCATCGTTTTCAATCATGTGGTCAGACAGTGCGAGCAGCTTCGCGACACCGTTTTCTATCTCCCGGAGATCCCGCTCTCGGAAGTCCTGTCCCTTGACGTCCTCCTCTCTCTGCCTTTCTTTACGTCTTTCTTTCCTGGTCTCCTTGGAGCTCCAGACCGCGATAACTTCTATTTCCTCCCCTGTCTCATCTTCAAACTTCTGTTTCTCGTCCCAGCTCCTCATCCCGGTTATAACGATCTTTTCTTTCTCGTCTATGATCTCCTCTAGATACGGCGTGGAGAGCTGTGCGATCGCGTCCATGCCGTGCTCGTCTCTCATCATGTTCACAAAATTGCCCTCGTTTCCGGCTGGAATCCCTCTTTTCTCCATCTCGATCCTCACGACGTCTCCCATGTCGAGGACAGTGAATCCCAGGTCCTCCATCTTCTCTGCTACGGTGGTTTTACCTGATAGAGGCATACCGGTTACGCCGTATATCTCAGTCATAATTCGTCGTCCTCCAGTAGAGTTTCCATTGCTATGAAGTCAAGGGCTTCCGTGAAGTACTGGAAGCCTTTATCGTTCTGCTGGCGTATCCTCTGTCTTACTTCTGCGTCTTCTTCAAGTTCTGAGGGGATTTCCAGGTCAAGGTCTCTTGCATACTCTCTGAGAAGCTCGATAGGGTCTTCTGACCCAGTTCCGGTATAGTACTTGAGGCCTTCTTCCTCGTATTTATGGCTGTGGAGAACCGCGTCCAGGTAGTCCTGTGAAGTCATTGTTCCCTGTAGAGCGTTCTTTCCTCTATCTCTCCGTTAAAGTTTTCCTGGAAGAGCTTTTCAGCCTCTTCCCGATCCTCTGCCTGGCCGAGGCTCCACATCAGTTTTACGTATGCGAGTTCTGGATGCATATCTTTCGCGCTGATTACTCCTGCCTCCTGGATCTTGAGTCCGTACTGGTAGATATCCATATCGATCCGGCCGTTGAGACACTTTGAACTCATCACAGTCAGGGAATTATCCGCAAGTTCCTCAAGTTTTTCCAGTATCTCTTCATGGTGTTCTGTGTACTCGTCAAAGCTGTTGACAGGCATATGGCCTAGCCCGGTTCCTTCTAGAATGACGCCGTCGTAGTCCTGTTCTATCATGAACTCGATCTCTTCTGGTTCTATTCCTGGCCTTGTTTTCAGGAAGCCGACATTTGTCTCCAGCTCCGTCCGCTTTTCGTATTCTTCTCTCTGAAGTTCGAAGTTCTGTTCTATCTCCCCGGTCTGGTAGTTCACAGTTCCAAGTGGATCGGTGTTTATGGCTTGGAAAGCATCTCTTCTCGAGGTATGCATCTTCCTGGATTTGGCGCCAGGAAGTATAACACATTCATTGTCGTTCGTTGATTTGTGCATGCAGATTCCGATGCCTTGGAAGTCGGTATCTTTCAGGAACTTTATGGCACAGTAGAGGTTCATCGAGGCGTCGCTGCTCGGGCGGTCCGAGGAGCGCTGTGATCCTACCAGCATTACACCGATGTCGATACCTTTTAGCATAAGAGTAAGTGCGGAACCGGTGTACTCCATCGTGTCGGTTCCGTGACCCACGATTATACCGTCATAGTCGCTCTTCTCCTCATCGATCTTCTCCGCGATTTCCTGCCAGTGCTCTGGCTCTGCGTCCCCGGAGTACATCTTCCGTATTACCTGTGAGTGTATGTTGACTTCTTCAGCAACTCCAGGATACATTTCGACTATGTCTTCAGGATCGAAAGCAGGTTCTACACCACCCTCTTCGTAAGAGACACGGGAGGCTATGGTTCCTCCTGTGTGAAGGAGAAGGATGTCGGGATTTCCTTCCTGGTGTTCCACTTCCGTTTTCTCTACTTCTGTTTCTTCACGTTTCTCGACAAGCTCTATGTCGCCTTTGACGCCTATGTTGTAGCCGTTGTCTAGTTTTAGAACTATTGATTCGAGGTCGCCTGACTCCGGCTTTGGCATCAGGCGTCCCTCGTACCTAGAAACCTTAACGAGGTCTCCAATATCAATGTCTTTCTTTTCCAGCTCTTCCTGGATATCTTCCGAATACATAGGATTGCTCACTTGTTGAAAACTTAATAATCTACACCAGAACACGGAATTGTAATACAAAATCTATCATATCTGGGTAAATATCTGTTTTGTATTACAAAATAGAGTTCTTTATCGGAAGTTCTTGACGTCGATTCTCAGGAAGTCCGAGCCGGTTGGAAGTGCGAATATGACGTCGTAGGTGTAACCGAAATCGGAGGATACAGTGGCCTTCACTCGACCGGTCCCGAGGTAGTCTCCGTAGGCCTCCGGTTCAGTGTAGCCCTGCCCCCAGGATGTAGTGTCAAGGCCGTTCAGCTTGATCCGCATGGTGCCGCCAAACTCCCTGTCGGGGTCCGGGTCCGTAAAGTTGTAGGCCTCCACCACCGAGGTGGTGTTGATAGGCTGGTAGTTTTCCGGTCCACCGATCTCTTTTATGCATACCTCTATGTGCTGGTTTCTCATCATGTAGCAGTCGACGCCGCCCACGCTCGTGTTCTCAACTGTGACTCCGGCGTTGGAGCTTAGAACTACATTTCCTGAGCGGCTGGATGACTGGGGTGATATGACCTGTGAGCCGGTGTCGAGCTCATAAATCAGAGACTCTGTCTCGTTGTCAAAGTACACCTCTCCGCGGTCGAAGCTTACCTCAACGGTTCTCGTGGAGCCCTCCCCTTCGGCCACAATTTCCTGGACGTTTGCATCTAGGTCCTGCATGAATGTCTGTGCTTTCCTGATCGCGGCGGCATCTCTCATGTTTTCGAGCGCCGGCAGCCCTGCGGATAGAGCGATCGATATCGCAGAAATGGTTATCCCGACGTAGAGGGCGGCTGTTGCGATCTCAGAGACTCCCTTGCGCATCGTGTAAAAATTTCCTCTTCCGGGCTTAAATGGTTACCCTAGAAGCGTGTTCTCCCAGTTCTCGTCTTCGGACTCCATTATCGAATGTTTTACCAGCCGGGGCGACACCGCGTCAAAACTGTGGCTGCCTTCTCCCTGTACGATCAACTTTATACTCACTTTCCCTGTCGGGAAACTGGTCTCGAAGCTCTGCTCTGGTGAGACTGTGATATTGGTCCAGCTGCCGTCTATCCAGAGTTTTGCGTCGAGTTCGTGCTTGTAGTAGTTGATGAATGCTGCGTCGCCTTTTCCGGGCAGGACTATGAGATCGTAGCTCCGGTATTTTATCCCCTTCTCCTTTGACTTCCTTTCGAGGAATTGGTTGTAACTGTACATTCTCCGCTTTGTATGGCCTATCGACCGGTTATCTCTCATCGCGTCGTTCATGATGTCTGTGGATTCTTCCAGGGTCTGGCTGAAGAACTTGTTGGCATTGGTCTTCGAGCCCAGTATCGAGGGTCCCGTTGCCAGGAAGAGCAGGATCAGCAGGGTGCTGAAGATCAACGAGCCTATGACGAATGCCTGGCCTTTGCCGGATCTCATTCGGACCACAGGAATGTCTGCACCTCCGTTTCGCCAGTGAGGTAGTTGACCGATATCACGTTTTTCCTGTCGGGAATCCCGCTGGTGTAGGAGTACGCGTCAAAGTCAAAGACTGCTTTTCCAGTTCCTGTAAAGTTGAGTTCGCCCGTTCCGGTGGAAACTTCGAATGCCTGGTACCCGGAGGTGGAGTAGTTCTCAAGCAGTTTCTCGCCGTTGAACTTGACGTCGAGATTGCTGGCGCTCTGGATCCAGAGCTGCACCTCGAAGTGATCCCCGCTTTTATCGAGACTGTATGTCGCTGGTGCTGTAACCTTCCGGGTCTCGGTGTTTGTCTTCGCCAGCCTGACGGAATGGTCGTATCCCGGTGGCACGAATTCGCCCAGGGCGTTCTCTATCTCCGTGGGTGTCCTGTTTTCGAGCCCGTAGGTCTTGTCGAGCGACCCGAGCCCTGTGTGGATCGTGGCCTGGACTGTTCGGGGAGGCCTGTCGTTCTGTATCCCTGGTATGACCACGAGAACTATTCCGATGAAAAGGGTCGCGGCGATCACGGCCTCCAGCGTGTACACGAATCCCTTCCTTCCAGCGATCAGTTCCATATGGACACCCTGCTCTCGATTCTGCTGTAGTTTCCGTAGCGTCCCAGCATCTCTGCCGGAGAGTCCGAGACCACGACGTTCTCGAGGGGGATGGCGGTCCCGTTTTTGAGGGACCCGAAGGTTATGTTGTAGCCGAAGTCGCCGATGCTGAGCCGGTCCTCGAACTCCCGCTGGCTCAGGTTTTCGAGTTGCTCTATCTTCTGTTTCGAGGCGCCCTCTATCTTCTTTTCAACGCCGAAGAAGATGTCTCCCTGGTCGAAGATGAGTGCGCGTTTTCTTCCCGCGGTGTAGTTCGAGTCGTGGAGGAATATTCTCAATCGAGAAGAGTTTATCTCAGCTTTCACGGTCGAGCTGCTTGGTTTTGAAACGTTCGCCTCCATGTCGCCGATGAAGGTCGCGCCGTAGTCGCTCGCGACCGTGAATCCTTTTGTATCCCCGCTCCTGAAGTTTCCTGTCCCGGCAAGACCTGTGGTTGAGTTGTCGCTGTACCAGTAGAGCGTCGACAGGTTTCCGAGGTAGAAGGTTGTTTCCCCGGCGTCCTCGAGTATGATTTCCCGGGAGCCGTTGTAGATCTTCAGGTCGCCGTCAAGCGAGGAAGAGTGGAGTTCTCCTTCCTGGGTCGAGAAGTCGCTCCCGTCGAGATCCGCGGTTTCATTGAGTATTTCCTGGTCGTCGATCCTCATGGAATCCAGGCCGTTATTCCCGGGTTTGAGCTGTATCCGGGAGTTGTTCAGCCACGCGCCGGTGTCTATATCGTTGGAGTAGCTGAGGTTCGAAGTATTCGAGAAGAAGTAGCTGACTTGGTGGGAAGAGTTTTCGAACGACGCGTTCGCGAGTCCAGTAACTGTTACAACCCGATCGCCGGATATATTGATCTCGGCGGGAACATCCATCGCGCCGGATCCGGGATACGCGTTACCGGAAAACAGGTAACTCCTGTCCAAGGGTATCGAGGCCGAGAGATTGACTGGTGTGTCGACTATCAAGGGCGCCGTTCTCCCCTCCCGGAAGGTCTCTTCCCGGAGTTCCTGCTGGATTAGAAATGCTTTCTGGTCGGCCTCTGAGACCCTTATCGCGCCGGTGTCGCCGTTGACTGTTATCAGGACCCCGCCTACTATCGCGGTGAGGAACAGTGCGAGCCCTATCGACCAGTCGATGTTAACGGCTTGACCTTTCCGTTTGAGCATCATTTTCACTCCTCTTTCTCTGTTATCTGGACCCTGTTTTCACCAGTCTTCCTGATCTCGAGCGTGTATGTGCCCCGGTCCAGATCGAGGTCGGAGTTGATCGTAACGTTTGGGTCGAGAGCGGTTTTGACGGTCGCCTCCTCTGGCATGAAGAAGCCGAAGCTGGGCATCAGCTGGTTCAAAAACTGATTTGAGACAATGAGTTCCTCGCGGCGTTCCACCTGGAACTGGCTGCCCGAGGTTAAAGGTACGAGAAATGAAGATTTCCCTGGCTCGCGCTGGAGCGTGATCCGGTTCTCCTCATTCAGACTTCTCTCTGCGCGGATGAACGTGTCGGCGACAATTCCGGACACGTACCCGCCACCCTGGGACACGATGTAAGGGAAGTCTGCGGAGCTAAATTCGCCTGTTGAAACCTCTTCTCCGTCGAAGTAGACCTGGTCGGAGGAGGACAGGTTGAACTCCAGGCTGAGGCTGACGTTCTTGACATCTGTGCCGTTCTGCCCGGCCGCGTTGCCTACCAGAAACAGCACCAGAAACCCGAGGAACAGCTTTCTCATGTAGTAATACTGGGGCTGTCTCGGTTATTAAATGTGGATACGCCCGTCCCGAAATTCGGGAGTATCTCGGGGGCAGGAAAGCAGTTAAAAGCGTGAAAGTAGAAAATCGGTTACATGAACATGGAAGACCTGTTCGGCTCTGGAAATCTTATGATGGTTCTAATCCTCGTCGCTGGCCTTTTAATCGGTGGCGCAGCGGCATACCTCGGAACAAACATGGATAATGTTTCATCCCAGCAGGCGGGAGAGAAGGTTGTCTCGACGCTTGAGAGGACGGGCCAGCAGGTTGAACTTGTCCGTGTAGAGGAGCAGGACGGCCTATATCGTGTAGATGTATCCGATAACAACAACCAGCTACAGACCTACTTTGTGACCAAAAATGGAAGGATGATGACAACCGCTCTGACAGATATCGAGCAGGTCAATAATGTCATTGATGCGCAGGAGGAGTTCTCACAGTGCCTCCAGGACAAGAACGTCGTGATGTACGGCAACGCGACCCAGGCGCCAACCGTCCAGCAGATCCAGGTTCTTGGAGGCGTCCAGTACGTGCCAACCTACAAAGACGTCAACAGCCCGGATAACCTGCAGGAAGCGGCCGACCGGGGCATCCAGGCTGTGCCGGCTTTCTACTACAACGGCTCGACTCTCCAGGGAATCAACAACCTCCAGCAGATCGGACAGTTCACAGGATGCCAGTTCCAGGTCAACCAGTAACTGGCTCTATGGAGGCTCTATCCTGATTGTCAGGGTACCATTCTTGAGCCCCCTGTTCTGCACGGCTATCTCGATACTGTTTCTCAGGGTCCCTGTGAAGCCCTCGACGTCCTGGTCCGGCTTGAGCGCAACTCTTACCTGCGGCTGTTCCGGAATGTTGAACCCGAAGCTGGGGTTCAGGACGTTGAAGAACCTGGTGTTTATGACAAGTTCCTGCCGGTCCTCTATCACCTGGTGATCGCCTTCCGTGAACGGCACGAGGAATGTCGGCCCGGTCTGCGTGACCGATATTTTGTCGGAACTAGAGCGCGAAAGCTCCACGAACTCGGTATAGCTCACTATACCGCGGACTTTACCCGAGTTCTCCGCGACGATGTAGGGATATTCTGCTAGTCTGAGGTTGTTGCCCTGAGCGATAGGATCGTCGTCGGCCTGGAAGTTGCCGGAGAGGCCGGAGATCGAGAGCGTGATGTTCTTCGGCGGCTGCTTGAACAGGCAGAGGTTGTCGCCGTAGTAGCCGACCTCTCCCACGTGACTGTTGTTGTCGCTGTGGACGGAGAAGGCCGCGGTCTCGTTACTGAAGCAGCTGCTTCTTACCGCGCCTCTAGTATCCTTGGAGCATACCTCGTAGGTGTAGCTGGAGTACATGCTGATGTGTGAGTTGTTTTCCGAGAACAGGGAGAACACCCTGACCTCTTCTGGCCCGCACTCGTCTCTTATGTTAAAGTCCCGCTCACCCTCCACACATACCTGGTACTGGAAGTGTCCTGGAGTAGCGGCGTGGCTGTTGTTAAGGCTGTACATCGAGATTAAGGGTTCCTCCTGCGGTCCGCAACTGTTTTTTATCGACGCCTCAAGGCCGGAAACACTGGTTGACAGTAGAAGAAGCAGGAGGACAAGAATGGTTTTCCGGCGCATACTCAAGAAGTGACTTTGCTGTAATAAAAACTTGGTTTTATATTTGGCCGATCCACCCAATATATTTAGGAGGTATAAGTGCTGCAAAAATCCATTCTGGTATCGCTGGCGGGTCTGCTGCTTCTGGGATTTGTTGGTGCGCAGGCGGCACAGCACCACCCTTTCTCGGAGCTCTATCCGCCGGATGAAAACATCGATTTCGGCGGCAAGAATCTCACTAACGCGACACAGATCGAGACCGGGTCAATAATCGCGAACGATACGGATGGAAACATAACGTTCAGGGACTCTACCGGTGTAAAAACACTTATCTGGAACTCCAACGCGGTCCGCTGGGAAGTGGTCAACTCGGATCTCGACCTGAATGACAATAACAACATAGAGAACTTCTTTGCGGATGCTTGTGCGACTGATGAGATGGTGAGGAAGGTGTTTCCCAACGGAAGCTACGTTTGTACACCTGTTTCTGCGGCATCGACGACTGAGGATTTCCAGCAGACTCTTAACGAGGGCAACTGGTCGGGCGGTGTCGACCTCAACCTGACAGGAAGCAACATAGAAGGATTCTTCTCGAACGCCTGCTCCGGAAGCAACGAGGTCGTGAAACGCGTTTACCCTAACGGGAGCTACGTCTGCCAGACAGTCCCCGAGGATACAGGTACTGAAAGCCTCAACCGGACCCTGCTTGTCGGAAACATAGCCAACAGGTCGATCAGCCTTGATGGTAACGATCTGGAGGCAATAGGTAATCTTTACTCGGATTCCGCTTCTACTAACTTCTTCTCGGGTGGTGCGTCTTCTTCTGAGACGGTTACGGGTATAACTTCTTCTGGTTCTCTTCAGACTTCGGAGATTCTTGTTGGGAATCTCAATATTGCGGATGCGGCGGTTAATCGTACGCAGCTGGCGCAGTCTGGTTGTAGTGGTAGTGATGTTTTGCGGTGGGATGGCAGCGACTGGGTATGTGTCGACTCCTCGGGCCTAGGAACTGACTCTCAGGATCTATCGTCCAGTAATGCTTCCAACCCGGGCGGTGCTTCAAATGTTGTCCACGGTATAGAGATCACTGGAGGCGACGACACCGCGGTAGTCGATTATTATGTCCCGGACACTACTAGGGTCGGCAGTTTGAATGAAACTCTTACTGCGGGCAACCTGGCGAACCAGTCGATCGTTCTTGCTGGCAACGACATCGAGGATGTGGGCAACATCACCGGCTTCTTCTCTAACAAATGCTCCGGTGCAAACGAAGTCGTAAAACGCATCTACAAGAACGGAAGCTATGTGTGTGAAACCATTCCGGAGGACGCAGGAGTTGAAAATCTGAACCAGACTCTTACTGCGGGCAATATTTCCAACCAGTCGATAAGCATGGCGGGCCACAACATTCTCGATATCGGCAACCTGGAGGGAACTGATATCGTGAACAATGCGCAGATAAACTCGAACGCGGTCACCCGTTCGGGCGGTGAACTTGATTCGAGTGTCGCGGGAGAAGGTATAATCTATGATTCGGGCTGGCTGAACGCTTCTGATCCTTCCTCCAGCAACGAGATCCAGACCCTGGGCGAGGATAACGGTACTACTCCGTCGGGTGCTTCGAGTGTGACGCAGCTGATCGATATTTCGGATACTACCACTGATGCGGCGATCAAGGACTACTATGTTCCGGATACCACCAGGGTCGGCAGTTTGAATGAGACTCTTACGGTTGGCAACCTCGCCAACCAGTCGATTGTTCTTGCTGGCAACGACATCGAGGATGTCGGAAATATTACAGGTTTCTTCTCGAACGCCTGCTCCGGAAGCAACGAGGTCGTGAAACGCGTTTACCCTAACGGGAGCTACGTCTGCCAGACAGTCCCCGAGGATACAGGTACTGAAAGCCTCAACCGGACCCTGCTTGTCGGAAACATAGCCAACAGGTCGATCAGCCTTGATGGTAACGATCTGGAGGCAATAGGTAATCTTTACTCGGATTCCGCTTCTACTAACTTCTTCTCGGGTGGTGCGTCTTCTTCTGAGACGGTTACGGGTATAACTTCTTCTGGTTCTCTTCAGACTTCGGAGATTCTTGTTGGGAATCTCAATATTGCGGATGCGGCGGTTAATCGTACGCAGCTGGCGCAGTCTGGTTGTAGTGGTAGTGATGTTTTGCGGTGGGATGGCAGCGACTGGGTATGTGTCGACTCCTCGGGCCTAGGAACTGACTCTCAGGATCTATCGTCCAGTAATGCTTCCAACCCGGGCGGTGCTTCAAATGTTGTCCACGGTATAGAGATCACTGGAGGCGACGACACCGCGGTAGTCGATTATTATGTCCCGGACACTACTAGGGTCGGCAGTTTGAATGAGACTCTTACGGTTGGCAACCTCGCCAACCAGTCGATAATAATGGCAGGCAACAACATCACCGGTCCCGGCCACATCAACGACTTCTTCGCCAACACGTGTTCCGGCCAGAATGAGGTTGTAAAGCGTGTTTATGCTAACGGAAGCTATGTCTGCGATACAATCCCTGAGGACACAGGTACCGAGGATCTGGCGTCTACTCTGAATGCTGGCAGTTTCACTGATCATAATAACATTACTGTGAATGGCAGTAGCGTGATCGATTTTAATGATGGAGTTAGGATTGGTGATGTGGATACTTCTACGACCGGATTTCAACAGATTGCCATCGGAGACGGGGTTTCTACTTCTGGGAATGATGCTGTAGCAATCGGCACTAATGCAGGATCTACTAATGGACAGTCTTTCGCTGTTTTCGGTCAGGCGGATGGAGATGATTCGATTTCGATCGGTCAGCTATCAAGTACTTCCAACTTTGGTTCAATAGCTTTGGGAAGTAATGCCGATGCAACACAGAACTGGGCTATAAGTTTAGGAGGAAACACCGATGCTTCCTCTGAGGGAGCAATAGCAATAGGTGCCTACGCCAATGCACCTAACAGTTATGAGGCCACGTTTGGCAACCTCGGCACTGAGAAACTTGATGTCAACGTCACCGGTAATCTAACGGTTCATGGTTCTCGTGTTGATTTTGTGGATTCGAATGCTTCGATTACTGGTTATTATGGTGATGCTTGTGGTACGGATGAGGCTGTGAAGGAGGTGTTGCCTAATGGTACGTATGTGTGTACTTCGACGATTGATACCGGTCAGGATGTTGAGGACCTGAATCTTACTTTGACGGAGGGCAATGAGGCGAACCAGTCGATCGACATGATGAACAACAATATTGATCGCGTGAATACTGTCAACTCAGGCGGCGACACGGTTTCGACGGGTGGAAACGTTGACGTGGCGGGAGAGGTCCAGACGGAGACGGTTGACGCGACAGGAAGAATGTGTCTGGGTGATCGGTGCTCATGATTGCTGCATGTGGTGGAGCAGAGGTGGAAGATTCTCGGCAGGTCTCTCCAGAATTTAAAAACTCTGTTCCAAAATTGAAACATATGTTTGATAGTAGAAACAAGCGTTTGATCGCTGAAACGATATTCTTGAATCCTGGTGAAGAGTTCCACGTCCGTGGTCTTGCAGAGGAAACGGGTGTTTCACCATCCACAGTGTCCAGGGTTGTGAAGGATCTGGAGGAAAGGGGTATTGTCGAAACTGAGAGGGATGTAAAGATGAGTATAAGGGCTTCGGAAACATCGCTTTTCCGTGATTACAAGCTGGCTTTTAATCTATGGAGGCTGGCGGAGACCGGATTAATTGAGAGACTGGAGGAAGAGGCAGTTCCAGAGGCCATAGTTCTCTTCGGAAGTTATTCAAGAGGTGAAGATAGCTCCGGTAGCGACATAGATATCGCGGTTGTGAATGGTCGTGACCTGGATATAGAAACCAGCAGATACGAGGGAGAACTGGGCAGAGAAATCAGTTTGCACAGTGTTGATCTGGACGATGTGAAGAAGAATTTTCTGGAAACTCTTTCCAACGGAATAGTTTTGAGAGGATATCTAGAGGTATGAATGATTTCGAGGAGTTAAGGGAGGAAAGAAGAATCGAGGAAGTACAGATAGACAAGGCGAGGGCCAGAAGTTTGGTTCAACGCGCAGAAAGAAGGTTCAACAACCAGAAGGATAGGGAGCTCACAGAGTCGAACGCTTTTGAAGTCCTGGAAAATGTATACGAGGCAATTAGAGAGATGGTTGAAGCCGGTATGGCTGCTGAAGGCTTTAAGTCAAGCGATCACGTCGCGGCTATCTCGTATGCGGAGGAGAGAATGGAGATCGGCCGATCAGCTATAAACCAGCTTCACAGATTCAGGAAGCTCAGGAACGAGTCCAGGTATGAGGCCCAAGAAATAACGCAGAAAGAGGCCGATCAGATAATAAAAACCGCGGAGAACCTGTTGCCAGAGATAAAGGATAGGGTGGAGGACCAGTTATGAAGGCCAGTGAGTCCATGATAGGCGATAAGAAAATTTGCGCAGGTGATCGGTGCTCATGAGTCAGGAAACCGGTTTAAACCGTTCTGAGCAAGTCAGTAACGGGGAAGGAATGAGGCTTTTCTCGAAAACCATAATCGCGGCCCTCCTGCTCGCGGCCTTTGTAACTACAGGAGCGGCGCTCGACCTCAACTCCAGCTACAACCTCCGCTACTTCCCTTCGAACACCCTTGAGTTCGAGGTCAACACCTCGGGTGGCATACAGGCTCAGGGACCTCTCAACATGAACAACAACCAGATACAGAGCTTCTTTGCGGATGCTTGTGCGACTGATGAGATGGTGAGGAAGGTGTTTCCCAACGGAAGCTACGTTTGTACACCTGTTTCTGCGGCATCGACGACTGAGGATTTCCAGCAGACTCTTAACGAGGGCAACTGGTCGGGCGGTGTCGACCTCAACCTGACAGGAAGCAACATAGAAGGATTCTTCTCGAACGCCTGCTCCGGAAGCAACGAGGTCGTGAAACGCGTTTACCCTAACGGGAGCTACGTCTGCCAGACAGTCCCCGAGGATACAGGTACTGAAAGCCTCAACCGGACCCTGCTTGTCGGAAACATAGCCAACAGGTCGATCAGCCTTGATGGTAACGATCTGGAGGCAATAGGTAATCTTTACTCGGATTCCGCTTCTACTAACTTCTTCTCGGGTGGTGCGTCTTCTTCTGAGACGGTTACGGGTATAACTTCTTCTGGTTCTCTTCAGACTTCGGAGATTCTTGTTGGGAATCTCAATATTGCGGATGCGGCGGTTAATCGTACGCAGCTGGCGCAGTCTGGTTGTAGTGGTAGTGATGTTTTGCGGTGGGATGGCAGCGACTGGGTATGTGTCGACTCCTCGGGCCTAGGAACTGACTCTCAGGATCTATCGTCCAGTAATGCTTCCAACCCGGGCGGTGCTTCAAATGTTGTCCACGGTATAGAGATCACTGGAGGCGACGACACCGCGGTAGTCGATTATTATGTCCCGGACACTACTAGGGTCGGCAGTTTGAATGA
>CAYQYU010000002.1:0-82754 GCA_964421955.1 uncultured archaeon | reverse complement strand
ATCGACCTTATTGGCTAATATGGCGATCAGCCTTGAAAAGTTCTCCGGAGAGTTCGAGTCAGAGGTAGAGGAGATACTTGAGAACGGTGCCGATATAGAACCGGTAAGTGAGGAATGCGCCGAATGCGGATACTAGACCGATCACTACGCCCGGATTGCCATAGTGGATACAAGCCCGGAAAGCGACACCAACTTCTCCGCCACTCCTTACCGGGCCGCGGCCTGTCTCGAATGCGGGGAGAAAGACTACAGTCCATCCGCTGTCTTCTAGGACTTCTCCTTCATCTTCTCCTCGGTCTTCACCACTACCTTCCTCGGCGATCGCTGGAGCGTCATTATCTTCCAGGTCTTCGTTACCGCCCAGGCACCGACCGGGAGAAAAACTATCGTCGCCATCAAAAAGAGGCAGAGCAGGAACCATACCAGGCCGAGCCACCAGCCGACGAAGACGAACCAGAGTATTCTCAGGACAGCGTTTGTCATTTCTTTCTCCCGGTTAGAGAATTGGCACCTGAAACCTTAAGGGTTTGATATAGTCGACCACACAGAAATTAATGGACTACTAGAGGAATAATGGTTTACTCCGGCTTATAAGTTCTCGGGAGGCTTCAAAAACGAGATTCCAGAATAATGGAAAAGAACCATGGGGGTCAAAGGAGAATCTGTCAGCCAGGAAACTTCTCAAAATCAGGGAAGAACTGTCCGTCTCAAAACCGGTTTAGATAACCTCGACTTTGAGGTGCTCCACGAGGAAACAGGAGTCGAAGATAGCTTCGCATTCACGCCGGAACTCTACATCTACAGGGTCAGGGGAGAGGAGGAATACTTCATACAGGACTACCATCGCATAATGGACCCGGAAGAAGTAGAGAACGGTGAACGCTACATGGTGGGCAGGAGGCCGGGAAGGTTCGGCGCTCACGATGTCGAGAGGTTTGCCACAAGGGAAGAAGCGTTCGAGTACGTCATAGAAGATCTCATGGACGCCGGCGATATGGAAGACTTCCTGGTCTAAGGAGTCGCCTTCTCAAGGTGCTCCACAACCTCGCGGTGGGAGACAGTTTCTAGAGAGCCATAGCAGTCCTCAACCGAGTTGACGAACCGCGGTGTCTCCACGCTCAGCGCGCGGTCGACAATTCTCTCCAGCTTCGCAATCGTGTGCTGCGGTGCGAGCGGGATGCCGACAGTTACCTTTGATGCACCTCTCTTCAGGGCCTGTCCCGCGGCCGCGGTCAGTTTGAAGCCGGTGTTGAGGCCCTGGTCTACTATCAGGACTCTACGGTTCCTGAGATCGGGTTCTCCCCTGCGGTAGCTTTCCCGCTCCTCCTTCGCGGCCTCTCTTTTCATCTTCATTTCGCGCTCGATGTAACCCGGGTTGACACGCATCTCCTCGACGAGATCGTCCTCGAGCCATAGAGTCCCATCAGAAGTCACGGCACCGATAGACATCACGGTGCGTTCAGGCGCCGAGATTTCCTTCGACACGAGAACATCCAGCGGAGCATTTAGAGCCTCCGCGACTTTCTTGCCGACCTCTATTCCTCCCGGCGGAATCGCCAGGACAAGATCGGCCTCGACATTCTTCTCCATAAGTAGAGCAGCGAGTCTTTCCCCCGCTTCCCCCCGGTCTTCAAAGAGCATCAGGTAGAAATTACTCGCTCACTTATTAAAGCAATCTTACAGCCGTTCAAAGGCAATAAAACACCTTCATGGGAATATATGTGATGCTTTATTGCAGCCAGGTTGTGGGATGCCGGTTACCGGGAAGCCAACAAAGCCTCCAGAATTCTTCAAATAACTCAGATAGACTTTAAAATCTTCTATATTGTCTGAAGCCTGTTATAAGATGCCTTCATAGTTTAAAAATATTTTATAGGACAGTTTTTCTAATTCAAACATATATAGTAGAGTGTAAAAAAAATTCAGATATTTTGGGAAGTCTAGGGCGTAATAGACTTTAATCTTGGGGTCGAATAAAGATATTGGTGGTTCTAAGTGCCGGAAAATTCCGAAAGTTCTGACAAAGACCAGGATGCAATCCTGAAATGCCCTGAATGCGGCTCCTCCCGTATCCGTGAGACGCCCGAGGGCGAGCTTATCTGCCAGAACTGTGGTACAGTGATTGAAGAGGAGAGGGTCCAGGAATCAGCTTCTCCACGCGCATTTACCGCTGAGGAGCGTGAGAGGAAGGAGAGAACTGGAAGGCCAGTAACTTACACTGAGCCTTCCCGCGGTATAAGGACAGAGATCGGTAGAGGCAGGGGAAGCATGAGCCAGGTCTCTCCACAGAAGCGCGGACAGTACCACAGGATGAGGAAGTGGCAGAGACGGCTTGACGAGTCCCGCGAGCGCAGGATGAAGTTCGCACTCAGCGAGATGTCGCGGCTTGCGGACGTTCTTGGCCTTCCCGAGTCCGTCCTTGAGGAGGCATCGAGGCTCTACGAGAAGGCGCTCGACCAGGAGATCGTTAAGGGTAGAAGGATCGAGGCGATCGCCTCCGCACTGATCTACATCGTCGCGAGGAACCAGGGTATCCCGAGAACGATGTCCGAGATCGCGGAAGAAGGCGGAGTAAGCGAAAGAGAGCTAGGGAAGAACTACCGCTACGTCGCCCGCGAGCTCGACCTCCGGATAGTCCCGGTCAACCCCGAGGACTTCATTCCCCGTTTCGCAGAGCAGCTTGGGCTTCCTGGAAAGGTGCAGGCCAGCGCGAGGCAGATCATCAGGGACGCAAGCGAAGAGAACCTTCTCGCCGGTAGAAGCCCAGACAGCATAGTGGCCGCGGCACTTTATCTCGCGGCAAGGATAGCGGGGAAAGAAGTCTCCCAGAAAGACGTCGCAGACACGGTGGGAGTTACCGAGGTCACTATCAGGAAGGGATATCACAACCTCGCCGAGGGTCTTGGCCTCGATGAGCAGCTCGAGGAGAATTAGTTGCATCCTTCAAGCCCCTCCTTTTTCTATTTCTATAATGGTAGAATGGGCAATCCTATGGACGACGATCGCATAGAGACCCGGATTTGAGGCGTTGGAGCACAGTGAAGACTAGATAGGTCTCTCAGTCATAGGGCTATAGGCTCTATCAAGAACATAATCTGCGGAAACATCTTCGTATGTTTCAAGAGCCTCCTCCTTTAACTCATGGTAGTTCTCTTTGTTATCCCATCTTTCTACCGCCAAGTCGGCTAGAGAATCACTTATTCTGCTCAAAGCACCAGGATAGTTACGTAACTGATGCTGCCATGTAAGGCCTACCCCTGTCAAAGGCCTCTCATAAAATTTCTTCCCTACCGCATCCATATTCCTTAAATGGTCGTAAGGTATGTCACCTCCTTCCAGAGCGGCTAGAATACTGTCGCCTTCAACAACACCCAAACCTTGACATCTGGGCGGTACCGGTGCATGCCAGTCCAGCTCAGGAACTAGAGAACAATCGTATTCCTCGGCTTTATCGTGAAGCTCTGATCCCGGGCCGCGGATAAGATCGAGATAGGGAAAGTCTCCAGTCGAGATCGAGTTTATAGTGGGGGAGTAGCCCTGCGAGAACCCGAGATGAGCTTCAAAGTCCCTTTTTTCTCCTTCTTCCAGGAACGCATCAATCTCTCCATCAGGCGTTGAGTTGCCCGGTGCATTAGCATGTGCAACCCAGTTAAGTGGTATATCCTCGGAAATATCGTGGAGCTGCTCTCTATCCAGGCCTGCCTGGAGTTCTTGGTAGTCTTTAGGAACGAAAGCATGGACGAAATGTGAGTGTCGCCCGAACCCTGTCGAAGACTCACATCCATTTACAATAGATCCTCTCTTCCCACCAAGTTCGTATGTGAACCAGCTATCCCTCTCTTCCGTGACGCTGATTTCATTATCTATCTCTGCCTGCTCTAGATATCGCTCGAAAGAGCTGCCTGGTTCATGGTGGTTGGTAAGTGTGGAGACTAGGCCTATGTCCGAGTCCAGTTTTTCATGCATCTCGAATGGATCCGCCCAGTGACCTTCAAAATCATCTTTTAGATCGCTGTACTGGTTCTCCAGGTCATTTGACTCTGGAGGATGCATATGAGTGTTGACAAGAGTTACCTCCACCATATTATATTATTACTTCGAAATCAATAATTTTATGGATGTCTCAACAGCTTTTCCTATCCGGCAGTGCGCTTATAAGATTTTTATAGCTTAGAGGTTATCCATGTCCCTGAAGATGCTTGTAACCAGCGACTTCCACTCCAAGGAAGACCTGAAGGAGGCCGCGATTGAGGAGGCGAACTCTGGCGACTACGATCTGTTTATCAACCTTGGCGACTACATGGACCAGGAATATGCCCGTGATCTGTTTGAGAGCATAGAAATTCCCTCTATCGGGTGCACCGGCAACAGGGACATGACCTTCAGCGACGAGTTTCTCGATTCGGAAGTTCCAGTCTTCAACTTTCTCGAGGCAACTGTTGACGACGAGTATCTGGTTATACTGATCGGCGGGGACTTTCCTGACGATGTGAGGCAAAAAGTCATCGATCTCATAGAGGAGCACGGCGACCCGTCTAAAGTCATAATTGGATCTCACTACCCGCCGCACAAGCTCGGGGATCGCGTACACTCCGGCCGCCGCATAGGCTTCGAGCAGTTCCGGGAGATAATAATCAGGGAGAAGCCCGCGATCTGGCTCTCGGGACACGTGCATGAGGACTTCGGCCGCTACGATCTTATGGGGACTCCAGTTCTCAACGCCGCGGCCGAGGAGACCGGCAAGGCATTCTCGGTCACTATAGGTGACGAGGGTGGGGTGGAACAGATAGAGGAAGTCAAACTTGTGTGATAACTCTCTATCTGTTCGTGAAGGATAGAGGAAGTCAAACTTGTGCAGGTTTCGATTCTCGCAGAAAGTTTTAACTTTTCAGGAACAGAAACGCCTTTATGGACGAAAAAGACCGGGAAATACTTGATATTCTGGAAGAAAACGGCCGGATATCCTACACCGAAATAGCCCGGGAGATAGGTGTTTCCGAGGGAACAGTCAGGAACCGTGTTGACAGGATGCTTGAGGACGGAACCATTGAGCGTTTTACCGTGGATGTTTCCCGTAACGGCATCTCCGCGGTCGTGCTGGTAAAACTCTCGATGGGTGCCGATCCCGGAGAGATTATCGAGAAATTTCCCGGTGGAATGACTGTTCTTGAGGTGACTGGTGAACACGACCTTGTTCTACTGATCGATCGTGGAAGCACTGAAGAGTTGAACAACGATCTGGATGAACTGAGAGGAGTTGAAGGTGTAGAGGAAACTGTTACAAAGTCGGTGCTGAAGAAGAGGAGACTGGAGGGTCAGTAGGTTCTTTCCAGTGTTTCTCCCTCGAGAATCTCTTCAACGCCCGAATTGGTGGGAGGGAAAAAGTTCGTTCTTCCACGGTAGACTTCTGCCCCGTCCCGGCGACTGGCTCTTAGCCTTGCGCCTCCTTCTGGGTGCTCGGTAACCGTTAAATCATATCTCCGGCCACCGTATTCTATCACTGTATCAATCTTTTCCAGGTTATGGGATACGCCTGTCCTCTCCATTTCCCCAAGTCTATACTCGTCAAAGGTCAGGTCTTCAAAGGATTCGGCACTGACTCCATTCCCGGTGCTCTGCCCCGAACCAGGTGCTTCTGTATCTGCTGCTGGCATAGGGAAACATATGGAGAAAAACTTTAAATAACTATGATCTTCGAAGAAAATGCTTTGATTTATTTCGATATTCGTAATAAGGCTCTGTTAGTCCAGGGCCACCGCCGCAGGGGAGGCGGTATTCGGAGGTCTGTCATCATCAACTTCAAGGGCTGCACAGACAGTGGCGTAAAGTTCTTTCTCACGGCTCATATCGTCCAGCTGGTGTTTCACTAGATGGTCCTTGCCTGGCTTCAGCCCTGCATAGTCAATATGGTCGCCGACCGGAACCGAGTCAACCATCAGGACGTGGCCGCTACCGTTCTCCATGACCCGGCCGATGACAGGCTCTTCGTACTCTCTCTGGAAATTGAGGTCGAGGTTCCAGTAACGTTCATCGTCCTGGTATCCCGTGCTTCGCATTTCCACGCCGTCAAGTATTTTTTCTATGCTGGTCATTGGAGAAAACCTCTGGAAAAGAGGAAGAAACCAGATCTCCATCAATAGAAGATCTTGTAGAAGGTAGTCCTGAAGCTGGTCAAAGTCTTTATGGTAGATTCAGTCTTCAGGGCCATAGGGCCACTTCTGGCGCCAGCTTTAAAAAATTTCGGGAATAAACGGCCCAGGAATGGATATAAAGAGATCTGAGTACCTTCCCTCTCCAGAGCTCTCTCGAGAGGAGATGGAAGATCTCCAGAGAGAAATCGCTGAGAAAGCGGTCTTCAGGGACAGTTTCGACTTTCCGCGGTCGCTGGAGGATGTTACTGTGGCAGGAGTTGACCAGGCGTTTCTAGATGAGAAAGCAGTTTCCGGAGTCGTGGTGATGGAGAATGGAGAGGTCGTGGAGCGCACTCACGGTGTGTCAAAGCTTGAGATACCGTACATCCCTGGGCTTCTCGCGTTCAGGGAGGGAGAATGCATAGTCGACGCGCTCGAAAGCCTTACCGCGGAGCCAGATCTTCTGGTGCTCGACGGTTCGGGCAGAATTCACTTCCGCCAGGCAGGTATCGCAACTCATGTAGGCGTCCTGTTCGACACGCCTTCGATTGGTGTGGCGAAGAAGCTGCTCTGTGGGGAACCTGTCGGTAAAACAGAAGGTCTTGAAAAAGGTGAGCGGGTGCCGATCCGCGCCGATAGCAGGGTCGAAGGACTGGAAGACGAGGTTATAGGCTACGCCTACCAGTCCAGACAGTTCGACTCGGGGAAAGTCAATCCTCTCTACGTTTCTCCAGGTCACTGTGTTTCGGAAGAGACCGCGGCCGATCTTGTGGAGAAGCTAGGAGGCGAGTATAAATTGCCCGAGCCGACCAGGCTCGCGGATAGATACGTGGATGATATCAGGCAGGATCTGGGGTAAGGCGGGGCTTATTTAGGCTTTACCTGCGGAACCAATTTTAGGAAATTCGTGGGCTCTTAGTTCAGTCTGGCAGAACGCTTCCTTGGCAACACTGTCTTCCCGAGCTTTAGTCGAGGTGATGACAGTTCGAGCAGGTCTTTGATCTGCGACGCCAAATTGGAAGAGGCCCGGGGTTCAAATCCCCGAGAGTCCATAAGGGTCATTTTCTACCGTTTTCCATTATCTCGTCTATGTGGAAGAGGGCGTCTGCATCGACTTCTCGTTCTTTGACCAGTTCGAGTCCGCCTTCTCCCCTGTCGGCGTATGAGAGAAAATAAACAGGATTTCCTCCGAGATCCCTGAACTTGTCTATTGCCTCTGCGGCGCTTCCGCCGGTGGTGATCACGTCATCGACCAGGAGGAGGTCACGGTTTTCGGGATCGGCTCCTGCGTACATTTTCTTGTCACCGTGGTTTTTTCGCTGTGGTCTCAGGACAGTCCATCTCTCTTCTCTATTCTCCGTGGTCAGATAGGTTGCCAATGGCACCCCGGTAGTTACGCCTCCCATTCCTTCACACCCTATTATATCGTAGTTAATGCTCTCTTCTTCCAGGTACTGTTCGGCCATCTTGTTCAGCGATCGGTGGATTAGGGGGAACTCTCCGATGCCCTTTATATCAACGTAGAAATCGCTGTTCTTTCCGCTTGTAAGTTCATGGTCGCCCCAGTTGAGAAGGTTGTGGTATATTTCGGCGGCCAGTTCTTCGTGGTCTACAGTGTCTTCCATCGATCTTGTTAACTGTGTCGAAGCTTTATCAGCTGTTTCCCGGCTGAGATGTTCTGGTGTAGATGAGTGCTAGCAGGACTATCGCGGTGAAGAGAAATGCGAGAACTCCGTAGAATATCTCGCCGTGGTAGAAAAATACCGCAGCAACCGCGAGCGAGATCAGGTTGACACCGATTGAGTAGGCTCCGAGCCGCAGCTCAAGTTTTCTCTGGGCCATGCACTGGGCTGGAACCTGAAGGATTATCTTTGTTATCCCGTCAGGACTTCACCGCGGCCTGGTTCAGGTGGCCGTTGTTCTCGAACGAGTTCAGTAGCTGGATGAAATGGTCGCTGTACTCTTTGCCCTCCTCAGTTAGATTCAGTATCTTCTTTCTTCCTTTCTTCTCAGTCTCGACCAGGTCGTTTTCTTCCAGCCGGGACAGTATCTTGACCGTGTGAGCGTAAGTCGTGTCGATCTCCTTCGATATTATGCTGCCGTACACGTCGTCCCGTTTCTGCCGGATGGCCACCAGAGCCATCACCGGTTTCTCGTTCAGGAAAAAATTCTTCATCTTTTCACCCCCCGCAAATTAGCAAATAAACTTATTGGACTGCTGCCTTTTAACAGCGTATACAGCCGCCTATATCGGTTAAGGGATAATCAAAGAAAGATATAGAAACTATCGAGCCCATTCTGGCGCCCGATCTAATCGGCAAGGTTTAACCATAAAAACTCTTCGTGCATCACTGTTTACTGCCAGGGGCTCGTAGTTCAGTGGGAGAACGTCTGCTTCGCAACACTGGCTGCTCGAACAGTAGTGAGAGTTGACAGTTCGAGAAGCGAATACTTGTAGCTTCGACGCGGGATAGCAGAAGGCCCGGGGTTCAAATCCCCGCGAGTCCAACTTCCTGGTCAGGGTGGTACGGGCTTTTTAGAAATTGATTTTAAAATCATAAGATACGAATAACTGGATATGGCGACTGTTGACATAGTTATAGGAGTTGGTATAGGATTCTTCCTTGGAGTAGGTGCTGCCATTTTCTATCTCCGGTGGAAGATGAAGCGGCAACTTGGAGACCTTGAGCAGCAGATGGAGGGCCTCATGGAGGTCAGCGAAGACATGGAGGAAGCCTTCTCCCCGGTTGAAGAAGACAGGGGCTCGGAGAACGGAGAATAAAAAAGAGAAGAGTGGTTGAGGAATTATTCTTCCTCGTAGAGCTGCCAGCCAAAGTACACCTGGTAGAGTCCCGCGAGCCCGACAAGGAGGTATACCAGCGCTTCCAGCTGTCCCCCCGATACACCTCCAAGAACCATATTGACCAGGTTGTAGGTATCGGGATCGTTGGCTGCAAAAAGTCCCAGACCGACCAGACCCCAGTTCAGCGCTCCAACGATAACGAGCACCAGAGAGGCCCAGTCAAGATAGTTAACTTCTGCCATATCAATCACCTGTTCTGGTTTGCTATTCCCAGATTAAAAAGCCTTCATGCAGTTCTGTGCGTTTTAGCGGCTCTAGATGGTGGAAAAACCTGTACCGCAGCTACTTTTGCCGGTTCTCAATTTTCTCCGCGGTTCTCTCCATCTCCTCCGCGATTCCTCTCAGTTGCTCAACGAACGCTTCTGACCTTGCGGAGTACTCCTCCTGGATCTCAATATTCCTGAGTGCTGAACGGGCGTGGGCCTCCTTAACCTTGTGCATCATCTCGGCCTCGCCCATCATCTCGTCGATTATCTCCTCGAGCAGTCGGGAAAGGACACAGTTGATGGTATGTGGAACGTCTCCATCTAAAGTCTGCTCCTCGCTCATATTCTCTCTCACAAGCCGGGCGATCCTTCCCTCGGAAAGCGCCAGGTCGTCGTTTTCAAGCTGTCCGTAGTTGTCAGGTACAAGCTTCTCCAGGTTCATGGCCAACCAATCCTCAGGAAGATTCAAAAATCAACCGAGAGGATCAAAACAAATATAAGCTAATCCTAATTATGTTACTTATAGGTTATAACATGGGTTTCCGGTCCAACGACACCGCCGCCTATCACCCGGCGAGAGAGGAGGCGGATCGGGCGTTTGCAGAGCACGTCTACCTGATGCTCGAAAACGAGGCTCCTAGAACAACAGAAGACGAGGAAATGTTTCTCCACCGCTATAGGACCCAGCGTTCCATATTTGACTATCTCACGTGGCTTGGAGAGGAGATGAAAGTTCTGAGACCGGGTAGAGAGGACATCGGCATCTCCCAGTCTATGTCCCACGGCAAGGCGCTGGAAACTCTCGAGCAGGAACTGGAGGGCTTTGACGAAACAGATCCTCCGTACGGAGATCTGAGGAGAGCACATGAACACCTCTCGGAATACGTGGAGGAGGCAAACATGTCCCGTAGATTCACGTAGCTGTCAATATTTAATTCTTACCTCACTGTTTCAACTATATTCTGAGCGGCTGTGGTGTAGCCTGGCCAAAGTCGGAAACCCTTCAGGGATTTTCTCGGCCTACAACTGCCGGGACACGACGGCAAGTCATCACGCCCTCTCGAGGCGTAGACCCGGGTTCAAATCCCGGCAGCCGCATCCGTTTCACGTATGCTAGGAACCGGGATTTGCTTGCAACTAAGCAACTCTCTGAGTTGTGAGGAGCAGAAACTCGCTAGAGTTTCGAATCCTGGCAGCCGCAAACACCGCTATCTTTAAAAATAAGTAATATCTTGTATTACGATATGGCTTATGGTTCTGAGACGGGTGCACGGGATAAAGGTGAGGCAATGAGTGCACTCGGCTATGACGGCCTTCGCTATGAGGAGCTTCCCGAGAGGGATAAGAAAAAGGTTGACGAGCTTGTAGAAGCGGGTAGTATACTGAACGGTGGAACCTGGAAACTTCAGGAGATAGAATCCGCCCTGGACTAGCTAATCCTTCTTCCTGAGTAGAACGGTGTCGCCCTCTTCGATACCGTGTTTCCTGGAGAAGCCCTGCCGGGTCTCGATCACGTATTTTGCCGGGGTGCCGCTGCGGTACCGCCTGAGGTTTTTCTCCCCGGTAAATGGCTGTGGTTCTGCCTCATGAATCTTGACTATAGTTCCGTTTGAATCTGCGAAGATAATGTCAAGCGGAATGAAAGTGTTCTTCATCCAGAAAGATCTGTCGCGCTCGCCGGGAAAGATAAAAAGCATGCCCGTTTCCTCCTCGAGAGTGTGCCGGTGCATCAATCCTTTCCTTCGTTCCTCATATTTGTCCGCGACCTCCAGCCTCAGTTCGGGTGCATCGGTCCCCGGGAAAGTTGCGCGGTAAGGTCGTTCCCGGGTCTCATCCATTATCAGCAGGGCGGATGCTGCCGTAACCAGGACGAAGAATCCCGCGATACCGAACAGTCTAGTATAGTTCTCCACCTTCAGGCACCTCTCGATCAGGCCTCACCAGGACCGGGTTTCCGTCCTTGTCCGGGACTCCGAGCGTAAGGACCTCCGACTTGAAGCCCGCAATCCGGACCGATCCAAGATCTGTAGCACATAAGACCAGTGAATCCTCGACCTCCTCAACAGTATGGTTGTAGCCCAGCTGGGCCGCGGACTGTACTTCTCTATCTCCGAGATCGATCCAGAGCCTGAACATCTCCGGCTTCTCTGCCCCGGCAAACTTTTCTGCTTCCTTCACGCGGCCGACCAGGATATGGCTGTCGAGAACCATAATATCAAGGATCGGAGCAGTCCCTTATAAAACCGCAGTTAGGGCACTCTAGCTCGCAGTCTGGACGCTTCTTCATTTCATCAAATCCGCATCTCCAGCAGGTCAGCTCTACCATCCGTACTCTATAGAGGTAATATTGATCTGGGGAAACATATTTTCGAGGGTCTCCTCGTAGTAATCGAGGCTGTGGGAAGAAAGCCTCTCAAGCATTCCTTCAGCCTCACTTTCATTTCCGGCACCCAGTGCCCGGACCGGGATATCTGACCTGGAACCTTCTGGAAGACTGCAGCCGTGGAAAGTGCGGCGTGATCTCTGGTCCTCAAGGACGCTGGTCTGGACTGTCGCATTACAGTTTATGCTGCTGCCTCCAGGTATCTTTACCCGTTCATCGCCCATGTTCAGCACCATCTGGATATCCGATTTAACCGAGCTCCTCTCGTCTCTCCGGACGTGGCTGACAAACACCTCGTCTGCCTTCTGGTTGTCTATGTCTGCCTGGAACCTGATTCTACGGGTCTCGCCTGGCTCAATCATTTCCTCTGGAACTCTAGTGTAGTTCCACTCTGCAACCTCTATGCCGTTAGCGCTGGTACTTCCTTCTGGCCGCGGCTCAGGTATGGGATAGCTGTTCAGGTTGTGGAGGTCGAACGATAGGATCACCTCTGTTTCTTCCCGGCTTATATCGCCCCATTCAACAGATACATTACTGACCTCTACGCGTGTTTCCGGTCCTCCTTCCATTAGCTGTCGCGAGTGGACGCCTTCGGAATACGATAGGGACTCTTCCAGCCTTCCCGTGATGTCGGTCCTGAAAGTCCTTGAGTAGGCATTACCTTCCAGTTTCAGTGGAAGAGGCGAACCAACTCTAAGGGTTGCGGGGACTTTGAAATTAGAGGTCTCATTGTTCCGGAGGTGAGATACCCAGAGTTCGGGCAGCTTCTCCTCGTTTATATCGGTTGTCAGGTTGAACTCTGTACGTTCGCCTGCGGGAAAGTAAAGTCCCTGTTTCTCTCCCTGTCCGACAGAGATATTGTTCATCCTGACCTCGTAGTCGACCTCGAGGAAGGAGATGTTGGTCCCGACCGAGTTTGGGTTACGGGTCCATGCAGGGGTCACTATCCTGGTCTCTCCGTCCTCAACAATCCAGTCGCCTCTGTATTCGAGACCGAAATCTGGTTTTTCAGTGCTGGCGGCCGCGACTAAACCGGCTATTAAGAGTATTAGAAGAGTTCCAAACACTGCTCTGGTCCTGGCTGCCGATTTCATGCAACCAGTATTCCTTTCTTGAGTTTAACAGGATTGTTTCAGAACCATTCAGGTTCTGAGATGGTTATATCGCCGTATACCTTTACCTGGCAGCCCAGCCGGAAAGGACCTTTAAGAACCTCGTCGCCCTGGAATCTACGCAACGTGTTCTTCTCGTCCTCTTCCATATCGGAGAGGTTGTCAATGCCCTCTTCGACCTTTATGCGGCAGGTGGTACAGTTGCAGAAACCGCCGCATGCGTGCATCCACTCGATGCCTGACTCGAGAAGCGCGCTGAGCACGTCCTGGCCGTCCTCTGCCTCCGCAGTTTCATCGCGGTCGACAATTTTTATGGTGTGGGTCATGTTCTCCATATCGACTCCCAGTTTTTTATCCGAAGATAAAGGTTGCGAGCATCATAGTGATAATCACCGCCCAGATGGCGAGGGAGACCTGGTTGATGTACTCCGCTCTTTCAGGCAGATACTGCTTGAGAAGGGTTTCCGTCATCAATCCGCCGTCAAGCGGCTTTGCAGGCAGCATGTTGAACAGGCCTATCAGGATATTCAGCAACCCGACCGTGTTGATCAGGGTTATAAGCCAGTTCCAGAACTCCACCTGGCCGGGAAGCACGGGTTTGATCACCTTGAAGCTTCTCTCGGTCGCGATCATATTGAACGTTCCCTCGCTGGTCGCAACCGTGACTTCTTCCCCGGGATCAATGGTTCCTGAGGCCCTTCCAAGGTCGGATGCTTTTGTTATCTCGATATCGTTTATGCTGTAGAGCGTACCGTTCCTCATGCCTGACTCGAACGTGGGATAGCCCTGCTGGGCCTGGTAGGTGAGACCCTGTGGGGTCTGGTTCGTGATCTGGACTCCTATGTATCCGCGGGTCTCTGTCTGGCTGACTCCCGCTGCGACCCCGATCGCGAGTATGATGAAAATTACACCTGTAAGGTAGTTAGCAAAACTGCCCGCGCCGAGAACCTTTAGTTGCTGAGTCCAGGTTCCCTGCTCCCACATTCCCGTGTCCGGGTCCTGGTTTTCCTCCGATCCCGGGAGCATATTCTCGCCCTTCGGCTCGACGAACGCACCTGGCAGTATTCCTAGGATTATCCACCCGACAGAGTTGATCTCGAAGTCCTCAGTTCTCGCGACAATTCCGTGACTCATCTCGTGGACAAACATCAGGATTCCGACGCCGATGACCCAGGTCTCGATTGGAAGGAAGGAGACGCCGGGATTCAGCTGCGGCTCAGAGACGAGTCCTGGGAAAATCAGGCTCGGACCGTTCTGCACCGACCCGGTCAGTATCATGTCCTGGAACACGAAAAGTATCAGCCCCAGCGAGATCGGAATGCTGACGAGCCCGGTCAGGACGCCAGTCCAACCGTAGTAGTTCCAGAACCCTGGTGCTCTTCGGGCAATCCTGTCGATAAAGTCTATGCCGCGCTTGGTCCTGCGGTAGAACAGTATGTAGTGGTTCTCGATCTTGTTCCTGTCGAAGTACAGTAAAATCGCGAGACCCGTGACGAAGAGCAGGAGAAAGATCATACGCGGGGTTAGATTGAACATACAAATTTTATCCAGTAACGAGATTTAAAAGCTAAAGCCTGCTCTCAAGAATTGATAAAAAGTTTAGGAGTAAGCAGTGAAACATGGAAGAAGGCCATTTTGATCCAACGGAGTTCTATGGCGCATCAAATATTCTCAGGCAGGTTGAAATGGTAGATTCGATTGAAGATTTCAACCAGGCCATTCCCGATGAAGCGGAGGGGTACAGTCCGGAAGAATTCAGATACGAGTTCCTTGATGGTAGAGACGCCGATTTTATCTCCTACCACGACGCTCTTGCGCGAGAAGATAACGACCTAATACTCAATGCCGCTGCAGTCCGTGATGGTGACCGGAATGTTGTCTACGTCACGGAACTGGACTACGAACTGGGGGAAGCACTACCCCTGGTTGACGGAATCGTAGATAGGGTTATACAGCCTCTGGAAGCACTCTATAACCGTGTTGAGAGGACAGGAAAGTCAACAGTTGATGCTTCAGAGTTCTCGGATGAAGAACTTGCGACAAGAACAGGAACAACCCTTCCAGACCTGTTTAAATCCCACCTTGTAGAGACCGCTGCAATTGCCGGGGGCGCTGGCATTTTGACATACGCGTTAACCCAGGATCCAAAGCTGGCAACCGATACAGCAATATGGACGGGTACAGGAAAGTTCGCTATTGATACTTTTGTCCGAGAGCCGTACATCAAAGGGAAAGTTGAGGCAGCCCAGGAGGAACTGGATAGTAGGAAGGCAGATTATATCCAGCAACACCTGGAAGACCAGAGTATTGAATTTGTTCCTGTGGAGAACGAGAGCTTCGGCGAAATCAATCTTCTGCTTGACGGAAAGAGAGAAACAGAGACAACTTTGCAGAGAGCCCAGATTCATGGTAGTTCTCCTGTCTAGACTTATTAAATCCTACAGAGAAAAACTTTCACTATGAGCGAACAACCCTCCAATCAACCGCTATTTTGGAGTGACCAACTTGCACTCGGAGTGACGAGGAAGTTCCATGACCGCGACACTTATGTCTGTGCATCAGGGATATCACCCTCGGGAATAGTACACGCGGGAAATTTCCGGGAGATAATTACAACGGATTTCGTCGTGAAGTCACTGGAGGAACGTGGTGAGGACGTCCGGTTCATCTACTCCTGGGACGACTACGACCGCTTCAGGAAGGTTCCGGCTAACGTTCCCGATGAGTGGGAGCAGTACATTGGCCTCCCGCTGTCGAAGGTTCCGGATCCCGAGGGATGCCACGACAGCTACGCTGCGCATTTTGAATCCCGGCTTGAAGAGGAACTGGAGGACATGCACATGGACATAGAGTTCATCCGCCAGACCGAGATGTTCGAGTCTGGGAAATACGCGGATCTCATCAGGAAGGCGATGCAAAACCGGGAAAAACTCAGGAAGATACTCAACCAGTACCGCACCGAGCCGCTTGACGACGACTGGTATCCGCTAAGAATCTACTGCGAGGAGTGCGGGAAAGACTTTACGGGAATACGCGACTACGATGGAGAGTATACGGTTACATACTACTGCAAACAGTGTGGCGAAGAACACGAGCTTGACTTCTCTAAGAGCGACTCGGTGAAGCCGCCCTGGCGCGTGGACTGGCCTATGAGGTGGCACTACGAGCAGGTTGCTTTCGAGCCTGGAGGGAAAGAGCACTCTGCAGCCGGGGGATCGCGCGATACAGCGACCGATATAGTCAGGGAGGTATACGAAGATGAGCCGCCGGTCTACCAGATGTACGAGTTTGTCACAAAGGAGGGCGCCAAGATTTCAGGAAGCCGTGGAGAGGACGCCTTCACGCTCACCGACCTGAAGGAGGTATACACCCCTGAGATGGTCCGTTTCCTCTTCTCCGAGACAAAGCCGAGCAAGGCGTTCGAGATACCGTTTGACGAGGACGTGTTCCAGATATACGAGAGGTTCGACAAGATAGAGGACGCCTACTTCAACCCGGAGAAGATGGAGAACGAAAGAAAGCGGAAACACTGGCAGCGGGTATACGAACTCGCGATGGTGGAGGTTCCTGATGAAAAACCGGTGAGGATTCCGTTCCAGCACGCATCTTTCATCGCACAGACAGTTCCCGAGGACGAATGGAAGACGAAGGCCATAGAGTCGCTCAAACGCACGGACCACGTTCCGGAGGACATCGACGACAAGGGTATAGAAAAGGTGGTTGAACGCCTCGGAAAGGCGAAGAACTGGGCCCGGGAACATGCGCCGGAGGAGTACCGTTACGCGATCAACTTTGAATTACCAGGGGAGCTCCAGGATGATCTCAACGCCGACCAGAGGGGTGCGATGCAGCTTCTGGCAGAAATGATCGAGGAGAGCGACTTCGAGACTCAAGACGATCTTGACTCGGAAATATTCGATGTAAAGGATGAATCCGGGCTGGAAACCGGAGAGTTCTTCAGCACCGCCTACCAGGTTCTTCTTTCAAGGGGACAGGGGCCGCGGCTGTCTCGGCTTATACTATCAATCGGCGAGGAGGACGTGGTCAAGATACTCCGGCAGGTGGACTGATGATAGATGAAAAGTTCCGCTTCGTGGCGCTACAGCTCTGTTTTTTAATGGTCGTGGTCTACGTGGGCCAGTTGTTCACAGGTTTTGATCCCGGATTTAACGCTTCTTCAAGTCCAATCTGGAAATTCTTCACCTCAATCTTCGGTCACTCCAGTCTCGAACATCTGGTGAACAACCTGTTCTTCATCGGACTCTTTGGATCAATCTACGAGCGGATGACCTCGGGAAAAATGTTTCTTGGAACATTCCTCGTGGCCGCGCTCTTCGCGAACCTCACCGCCTTCATTTTCTTCCCCGGGACAGGGATAATAGGCGCCTCGGGCGGCGCATTCGGAGTGCTCGCGGCGATGGCCATCTTCCGCCCGAACCAGATCGGGCTAGCACTGGGCGTTCCTCTACCGATGTGGGCCGTACTTCTTGCCTACACATTCACCAACTTCGCGGGAATCACTGGAAGTTCAAACATCGCCTACGAGGCCCACCTTTTCGGCATGGTCATCGGGGTTCTTGTAGGATACTGGATACGTGACGAGCCTTTCCTCGAATCGGATGATGAGGAAAATAGACATGAGAATGAATGGCGTCAGCGTATCAGGAAATGGGAAGAGAAATGGATGCTCTAGAGCCCGATGAGTGAGGCGATGTAGCCCGCGCCGATGAAGGTCGCGATCGCGCTTCCTATGGTCACGAAGACGAAGGTCAGCAGGATTCTGCCGACCTGGTTGCCCCAGAGTTCCCTGTAGCTGTCAACGTACGCTATCTTCTCCAGTTCCTCGACCTTTGGTGGATAGAACCGTCCTTCAAAGTAGGCGGCGACCATTCCCGCGCCGAGCGCGGGATCCAGCGAAGTCAACGGGGCGGAGACAAACGATACAAGCCATGTAAGTGGATGTGAACGGGCTATTATCGCGCCGAGCATCGCCAGTATACCGTTGCTTAGTATCCAGAACTTTGTTGCCTGGAAACCGGTCGAAAAGCCAATTTGGTAGAAACTGTAGCCCAGCATCGCCAGGATGGTCAGCGGGAAGCCATAGTGGATTACCTTCATCCAGGGAATCTTCCTGCCTGGATCCTCCTCTTTAGTCTCTATCCCGGACTCAAGCATATCTGCCATGCCGTCAACATGGGCGGCACCTACAACAACTACGGCGTGTTCAAAATCTCTCTCAAGTATTTTTTCCGACATGTAGGCGTTCCTCTCGTCGAGGAAAACCCTCTTTATCGACGGGAACTCGTCCTCCAGGTCGGAGACAAGCTGGTCGAGAATGTTTGCCTCCTTGATCTCCTCAATGCTGTACTCCTCCTCTTCTGCAAAGAAACTTGCCGCGAGCCAGAGTTTTTCCCGGAAACTCATCTCGGACCTGAGGCGTTCAAAAGTCGTCCCGATATCCCGGTCAACGAGAGCATACTCGATGCCGTGCTCCTCCGCAGCCTTCACCGTGGAAAGCATCTCCTGGCCTGGCTTCACGCCTTCTTCCAGCCCTATCTTTCTCTGGTATATAGACATCAAGAGGTTCAGGAACAGCAGGTAGCCCTTGCCCTCTCTTATGGCCTCCGCGATGTTCAGTTCTCTCCAGCCTGACTCATCTCTCAACGATTCGAAACGCTGCTGGTCAAGCTCTACCGCGACAAGGTCGGGTTGAACTTCTTCTATGGTTTCCTCGACTTCTTTCCTGCTCTCGTCGGATACATGGGCGGTACCCACAAGAGTGATCTTCCTGTCGCCGAGATCTAGCTCTCTTCTCACGGTTTAACTGGTTTCGGTAGATTAAAAACAGGACCGGATTTAAATAGAGATTTGACCAATTGAGATGTATGAAAGCTCTTGCGGTGCTTTCCGTGGTGGTTCTGCTTTTACCTGCTGCTGCGGCCCATACAGATCACTCAAATTCGGCGCTTCCACATCCATCCGAGAAGCCGGGATCGCTTCTATACGGCTTTGACCGTGCAAAGGAGGCGATCAGTCTCGCCCTGACTTTCAGTAAAGAGAAAAAGGCCGAGAAAAGACTGGAATACGCTCAGGAGAGACTTGCAGAGGCAAAGGAGCTCTCAGAACAGGGAGATTCGGAGAGGGCTGAGGTCGCACTCAGGCATTACTCCCGGCAGATGGAGAAGGTATCCGCTACCGCAAGGACAGTTCCAGAATTACAGGCACATGTGAACGAGTCCAGGGAGGTGCGTATGGCGGTGCTGAAGATAGTCATGAACAGGACTCCCGAGGCCGCGAACAGAGGGCTACGGAACGCTATTGAGAGGCCTTCCTGGGAAGAGGATGAAGGAGGGCAACAGACCGGAAGAGCTGAGGGGTCAGAAAGACAGAGAAACACTCCTTTTTCCGGCGAGGGATACATATCTACAACTGAATCAACCGATGAGAACTAGTTTTTCCCGCTTTCAGTATTCCTGATCCACAATTGTGAAAGCGAAAACAAGATTGAAGACGACCGCTATACCGAGTACCGCAACAGGAACGGTCAGTTGATCGAAAATTGAAGTCTCTATGTAACCTTTCTGGACCAAGCCGAACAGAATACCGATTGTCAGCACGAAATACCCGGTAATCACTGCTGAATTTTTCAGGCTCTCACCAATATCGACGTCTTCAAACATTCTACAAACGATTATAGACTATTCCAGAATAAAAAGCCGGGGTAGATACTTGAGAATCGGGCAAGAAAAAGAACCCATGGAATACATCGAACTCCAGAATGTAAAGGTTCCTGCACTGGGCCTGGGAACTGCCAGGATGAGCGGTAGCGAGTGTAGGTCCTCGGTGCGTTCCGCGCTCGAGCTTGGATACCGGCACATCGACACGGCGCAGATGTACGGCAACGAGGAAGAGGTAGGCGACGCGATTGCTGGGTCAGATACTCCCCGGGACGAGATATTCCTCGTCACGAAGCTCGACAAGGGAAACACCTCCTTCCAGCGCGCGATCGAGTCCACCAATGAGAGCCTGGAGAAGCTGGGCACGGACTACATCGACCTCCTGCTGATCCATGCCCCGCCAAAGCACGATGTTGGAGAGACGCTTGAGGCAATGAACAGCCTCCAGGACCAGGAGAAGGTGAGGCACATAGGCGTCAGCAACTTCTCGGTTGAGCAGCTGGAGGAAGCCCGGGAGAAGTCCGAGACGCCTATAGTCACCAACCAGCTGGAGTTCAACCCGTATCGCCCGCGACAGGAGATGCTTGAGTACTGCCAGGAGAACGATATCCTGCTGACGGCGCACACACCGCTGGCGCTGGGAAAGGTCGCGGGAGACGAGACACTGTCGGAAATCGGCGAGAGATATCACAGGAGCCCGGCACAGGTCACCCTGAGATGGTTGATCCAGCAGGAGAACGTCGCGGCGATACCCAAGGCGTCAAGGAAGTCGCATTTAAGGGAAAATATTGATATCTTCGACTTCAAACTGACGGAACGGGAGATGGAGAGGATAAATCGGATTAAACCAGGAGTAAGTGAAAGAATTAGAAACTTTCTCTGGTTCTAGTCCATCCTGCTTCCGAAATAGCCTGCTGCGACTACTGTGGCTGCGATAAATAAGAATCCAAGTATGAATTTAAAGCGGGTGAGCTTGAAAACCGCAAGCAGAGTCAGAAGCGTTGCAATTCTCCCAACTGAGAGCGCTATCTCTCGGAACGCGAAGTACTCGATTATATCCTCTTTCTCTGAGTGCTCCATGGCCTTACTGTAGACTGGGATGCTGATGGCCGTAAAGCTGAGGCCGTTAAGCATTGAGACAGCGAATGCAGTCACCGGTTCTGTAATGAAGGACATCAAAATATATGATGCAGAGGCAATAGATGTGCCGGCAAGGATCACCTTCTTCCTGTTACCATCGTTTGTAATCTTACCTATGAAGATGCTTGTAACCACACCACCAAAAGCCATAAACCCTCCTGCACCACCTATACTGATCGAGCCTTTGATCACCAGAGCAAGATATAGGGGCCAGAGTACCTTCTTTCCCTGGGAGGGACCTCCCTTGAACAGGAATGTCAGGAAGTCGTTCAGGTCCATCTCCTCCCTCGCGAACTCCAGTGGGCTGATATTCATCCCTGAATGGTGTTCACGGGAGAACAGGAAGGGTATAAACGAGGCCGCGATCAGTAAAGCGGCGACTGCGAAAAGAACGTTAAAGCCGGAAACCGCAAGTATAAGCCCGCCTACTACGGGCGATATCACCGATGAAAGCGCAGGCATCGAGAAAAAGAAACCGGTCTCCTCTTCCCGCTTCTCGCTATGGCTGCTCCTCGCAACCTCGGGATTCATACCTGTCCAGTACATGTTGAAACCGAGACCGCCCAGGATCGCCACAAGGATTAGCGAGGGCTGCGTCTCAACGGAACGGAGTAACAGATAGAACACCAGGATCATAGGGCTTGCAAGCAACGAAGTATGTTTGTAACCGATCTTCGATGCAATTTCCGCGTTCGGCAGACTCCCAACAACGTATGTTCCAGAGTAGGCCAGGAAGAACAGGAAGACAGTCTCCACGGAAAATCCTCTCTCAAGAATATATAGAGGAAGAAAGATACCGACCAGCTTCACGGCCAGCTTGAACAGAAAGCTGTGGAGATAAACCTCCTGAATCTCCTTCCCAAGATCAATTCTCTCCGCCCAGTCAACCAGGTGCACAAAAAGACTCGTTAAGCGCCTTACTTAAATTATAGGAGAAGAGTGCGGGGGCGAGGCATACTTGTATCTTCCTTCGGAACACGAAACTCTTCTATCTCAATTAAGAAGAACTAATAGTTATATGTCTGATGTATGAAAGAATATCTTTCTTAAAAAATAAAGAAGTAGGAAATGGGGATTCCCTTATTGGAAGATTTCTCTGCTGTCGTAGAGGTAGTAGCCTACTACTGCGACTATTAGTATTGCTACTATGTTTCCTCCTGTTCCTACAGCGAAGTTGTAGATGTTGACTCCGAGAACGAGCAGAACGCCTAGTAGTCCTGCGTAGAAACCTGCTTGTTTCTTCAGGAATACTCCTATGCTCCCTGCTAACAGTATCAGACCTGTCACTATATCGACTCCTATGAGGAGTGTGCTGACCTGTGCTGACGAGGTTAATGCCATTCCCGATGTTGCAAGTCTGACTAATCCCCAGAGTCCGAGAAGACCTCCGATAACTTTGAGTTGTGTGCTTTTTTCCATTTAGATCACCATATTGACGAACAGCCAGAACCCTCCTATCAGGAGAACTGCTCCTAATACTACGCTTCCGAAGAAGGCTTTCCAGAACTGTTCAGGATAGCGCTTGTAGGTCACAACATAAGCGAGAAGCGGAAAGATAAGTCCTACACCCATTAATTGCTGTGATGACATACCTAACGGAGGACTTGTTATCATACTCAAGATCCCGCCATATAGAAGCAAACCTACAAAGTCGATACCAAATGCTTCGATAAGCTCTCTGTCCATACTTTTACTGACTATTAACTTCTATTTGAAATTAAGGATAAGTAGCCTCTATACCCTGACATTTGGTGGATTTAGCAACCGCTTCCTGTAGTGTTCCGGTGAGGCTGTTAGTAGCTTGTGCTAAGCCTCTTGAACGATCTATAGATACTGTTTTGGTCGCTGTCTCTCCATTTTGAAGCGTCCAAGTTACCTCTACTTCTCCAACAGGGTTGTTACCTGCGTTCTGCTGGATTACAGCCTCTGAAGAAGATGCTTCCACAATCTCTATATTTATGCTTCCGCAGGTCTGAAGTTTCTGTGCCTGTTGCTGAGTTTCATCTACTTCCTGTTGTAGTTCTTCTTTCTGAGTCTGGCTATTATTAGATATACATCCACTTGCGATGACTGTAAGTGCCAAGAAAATCAGTAGAGCGTATTGGTTCAAGTTTTCACTCTTCATAATTTATCTTCTGTCTCCTACTATTCTCTTAAGCGTTTTGTATTCTTGTTGGGGGTTGTCTACATAGCTTATTTTGATTTCGTGGTATCCGCTTCCTGCTGTGTTTAGTTTGACTGTGCCTGTACCGAATATTCGCTGTGTTATAGGTTGACTGTAGGATATGTCGGTTACTCGGTCGTAGGATGTGTTGTTCTGTGTTATGTTGATGAATCCTTCGTATACTTCTACTTCGTTGTTGTAGAAGCGGTATTCTCTGGAGTTGAGGTTGAAGAATACGACTCCTGTTCCTGCTAAAGCAAGTAGGATTCCTCCGATCAGGACGAATACAGAAGGAATATCGGAACTCCACATCAAAATCCCTGTTAAGACAGCAGTTCCAAGCAGTATCATTCCTCCTCTGATACTTGTTCCTGCCGTGACATTCGGTCTTACCGTTCTCTGAGGATTTTCATTATTCATTATTTAATCGCCTAATGTAGGTCTTGATTGTATTCTCTTGAGTTTACGAGGTCTGAAAGCTCTTGATAATACTCGTCTGCGTTGTCCAAATATCTTATAACGAGTTCTGATTCCATTCCTTTACCTGCTGTGGACAGCCTTATGTTGCCTGTTCCGAAAAGTCTCTGGACGAAAGGTTTTTCGAGTTTAACATCTGTTATGTTCTCGAATCTTGCGGAGTTTGATTCCTTGTCAAAGAAATCATCCTGTATTTCTACAGATTTTTCGTATATAAGGTAGCTCCTGTGCTTTAATTCTCCGTGAAGGAAGTAGACCTGAAGTACAAATCCGATTACAGGTAGTACGGCAAGGGTGTATATAGGTATACTGTAAGAAGTATACCTCGTTACGGCATAATATCCGACAACACCTATCCCTAATATGCCGTATATAAGAAATTCGTGTGGCATATCCTTCTTCATAAAGTCTCTGTCCATCAAATAATTGTCGAAAATAAGTTGGACAGCACCCGCCCACATATTTGGCTTTAATTCTATAGGTCGTCCTGATCCTTGAGGCATAAGAGAAACTTATCGTATTTTTCTTTAAAGGTTCACCTTCTCTGCGGTTTCTCTCAGGTCTTCTATGTTTAGGTGTCCGTATATGTCTACTGTGGTTTTGACGCTTTCGTGTCCTAGTAGTCGGGAGACTTTTGCCATAGGTTCTCCTGCCCGTAATAGTCGTGTGGCATAGGTGTGACGCAGAGAGTGAGGAACTATTCTTTCTGCGTATGGTATTTCTTGTGTTAGGTTGTCTGGTGTGATTCCTTGTGGGTAGAGGTCTGATTTTAAGGCGTATTTCCGGATTTTCATCTCGAAAGCTCTCGGAGACATATTCTGAGGTTTTGAATGTTTCGTTGTTGAGATTTAACTCTCGTTCTTTGTCGTGTATGTCGTCTGACATATTCGGCATAGTCTTGAATCCTCCTTATAAACCGAGGATTCGTGAACCGAAGAAAGAGTCAATAGTGCGGGGGACAAGATTCGAACTTGCGAACCCCTATGGGACAGGATCCTAAGTCCTGCGCCTTTGACCACTTGGCTACCCCCGCATCAAGAATACCTAAAAAGGGTATGATTGGAAATACTTTTTAATTACAATCGCTTTGCAAGGGAACTGTTTAAAATTTCTGTTAACCCGTTTTTAGATGGAGATGGACCACAACGGCATCGAGATAAACTGGGACGGTCATTCATCGGTCCGGTTCGTGGACAACGGTTTTACTGTGGCCGCGGACCCGTACTCCGAGGTATCGCCGGAGTTCGAGGCTGACATCGTGCTTGTGACGCACCGGGATGAGGGCCATTTCGATCCGGAGATGCTTGAAAAGGTGTGCGAGGACAGGACCTGTCTTGTCGTACCGGAGTCGATGAATGGACTGGAGCTTCCCTGTATGGATGTCGAGTATATTGAGGAAGGAGAGGTTGTTGACATCTACGGCGTTGAAATCGAGGCAGTTCCTATGTACAACGACAGCCACGACAAAGGCGAGGGCCTAGGCTACCGGATAGTTATGGACGGTAATGCCTTCTATATTGCTGGAGACACCGGGTTGATCGAAGAGGTCGACGACCTCGAGAACCGTGTCGATGTCGCTTTCCTGCCTGTTGATGGCGTCTTCACCATGGACTTCAAAGAGGCGGTAAAGATGTCGGTCAGGATCAGGCCGGAAGTTGTTGTTCCGTACCACTATGGTCCGCCCTTTTTTGAAGGTGTGAACCCCCAGTCCCTGAAGGCCGAGCTCGAGGACAGGAGCATAAGATGTGAGATACTGGAGTCCGAAAGCTAAATATCCCTTGAGAGTCAATTGGGTCTCAGGTGTTCTATCTATGAGAGGATCAACCATTTTTGATACCGTTGAAGTTGACTGGCTCGAACACGCGTCGATAAAACTCCGTGACTCCGATGGATTCGTTCTGTACGTTGACCCGTGGAGCGAACCTGTAAGTGATGAAGAACTGCGGGAGATGGAGGACGCGGATGTCATAGTATCGACCCACGACCACTTCGACCACTTTGACGTCAAGGCGATCCAGGCCCTGAAAAAACGTGATACTGTACTAGTCTGCACGGAAGAGTCGGAGGACGATGTCCCGGAAGATATCGAGTATAAAGTTATCGAGCCAGGTAGATCGGTCAAGGCGCACGGGATGAGGATTCGGGGAGTGCCCGCTTATAACGTTGACAAGTTCCGCTTCCCCGGAGAACCCTTCCATCCCGAGGGATTCTGCGTCGGCGTCATTTTCAAGATGGATGGTCTCAAGTTTTACCATGCCTCGGACACCGATCCTATAGACGAGATGGAAGCACTTTCCGGAGAGAATATTGATGTCGCATTCCTCCCGGTAGGAGGTCACTACACAATGGACCAGGAGGAGGCAATAGAAGCTATCAAAAAGATTCAGCCGGAGAAAGCGGTGCCGATACACTATGGCTTCATCGATGAAACTACTGCGGATACTGAAAAGTTCGAGAGAGATGTCCGGGAGAAAACCGGCTCGGAGCCAGTGGTCCTGGACTAGATAAACAGTCCGATCACGGCAAATTTCAGCCGGTTGACAATCCCGTGTTCCTGGTACCGAATGTCATCGCTTTTCAGCTTCTGTTGCAGCTCTTTGCCCGGTTCTTCAGATTCAAGTATCTCTGTTGCGTCTTTCGTGTCCATCCATATCTCCAGTGAAGGCTCCTCCCATTTATCCTTCTCTAGCGTCTCTATCCTTGCCTGATCCATTTCAGCCCGGAGGCTCTGGTTCTCAAGGTAAAGGTTTATTCTCTGGTCGCCTATGAGCTTCTTTGCGATTCCTGGTATCTGGTCCATGTTCTCGTTGTAAGAACTCTTCAGTTTGTCGGTGTTGTCCTCAGTCAGGTTCACTAGCTCATCTGGAGGAATGATGCTCGTCGCGGAGGCTGCCGACACCAGAAGAAGCAACGATGCCAGCAGAATTGAAAGCCTTTCCATAAATATCGGGATTGGGGACGAAGCTTAAGAACAGTTACGGTCTTCGCTTGAAATTTTACTTTACCGTTATACTTTTCGCAAGATTTCTCGGTCGGTCAGGGTTGTTGCCCCGCTTTATCGCGGTCCTGTAAGCCAGCATCTGGAAAGGAATGATCTCCAGGATCTCGGGGTTGTCATCCTCCGGAATCTCGATGTCGAACTCGAAGCCGCTCTCTGGCAGTTCATTTCCCACGGCTATTATGTCCGCACCCCTGCCTTTCGCCTCTGCTGTGTTCGACAGGATGTCCTCGTAGCCTTCTTCCTTCAGGAAGCTGATAACAGGAGTTTCCTCTTCCACGAGTGCAAGAGTCCCGTGCTTGAACTCGCCTCCCCTGAAGGCCTCCGCATGTATGTAGGAGAGTTCCTTCAGTTTTAGCGCGGCCTCCTGCGCCATTTCATGGCCACGGTTTCTACCGATGAAGTAGGCGTTCTCCTTCTCCGAGAGATAGTCGCTGAGCTCCTCGATAGTCTCCTCATTGTCCTGGATTACATCCTCAATTTTGCCCGCAGTCCCGAGGAGGGAGTTCCTGCCTTCCTCTATTTCTCCCTCTATTGCGTACTTCAGGAGTTTCAGCACCGCGATCTGGCCGGTGAAGGCCTTTGTAGACGCGACACCGATCTCCGGGCCAGCGTTAACATATATCCTGTGTTCAGCCTTTCTAGCAAGCGTGGAGCCAACAACGTTGACGACCGCAAGCACATCCGCCTCGACCTGGTTCAGTACCGAGAGAAGATCCGCGGTCTCGCCACTCTGGCTCACCGCTATCACGAGATCGTTCTCCCCTATTTCATCGGTCCTGTACTCGAGCTCGTGGGAGAGCTCCATCTCGGGTTTTATGCCCGCTTCTCTCAGATACTTTGCGCCGAGAGAGGCTGCAATTCCCGCAGTCCCACAGGCGGTAAAGTATACGTTTTCCGCGTCTTCAATCATTTTCGCGGCCTTTTCAAGATCTGACCGGTCCTGGAAGGCCGCTCTCTTCACGGTCGTGGACTGCTCATAGATCTCCTTCTGCATGAAGTGATCGTATCCCGACTTTGATGCTTCCTGGGCGTCCCAGTCGATCTCCTTCACGTCTCTTTCAACCTCCTCTCCAGAATTGTAGATCGTGTAGTCCCCGTCAAGAACCGCGATATCCCGGTCTTCGAGGAACACGGCACGGTCAGTGTGCTCCAGGAAAGGTGTCACGTCCGACGCGACAAATATTCCGTCGTCGGCGAGTCCGAGCACCAGCGGCGAGCTCTGCTTCATCGCGACCATCTCGCCGTCCTTTGAGGTTGCAAGTATCGCAAATGAGCCTTCTAGCTTCTCCATTACATTTTCCGCGGCCTCCCGCATCGAGCTTCCTGATTCAAGCTCCTCCTCGAAAAGGTGCGGTATTACCTCGGTGTCAGTATCTGACTCAAAATTGTGGTCTTCAAGCTCCTGCTTGAGCTGCTTGTGGTTGTCTATTATGCCGTTGTGAACCACTGCCACTTCCTCCTCACAGTCAAGGTGTGGATGGGCGTTCTCGGTATTTACCGATCCGTGTGTCGCCCACCTGGTGTGGCCTATGCCCACTTTGCCGTCGAGCTCGTCTTCAAGGATCTCTGCTATTGTGCCGACCCCTTTCGCGACCTTTATAGATGGATTTCCAACGGTCGCGATGCCTGCGGAGTCGTAGCCCCGGTATTCAAGCTTCTTCAGACCCTCAAATATCTCCTCGAATACATCCATGTCCCCGCGACAGCCGACTATACCACACATAGCTACAGGATTAATAACCACTGTATATTATAAAAAGGCCGGTATCAGGCCTCTTTAACCGGTATAAGGGGGCTCTTTAAGCTAACGGGCCAGACTATTTAAAGAGGACTTGGAGTGGTAAAAAATATATATTACCGGCTAAAACATTTGTGTAATGGCCAGGATTATCAGGAAAGACAGCATAGTGGACTCCGAAGATCTTGACCCGGAAAAGATCGATGCTATCGCGGACGAGAACCGGAGGGAGATACTGGAACTGCTTGCCAGGGAACCTTCATACTCTTCCAGGGTCGCCTCAGAACTCGGTATCGGGAAACAGCAGGCACACTACCACTTCAAGAAGCTGAAGGATGCGGGACTGATTGAGAAGGATCGTGAAGAGAAGAAGTCCGGCGGCACCGCGACCTATTACCGACCGTCAGCAGATGCATACGTTCTCGACCTCGGGACGGGTGGAGAAGAGTTCTTCATGCCAGAGATGAATGCAGAGGTAGAAAAGTTTCTTGACCCGCTCGTGATTTCAGGAGAAATAGATGGAAAGATAGTTGTCGGTTCACCGGAACAGCATGGTGAGGACCAGGTACGTGCCCGGGACGGCCATCTCGCGGGAGAGATCGGGCTGAGGCTCGGTGGCTACGGAGATCCGGGGGAAATAGAGGTCTGGCTCGACACGGAAGTTGTGAGGGAGGGGGCGTTCGACGACAACCTTGTGATCCTGGGCGGCGTCCTCACAAACACTATCGCGAAGAAGTTCAACGATGCTTTTCCCGTGAGCTTCTCGCTCGACTCATTCCCTTACCACGAGTTGCAGTCCGCGGACGAAAACTACAGCGAGGATTCTATAGGTGTGGTCGCAAAGGTTCAGAATCCCGAGGACACTGGTAGCGCGATCTACCTTGTCGCGGGCGTAAGAAACAGGGGGACTGAGGCAGCAGTGAGAGCATTCAAAAACCTGGAGGACATAGTTGAAGACTACCGGTCAGGGAATTTTTACAGGATTGTAAGGGGACTTGACATAGACGGGGACGGAGAAATAGACGACTACGAGGTAATTGAGTAAATGAGCTCCGACACAGAAGATGGAGGCTGGGAAGTGTTCCAGCGTGACGTGCTTGATGTAATGAGACAGTACGAGGGCTACTTCGATTTCTTTGAACGCATAGGGAGCCTCAGCGATTCCAGGCCAGACTGTTTTGCGCGAGTTACTCGCGAGGACAAGAAGGAGATCTGGATTGTCGATGCGAAGAAGAAGCCAGAAGTTGGTGAAGACGACAGGAAGAGAATGAGGAAGTACCTCGATATGATCGAGACCAACCCGATTGATGTCGGCCTTGAGCTTTCCGAGCTCGCGGAGCACACTACCCGGGGAATTTTTGTCACTGAGTCAGGTGACATCTCCCCGGAAGGCTTTGAGCAGGTGAGGTTCTCGGCTTTCCACCAGTTCCTGCAGAAAGAATTGATATACACCGACCAGGACAAGTTGGTCCGGGACGTTTCCAAGATGATGGAGCGCCGCCAGTTATCGCAGAGCCAGGCCCGGCTGCTCTTCAGGAGCCTGAAGCCGTTCGAGAACCGGCTTGATGAGGGGCTGGAGGTGCTTGAGAAGCTCGAAACAGAGTTTGTGGGTCTGGAGCTTGAGAAGCCACCGTTAAGCTCGTACGATTACAGAATCCCGGTGGATGCTGTCCTGCGTCACCGTGAGCGGGACCAGGTCTTCCTGTTTGATATTCCGTACTCAATCGATGCTGTGGACGAGGTCGGGGAAAAGGTTGACGAGGTCAAGGAGAGACTGGGTAACCAGGAGAAGACTGTCTACTATTCCGCGATAAATACCTTTGGGTCAAGGGAATCATCCTACCTTCTCCAGCCGGAGGAAGTTGAAAGAGAGGTGATGGAGACCGCGGGAATAGTCTCGCCGGATCACATACTCTCGCTGTTCACACCCAAGATAAAGACCGCTCGACAGTTCGGCGACAGCTACACGGAAGTGGTTGCTGAAAGCGACATAGGTTTCCGGGCCCGGGTCGAATCGAAGAACGATGTTCAACACAGGGTCGAGGTGATTCTTCCAGAGAAGGCGGCCTCCCGCCTGAGAGACAGGTTCCTGAACTCCCGCGAACTAGGGGAGATGCATTCAAACAGGCTGAGGATGGAGATAGAGGTTACCCCTGAACTCGAGGTTGATTACGGTGACAGGAAGGAGTCGCTTGGTGCTTTCCAGGAGTCTGTAAGAAGTCTATACCAGTCCGCGGTGAATCCTGTCCTCGGCAAGAAAGTGAGCAAGACTGTCTAGATCGGCTCGTCCTGGTAATCAACAAATCTTACCCGTGAATGCCTCTCCTCTTTTCCATTCCTGTACCGGGTCAATACCTGGCCGAGATTGTCCTCCACCGGCGCCACGAGAACACCGTCCTCTGCAAGAAATTCCTTCGCGGGCTCGAGTGACTTCACACCGCACGAGAACAGGATGCGGTCAAATTTCCCGTCAATTGCTTCAAGGCCGTTTCCGTGGATGACCTCCACATTGTCCCATTCTTTGAGCACCTCTCTCGACTTTTCAACGAGATCCCTGATGCGCTCGACACCGGTCACTTCTTCGCGGGTCAGCTCCGCGAGTATCGCGAGCTGGTAACCGGAGCCTGAGCCGATTTCAAGCACAGAATCTCCAGGCTGGATGTCGAGTAGCCCGGTATTGATCGCAACCATGTGTGGCGCAGATATTGTCACATCATGACCTATTGGAAGCGGCTGATCGCTGTATGCGTACCTCTTTTTCCCCTCGGGAACAAAGTCTTTCCTGTCGACATTCCTGAACGCTTTTTCAACCCTTTCTGCCTCTATGTGGCCCTGATGCTTCAGGCTGTCGACCAGCTGGTCGTTTGATTTCATGGAATAATTTAAGTTTTCAAGAGTTATCCAACTTATGGACCGGACCAGGTTCGAGGAGAAAAAGAAACTCGAGAAAGAGGTGGAAAAGCTCGACCGGGACGTCGACTCTGTTGTGGTTGAAGGCTTCAGCGACAAGACAGTCATGCAGAAGCTCGGCTTCTCGGGTAAAATATTCCTGTCCGCGGAGAGAACCGTGGAAGACCTGGTAGAGGACGTTTCCCGTGGCGCGGAAAAGGTGGCGGTGCTCACTGACTTTGACAGCCACGGCAAGGAACAAAATAGGCATATCTCGGCCGAACTCGAGAAGAAGGTGGACGTGATAAGAACGTCGAGGAAAGACTTTGGCGCCCAGCTGACCTCGACGGGAAGGCGCTGCATAGAGGACATCCAGCCACTTTTCCGTTCAAAGCAGCAGAAGTTCGTGGATGCTGCGCTCGACAGGCTGTTCTTCCGGTAGCTAGAACTCGGTCAGCGACGACTGGTTGTTCTTCAAGGCGCGGGCGTTGTAGCCTTCTTCTTTCTTCAGGTAAGATGCGAAGGCTTCGTCAAATCCGTGGTGCGTATACACTTTTTCCGGGTCAACCTCCCTGACCAGTGACACGAGCTCTTCAAAGCCGCAGTGATCTGACATCGGGAATGTCCTGTCATAGTCTCCCCGGTACCTGAAAGAGTCTTTTACAGCCCAGCCCGAGAAACCAGCTTTTACCGCATCATGCTCCTTCACAATTCTGTCAGCCCAGTCGCTCCTTGAGAGACTGGAGGGCGCGACCAGAATGCCGTTCTCAAGTTCCTCACTGTTCTCAGTGAAAGCTTTTGCGCGGAATTCAAGATCAGTGGCTTCTTCGACCGCGTTGTTCATCTCCTCAATCTTCTGGTGGACAAGTATTGGCCGGCAAGTTATCTCCTGGAGCAGATGCTGGAGTTTTTGTGCTCTTCCAAGCGAGTAGCCGAAAGCAAGTATCGGTTGATCCCTGGTTTCAATCCAGCTCTTGATGTCTTTCTTGATCTTCTCCTGTGTCGGAAACTCGTAAGCAGGAATCCCGTAGGTCGATTCGACGACCAGAATGTCCGCGTTGACGGGTTTGAAGCCGTCCATGTATAATCTGTCGCGGGTAGATACATCGCCCGTGTAGAGCACGGTTTCATCCCCTTCTATCAGGGCTGCCCTTGAGCCCAGTATGTGTCCTGATGGAAGAAGTTCTATGTTGTCGTGGCTGTCGATGTAGTCGACATCGTTTCCCGTTCTCGCCGACGTAAGTGACGCGGTCAGTTCCGAGCAGAGTACAGTGGCATCACCCTGGTGGATATGGTCGAAGTGGGCGTGGCTGACCAGGTTTATGTCGCCCGTGGAGCTTCTGCTGTCCGCAACTATTTTCTCTCCCGCGTCGATGTGGATGCCGTCCCTCTCCCGGATCATACACTGGTATAGTCACGAAGAGTTTCAAATACTGGTGGCTGTTTTAAATACCAGCTGGAAAAATTATCAAGGGTGAAAGGATATGGCTTCCAGCGATAAATCCGGTGGATTCGGCCTTGATAACTCGAGACTGATAGAGGTCTCGAAACCCCTGTTTTACGGCCTTATATTTCTCGCCGGGCTTTCCTTCACCACATCATCAGCTGTCTCGGGAACACTTTTCGGGCTCGCAGTTCTGTCGGCAATAACTTTCGTGTCGGCGGCACTGGCCGAGAGCCTGGAGGACGACTGGAAAAGGTTCCTCGACCTAATAGCGGTGACCTCGCTGCTGCTTGTAGTACTGTTCTCTGCCTACACCTCAGCGATGCTCTCGTTCACCTGAGCCGAGTTGGAAGTAATTTAAAGCTGACCAAGGAGTTTTTTTACACTGACAAAGGGGTCGTAGCTCAACTCGGCAGAGCGACCGCCTCCAGTGCGTGTTACGCTACGCAAACGCAAGTGACGGTTGCGGGGCAACCAACTTTGGAGGGATGAGGAGTCACCTGACTCTGATGATTAAAAATTAGCGCAGGAGCTAGCGGTAGGTTGCGGGTTCAAATCCCTCCGACCCCATTCCTTTCAGGGATTCTTATAGAGAGGATTCCGAGAAGACCTGTCTTCGATGATACTTCCGATTCTATCGGAAATCTTGTTCATAGACGGTTTAAATAGTGTTTCCGGCGACAGATCTGATTTAAGCTTATAAACTAAGGTTCAAGCATTATTCGTATGGATATACGGGATCTTCTGGGAAACAAGAGAGATCTAGGATGGATTTTTGTAATTGTAGGCTTAGCTATCTATTTTCTGTTCCAGTTCCTCAATCTTCCTGGTCTTGGTTTTGTTATTGGAAATATTTTGGCTTGGACAGGAATTCTCTTATGGATAGCTTCTAGAGACAGGGGTGGTTCTGGTTGAATCTTGGTCTGGAATATAACAAAATCGATATCTTTGGTATTGTAGTTCTTCTACCGGGTGTAGTATTATACTATCTCAGCAGGGTTGAACCAGAAATGGCTGTGCTGGAAACGCCAGGACTGACGATTATGTTTATCGGAATACTCCTGCTAGTTACCGCCGAAAGGCGGAGGCGAAGGGACAGTTAGACTTCAATATTTACTTTTAACAAGCTATCAAAACCGAATTCTGTAGTTCGAGACCCCATGTTTCCCTTGGTTGATACAGCCAAGATAAAAGAGTTGTCATCAGTTAGTCCTAGTTGTCGAGGTCTGATTTCAAAACACGTTTTGTCGATACGTTCAGCACAGCAGGACAGGCGCTGGAAGAGTCCGGATACGATATACAGGAGTACCAGGTTTTCCTCCAGGGTTATGATTACGTCAATACTGCGGACAATCCGCTGGATGCTTTCGAAGCTATGTTGGATGAGGTAGTGGAGGAGGATTCAATCAGTATCTATCTCAGTGGTGAGGAGTTCGCTGACACGGTTAGAGAGGAGAGGGACGGCACTCCATTTATTCAACGGGCTGTGCGTGGAGACATAGACTTGGTGGAGCCGATAGTTGAAGACCATGGTAAAGAACTCCCGGCATACGGTACAATCATCCGATATGTACCCTGGCACCAGACGATTATTTCAAACTCGAAACCGCTGAAACGCTACCGCCATACACACAAGAAGATGCAGAAGAGCGCGTATCAGATATTGCCACAATATTTGAAAGGGCTGGATTCGGAACAGAGATCGGCTACATACAGTAACCCAATTAACTTCCAGGATTTTATCCGGCAGAGAATGCTCTCCTTCGGTCTCTCCTAATAATTTTTAAAAGATTCTGGCTTTAAAGCTTGTGTATGGCAGATAATACGGATTATGAAGACATTCTTGATGGAACAGTTAAAGAGGCGAAAAATGCTATAAGAGAGCTTGAAGAAGCTGATTTTGAGGAACTTCTTGAGTTGGAGATCGATGGTAAGAACAGGAAGACTCTCAGGGAGTGGATCGAGAAGCAGCTCGAACAGCAGGAGTACGAGATTGGCAAAGAAGATGCAGAGGACGAAATGTTGCTTAGCTCGGTCTCACCTGTTTCAGCCCTTGGAGGAGGCCTGATTGTCGGACTCCTCGTCGGCCTTGTAGCCGCGAGCTTTGTGATGTCGCCCGGCGCGGGAGGCCAGGATAGAGTCGCTGCTTCACAGGTACAGGGAGATGTCCGTGAGCTTATATCCGCTGGCGGATTCAACGGCAGTGTGGAAGTTTCCACACCAGAAGCAAGGCATGGACTGTACTACGTCAATGTCAGCATGTCTCGGGATGGTCCGAACGGCACGGTCAGCCAGTCACAGCCGGCTTATGTTACCTTTGACGGTGAACTACTGATACCGATCCAGACCAATCCTCTGACAGGCCAGATGATGAACCCGGTGCCTCTACAGCAGAGGCTGGCCCAGGCACAGCAGCAACCACAGCTCAACAGTTCGGGACAGTAACTCCCGACTCCTTTTTCTTCCCTTTCTATTTCCACCCTAAACTGTTTAACTCTCTTCTTACAAGCTTTAAGCATAGGTGAATTCTCTATGTCTGAAGAACACGGACTGATGAAACTTCCATACGATTACGATGCTCTAACCCCGCACATCTCCCGGCAGGTGCTTGAATGGCACCACGACACCCATCACCAGGGATACGTCAACGGCTGGAATGACGCCGAAAAAAATCTTGATAAACAGCGTGAAAAAGGAGATTTTTCGGACACGGGTTCGATCCTCAGGAGTTTCACCCACAACTTCTGCGGCAACATTCTCCACAACGTCTTCTGGGACTCGATGGCTCCGGACGGGGGAGGGAAGCCGGAAGGCAAGCTGAGAGAGCGCATCCAGGAAGACTTTGGATCGTACGATAACTGGAAGAAAGAGTTTGTCGCCGCGGCAAAGAACGCGTCCGGCTGGGCATTACTTGTCTACGTTCCATACAGCAACGAGTTGCACAACGTGGTGGTTGACAAGCACGACCAGGGCGCGGTCTGGGGCGCACATCCAATACTGGCGCTTGATGTATGGGAACACAGCTACTACCACGACTATGGGCCTGATCGCGGCGACTTCATAGAGAATTTCTTCGAGGTCGTCGACTGGTCCTCCGTGACTGAACGCTATCGGGACATAGTGGAAACTTTTGAAGACTGAGGGGCTTTCTCCCTCTTTCTTTTGTATTTTTCCGCGATTTCATCTCTACATAACCAGCTTGGAACACCCCACACATGATAACCACTCTGATACCATGGACGATGATAAAAATGAAAATAGGGGTCCAGAAGAACAGGATCAACTAGATGATGAGCTTGAAGCTGTAAAAGACGCACTGGAGGAAGATCAGGAGCTGGACAAAAACACTCTTTTCACACTACTCAGCAATAATCGACGACGCTACATTATGGAGTACATGCTTGAGAATAGAGATCATAAGGAATCTTTCAAGACGGGGGAACTAGCTGAACACGTTGCTGCAATTGAGAATGACAAAAGCCCGGAGCAGATTACCTCTGGAGAGCGTGAAAAGGTTTATGTGGGTCTTTACCAGGGCCATCTCGACACTCTTGATAAAATTGACCTTGTGGAATACAACAAGGATCGAGGGCTAGTAGAGCCAGGAGAACACTTTGATGAGGTGAAATGGGCGCTTGCAGATGAGGTTTACCCGGATAATCAGCACCTCGAGGAGTATGTTAAAGCCGATAATTCCGAGGATTCATTCGGTTTATACCTCTGTAGGAGGCTTTCAAGAATCACGGAAAAATTATCCCCGATCTGGCAAGACTAAGTGTATTTCTCCTGGCAAATCTAGAAAAGTATCCTTTAAAGTCTTCTGGACTTGCAATCTTCATCACCAATTCTTCATCTTCCAGCTCTACAAAAACTTTCTCCATCCCGGGGCCGGGTCATATCAATCCCGTAGATATCTCTGAGGATCAGAGGAAGTATTCTTAATTATCGGGTCTCAAAAAGTTGCCATGAAGGATGTAATCGTGATCGGGGGCGGTATCTCCGGTCTACAGGCCGGGGTTTTTACTTCAAAAGCTGGGGAGGAAACCCTGGTTCTCGACTCGGATGAATCACTGGTTTACAACACCGCGAACATCCAGAACCTGGTCGGTCACGAATCGATCTCGGGACAAGAACTTCTGAGAAGCGGCAGAGACAAGCTCGAGGAGTTCGATGGGGAGTACCGTGAGGAAACCGTCGAGAAGCTGGAGAAAAACGATGGTAGGTTCAAGGTTTCCACCGAGGAAGACGAGTACGAGGCCGAGTACGTTATAGTCGCAAGCGCAGGGATGACCGACTACCTCGAGCCTCTTGATATCGAGTTCGAGGAGGGTGTGGAAGGCCCTTACTGGATGGATGAACACGTGGTAACCAACAACGGCAACCGCATAATGGAAGGCCTTTACGCAGCAGGCTTGATCAACACCTGGGAGTACCAGACATCAGTGGCAATGGGTGACGGCGCAAAGGCTGCAGTCAATCTTCTCAGCGACAAGTACGGCGAACCCTACCAGGACCACGACACGTGATGTCACCATAGAATAAATAAAACTCGTATCCCTATAGGACGTTGTGAGTTCCGAGACCAGAAGGAATGAAACATCAGTAGATGAAAAGCTCCTGGGGCTTGATCCTGAAGAAAAAGCTCTCTGGAAAGCAAGGGTAAGAAACGTCTCGGATTCTACGATCGCTGATCTTCTTGACATCCATCAAAGAACTGTTTCTGAATGGACCAGTGAACTTGAGGAAGAAGGTTTTCTCCAGTCAAGAGGGAAAAGAGGAGCCAAAACTTACTCCAGCCCACCAGAATTCCAGTCCTCCGCTCATCAGGATATAACTCTCGAGGAAACATTTGGAAGAGACCTGTATGTAATGACCGGTGCTATAGAAGGAGAAAAGCGTGAAGAAACCCGAAGAAAGATACTTGAAAGAGGATTAGAATTCGGAGATAACAGTTCGTATGTCAGTAATATAAGATTAAAGCTGGTAGATAACGACTATCTCCAAGCAGAGGGAAGGACAAGAGGAAAGAGATACCAGGCAGGAGAAGAACTCGTGGAGAGACTGAGGATGCTGGAAAGAATCAACAGCCCCGAAGATGAAGTAACTGGCTTCAGCGATGAGAACCTAGAAATACTGGACCGGCTCGACGAGGAGCTCATGCAGGACCATCCTCCGCCCCAGCTCGATGTTCTAACTCCGGGATACGATGTGGAAGATTTCTCTCAGATCTACGATACTGAATCTGTGTCAGGGGAACTCAAAGAAAGAAGTGAAATCTATATAGTGGCGGAACAACTGGCAGAGACACTGGATGCAGGGCTCAATGTAATAGATTATAATCCCAGCTACTGGGATGAGTTTATCTCGGAAGTAGAGGAAAGAAACGAGAGCGAGGACGAAAGCCGGCAGGAAAGAGAAATATTCACTCAATGGGACGGAGAATCAAACAATAGAAGCTTCAGGAACAACCATACTGGAAACAGAAGAAGTTCCAGGAGAACACCGGGCAGGGGATCAGAAGGCTTCAGGCCTGGCACCTCGCCTAACCCGGAATCCCGGGAAGAACTGGAACGCAGGAGAAAACTGGAGAATAAAGGACGGTTACGGGAACAGTCTAATGGAAATAAGAGAGAAGACCTGGACCTTGAACCGGTGCATAACATCCTTGAAGATAGAGGTCTGGAAGATATTGCCGAACTGAACCAGGACCTGCATACTCTCGAACCGGAAGTCAAAGTTGTCGAAATGGTTGAAACTGATGGAGGCGAAACATGGGGGAAGCACTATGGCAGCGGCCTACCGTACGTGATTGAAGGAGCAGAACCTGGAGTGGAATACGCTCTTGTTGAGATAGGAGGCTCCATAGAAGGTTCAAGACCCCAGAAAACAGCTGAAGTTCTGGAGCCTCTAGACAGCTACAAGATCTAGTCAACAAGTTCAGTTATTTTCCCGGTCACCCTCAACTAGCCGGGACAGGCCGGTTCAACAAAGTGTCGTCAACAACCCGGTCTCCCATGCCCAGGGCGTAAAGTACGTCAGTAGACAATTTTCATGACTCGAAACTATTTTGAAGTTAGTATCCGGAATTTTTCAACATGAGTTTCAGAATAGGTGCACACGTTTCGGTTTCCGGAGGAGTGGAAAAAGCTATTGAACGCCAGGAAAAAATCAGCGGCAACTGTGGCCAGATCTTTGCGGGAAGTCCCCGGGGCTGGAAGGTCGCCGAGTATTCAGGGGAAGAAGGAGAAAAATTCCAGGAACTTATGGAAAAGAAAGACCAGAAACCCTACGTGATCCACTCAACCTATCTTGTTAATCTCGCGACGCCGAAGGACGACCTTTTCGAGAAATCGCTTAACTGTCTCCAGGCAGAGCTGGAGGCTGCAGAAATATTAGGAGTAGAATACGTGGTCTTTCATCCCGGCGCCCACACGGGCTCGGGAAGGGAAAACGGCATTGAACGTATCGCGGAGGGTATCGACTCGCTCGATATCCCTGAAGGAGTCACTCTATTGCTCGAAAACACTGCAGGCAAGGGTACGACGCTCGGCAAAAGTTTTGGGGAGCTCCGGCAGATGATCGATCATGCAGATACTCCCGATGAGAAGATAGGTGTCTGTGTTGACACCTGCCACGCACACTCAGCGGGCTATGACTTGAGAAGCGAGGAGGGATTCGAGGATATGGTCCAGGAGCTCGAGGAGGACCTCGGGCTTGACCGCATCAAGGTTCTCCACCTCAACGATTCAAAAGATCCCCGGGGCAGCGAGAAGGACAACCACGAGCACATCGGCGAGGGCAATATTGGTGAGGAAGGATTCAGGAACGTCGTCAACTCGGAGAAACTAGAGAACCTGCCGATGATGCTAGAGACTCCAGGTGGACAGGATGATTTTGGGAGAAACATCGAGAAAATCAGGAGTCTCAGGAACTAGCACTGCTCGACCGAGATAACTGCGACACCCTCGCTTCCATTAGTTTGCAGAACCTGGTCGAAGGTGTAGCTCATATTCATGTCGAACTCGTATCGGTCTCCCTGCCCCAGCTCCTTGATGATCTCATTGCCCCCAGGATCGTGGTTCGTGATATTGACTCTTTCACCGTCAAGAATTTCTTCTACCTCAATCGCGTAGTCATGATCCCTGTGAGTGAGGTTGCGCGTGTCGCCGGTATAGATATTTTCCTGCAATTTGTCACAGTCCAGGAGGAGTGATTCGACGGCTATTCCATCACCGTAGTCTCCAACAGGGTCATCGACTGCTCTAAGGCGCCGGTTTTCCACTCTTTCCAGCGTATCAAACTCTATGAACGGCGTTACCTCTTCATCACCGGTTTTTACCAGTATTTCGGCTCCTTCGTTCCTTATATCAAGAGCCTGGACAATATATGTCTCGTCACCGAAACTGAGATTTCTTCTCTGTCCCTGCTCCAGGTAGATGCCAGGCGTCTTGTCCTCCGGGGCATGATACCTGTTTGTCTTGCCTTTCTCCGGCTGGATGAGCATGGACTGCATCTCAGAGTCAAGCCCCTGGTCCCCGAGGCCCTCAATCTGGTTGTAGAAGTTTTTGGTGAGCTCCTCGTTCATCCGTATACCATAACCGAATCCTTCCTGGTCAATGGCTGACAGCGCTAGCGAGTTGAAACTGTTGTTTTCGAGTTCGCCATCCATCACCACCCGAAGTAACTCGCCCATCCTGTACGCAGAATCCGCAAGGAAGGCCTCGACCGCCCCGGCTCCCTGGAGGTACCTTGCCTGTATTTCTCCCTCTCCTGTTACATCCTGAATTCTCACAGCTCCCTCGATATTACGGGCGCCGTCAACTGTGAGAATTCTGTTGGCATCTTCCCAGGACTCGAAGCCTCTCTCCCCGAGCTTGAAGTTGTTCAGCCGTTTCAGGTCGTCCTGGAGGTCCCGGTCCTTGTCCGGGGTCGTGTTTGTACCATTTTCCTCTGGAGTCGGGGTTGTTTCCGGGGCACCACCGCCGGTAAGGTCTTCAATACTTGAACATCCTGCAGCGGATGCCAGTGCGGCGGTTCCTCCCAGAGCTTTGAGAACCTGCCTTCGAGAGGGGTCCTGTGTCATAACATGGCTGAATAAGGTTATTTTCAATTAAAAGTAAAGTTACAGTCTCACAAAGCCAGTCGAATGTACAAAGAACTCAGAGAAGGTGCTTTCTTTCGTACTGGAGAGCAAACCTCGCGATTGCCTCCAGGTCAGGATCGGCGTTGTAGACAACATCGCCTGTTCTCTCATCGTATTCGATAAATCCAAGGTCCTCCAGTTTTGGAATAGTTGAATGTCTTAACCTGATTCTTTCGTTTCCGATGGATACAAGCCCACCCGACCCAATCTCGTTTTTTTCTCTTTACAACTTCTTCCGCCAGTCTTTCTTCGTTTTCAACGTCTTTTTCATGCTCTATGAAATGGTAAATCACGTATCTCCGTGTATCGTTTCCCAGGGCCATGTTGATTTCTTCCCAGGGTCTCTCGGTCGGAATATCATCCACCATTTCATCTATGACGTCCATTTATTACCTCCTGTGCTTAATATCCCTCCTCTGGTTTAAATGAAAAGATATACTTAACACCAGACGTTCCAGGGGAAGTGAGAGCACAACTTTGTATGATAGTTAAATAAACGGGCAGCGCTCTAAACTTTTCCATGCCTGTCCACGGTATAAAGCTGGACCTAGAGTTCCTGGCGATAGTACTGGGTGCAGTGACCGTTTCGTACTTCATAACGGGTTCGCTAATTTCCAATACCCTGTTTACGGCACTCATCGCGATACTCTTCTTCCTGATTGGCCTCCATCTCGACATTGACCGGCTAAGAAAATCTGTACACCATCCGAGGGAGGCTCTACTGGGCCTTTCCTTTGTCTACATACTCACTCCTGTCACCGCCTTTCTCATTGCTACAGCGGTCGGGGGAGCCCTGGCGGACGCCTTCATCGCAATCGGTGTCTCTGCAGCGGCGATAGGATCCCCTGTGGTATTCTCCAACCTCAGCAAGGGGGAGGGCGACCTTGCGCTCATAGTTTCGGGTTCATCGTTGATACTGGGCATTCTGGTTATACCTCTACTGCTCCTGGGCTTCTCGGCATCAGTACAGGTGGTAGACATCGCAGTCAACAACCTGCTTTTCCTGGGAGTACCGCTTGCACTTGGGGCCGGGAGCCAGCGCCTCGAGAACTTTGTCATCAACGACCTCAGGCACCATTTCTCAAAAGTTGCGCTATGGCTTCTAGTGCTCGTTTTTGCGGTCCAGTTCAGGCTGATATACGAGACTCAGGGACTGGGATTCCTCGGCGATCTCGGCATCGGAGTGCTGATACTTGCTGGCTTCACGCTTTTCTCGTTTGGCGCAGCATACTTCATCTCACGCGGATTAGGTGTAATGGAGAGAAAGGCCCGCGCACTCGCGTTTGTATCGGGCTCGAAAGGTATCGCGATATCGCTATTCATCGCCTCACAGATCTCGGGGGAGGCAGTCGCGTACGTATCACTCTACTATTTCGTCAGGCAGGCTATATGTGGCTCTCTAGTCGAAATTTTCCGGAACGGCAATACTTTGCCGAAGCTCGACCGGTACCTGCCGAATCCATCGCCCGATGGGTAGCCTTTTAAGTCTGTCCACCGCGTTTGAACTGTATATAGAATCGATTCTTGTGATCGATTTTCTTTTACGGTGAATAACGAATGTCAGATATACACAAAGATCAGAGAGTCGGCGTATACGTCGACGTCCAGAATATGTACTACAGCGCAAAAAACCTGTACGAATCAAAGGTTGACTTCTCAAAGCTTCTTGACCACGCAGTCATGAACCGGAAGCTAGTGAGGGCTTCCGCCTACGTTATCAAGGCGGATACTCCCGACGAGGAAGACTTTTTCGAAGCCCTGAGACGTATCGGATATGAAGTCCGTGTGAAAGAGCTCAAGGAGTTCTACGGCGGACAGAAGAAGGGAGACTGGGACCTTGGAATGACGATCGATATGATCCAGCAGGCCCAGAAGCTCGACACCATCGTCCTTGTAACGGGTGATGGAGACTTCGCATCGCTTGTAACCCATCTCAGGGCGGAAGGATGCCGTGTCGAGGTCATGAGCTTCGGAAAGTCCTCGGCGAAAGAGCTCAGGGAAGCTGCGGACAACTTCATAGATATGGACGACAACCCGGACAAGTTCCTGGTTGACTGAGGTTTCAACTGATGAGATCAGCGTTCGAGATTTCGGCCGAGGAAGTAATGAACCGGGACCCGGTGACTGCCTCCACAGAGGAGTCTGTATCCCAGATAAAGAACAGGATGGAGGAGAACGAGCTCCGGGCAATCCCTGTTCTGGACGAGGAAGGCAAGTTTGCTGGAGCGGTAAGTTACCGTGAACTTGTGCGTTTCGTCCAGTTCAACCCGGAGATAACTGCTCCTGAAAAAATGATGCACCAGCCGCCGGAATTTGATGCCGGAGACAATCTGGTGGAACTCTCCGATCTCAGGATCAACTCGGGAAGAAAGATGATGGTGGCGCTTGAAGGTGAGAAGCTAAAGGGAATTATAGGCGACTATGAGTTCCTTGAAGCTCTGGGAGAAGTCACGGAGCTGAAGGAAGTTTCAACTGGCAGGCTCGCGACAAGAGGACTAATAACTGTGAGCGAAGACGATGTGCTCGACGAGGTCCGGCACGCGATGCTGGACAACAACATTTCCCGGCTACCGGTAGTCGGCGGCGACGGCGATCTCTCGGGCATTATTGACAGCGTAGACATTCTCGGGATGATGATCAAGCGCGACCGACAGCCCTCGGGAGGAACCTCGGGAGACAGGCAAAGCGACAAAGTCTATATCGCGGGTGGAAGAGAGCGCGAGGACATGTCTGAGATAACTGTTGACCAGCTGATGCAGGAGAACCCGTCAACCAGCGAGGATCACATGGCAGGAATCGAGGCAGTGAAGAAGATGCTGGATGAAGGAGAAGATGACATAATCTTTGTCGAAGACAGCTATCCGGAGGCAATTATCACTCTGAAGGATCTAGTTGACTACCTCGCGGAGCTTGCAAAGCAGCAGACCATAATGGTCCAGATCACAGGAGCGGACCTTCCAGAGGAAAAGGCAGTTCTTCACAACAAGATCCGGAAGCAGCTCCAGGGATCGCTGGGAAGAAAACTGAAGCGGCCGGAGGAGCTGAAGCTCAGGGTCAAGAAGAAGGAGAAGGATGGTAAAAAACACCGCTGGGAGCTTGACCTTAATCTCTCAAGCGAGTACGGAGTTACAGCGATAAACGAGGAAGGATGGGATCTGCTGGACACGCTAGATGAGGCCCTGAACGAACTCAATACAGTTATCAGGAAGGAACACGACAAGAGAACCGAGCACCGCTAGCGACCCATTTCTTCGTGCTCCATCTTGTCCAGCTTCGATCTCTCGGAGAAGCCATACTCCTCCGCGACCTGCTCAAAGCCGATGGCAGCATATATCATGTAGACAAACACCCCGATCAGTATAAGGTAAAGAGGGTAGCGGGCAAGAGTCGAGTTCGAGAAAAATGCCTCGTAGGTCATCAGGTATGAGACATAGAGGATCAGGACGGCAATTGCCATCATGAAACGTTTCGAGAACTCCTGGATCTTCTGGTCCTCGATGCCCTTGAAAGTCGTGTAAACTATGAAGAAGCAGATGGAGCCGATCGCAAGTGTTCCTGCGGTGTTAATTGTCAGCACAAGTTCTCCAACTGCCATGTGCACTCCTTTGCTTTACTTTTTTAAATAACTACCCGGTTTGGAGCTGTTTTACCTCCACTGAAAGGTGCTCAGGCAGTTCCTCCCTGAAGTCCTGCGTCTGGTGTTCTCCGAGCACCAGGACCGTCAGGTGATTGTCTTCCAGTTCGACCTCAAGCAGGTTGTCACCGAAATGGTCCGAGGCCACATTTCTCACATGCTGCTCGGAGATGTAGTCCTGGTAGCCCTGATAGGATGAGTAAGCCACTGGTGCTGCAAGTATAGCCATAAGGAGGAATGCAGCTGGAACAACGTACCTCAGTCTCTCGGCCTGCTTCTCCCTGTAGTAGGTCGACGGTTTCATCCCGAGCATCCGGAAAGTTAGTGAACCCGAGACAATTACCGCGAGAATGTTGATCGTTGCCACAGATCCCGCCTGGGCCGCGAACACGAGGTCCTGCATCTTCAGTCCGATACCTGTCGCCGCGAGCGGCGGAACCAGCGCGATGGCGACTGCGACACCTGCAATCTGGTCTCTGAACCCTGTCGCAAATGAAAGCGCGGCGGCCACTCCAACAAGAACGGAGAGCAGTATCGTGAGTATGCCTGGCGACGCAACCAGCTGGAGCACCGCGTTGTTGTCAACGGGAAACGGCACCATCACGACAAAAGAAACTGCAATCGCGATAAGCACGCTCTTCAGTCCCGCGAAAAGTGACTTCTTCATCAGCGACTGGTCGCCCACGACTATGGAAATCGCGCCGGAGACAAAAGGCGATAGTATCGGCGCGAGCATCATCGCACCTATAACAACTATTATATTGTCGAGCGCAAGGCCGTACGCAGCGATGGCGGACGAGACCGCAATCAGCCCCCACTGCTCCTTTGTGAAGCCAGAGGATTCCTGGGCCTTGGTGTAGAGCTCCTCGTGTGAAAGAGATGAGTTAGATCCACTGGTCTTCTGCCCTTTCTTGATCAGCGACTCCTGTTCAAGAACACGTATAGATAGTTCTCCTGAATCAATATTCTCCACCTCCTTCAGCTCTTCCGAGAGCTTGTCAATATCTTCTCCTGACTCGATTGAGGCGGTGAATTCGATCGCGTTTGACCCGTTCTGCTCCACGTTCTTCGAGGAAATATCGCTGGAGTAGTCCTTTAGAACCTCTTCGACATCCTGCTTTGAAGCCGCGGGAACCGTGATCTGTAACTGTCTCACACTCTAGATTTTGGAAACCGGCTTAATAAGAAGAACGATCACACACGGACATCAAGCTTTCCGGATTCCGCGGCACCGAGAATTCGTGACGCGAGCTCGCTCTGCTTCGTAACAGAAACTTCTCCCTTCTTCCCGACGGTCGCGGTGAACAGGAACTCGTCGCCATCGTAGACATCAATTTCCTCTCCAGTCATGTCTTTCCCGACCTCAATGATCACCGAGTTGCCGCGCTCCTCGACATCGAAGCCCGCTGTCTCCTTCAGTGTTCCCTTCTTGGGCTCGACGGTTATCGAGAGACCAAGCTCTTCCTCGAGCTGTTCGATCCGTTCCCCGCCTGTTCCAATTATATGGGGTATTTCGTCTTCTTCAACAAGCAAACGGATGTGGTTGTCGGAGATAAATTCAATGCTCGCGTCGTCGATACCCCTTGCGCCTAGCAGGTGTTCAAGCTGCTCCATCGCGAGTCTCTGGGCTCCGGAAGCTCTCTGCTCTCCGTCGACCGGTATGACCACTGTTTCCTCCCCGTAGGTATAGATCTCGTACTCTGGCTTGCCTGTATCAAGCTCACTTATGAGTACAACAGGTCTCGCGAGATCTTCCTCTGTCATTCCCTCGGGAACCTTCACTGTGAGTTCGAGCTTGTAGACCTTCGCGACCTCGGCGTTCTCGATGTGTATAACGGTGTCACAGATCTGGGGTATCATGCCAAGTTCCACACGGCCGATCAGCCGCTGGACTGCGTCAACTCCCTCGGATGCGTGGACAACCCCGAGCATCCCGACCCCGGCCATCCTCATGTCGCTGTAGACCTCGAAGTCCGAGGTTTTACGGACCTCATCGTATACTGTGTAGTCCGGCCTGACAAGCAGTAAAAAGTCGCCGGTGTTCTCCATAGATTCTTCGAGTTCCGCGTACTGCGTAATATCCGGGCCGACGTCAAGGTCCCGGGGCTTTTCCATAGTCTTCACAATTTCTCCTTCGTTCTCGTAGTGCTCGACAAGCGCCTGGGCAAAAGTCGACTTTCCGTGTCCTGGTGCTCCCGCGATCAGTACTCCTTCTGCTCGCCTGTCAAGCCTGTCGATCAGTTTTTCTGAAAGATCGTAGTCCTCTAGCGAGACCTTTGCGACCGGCCTCACCGCGGTGACTTCCGGCGCTTCAGAAAACGGTGGTCGTGCGATCGCGATCCTGTAGCGGCCGAGTTGAAGGACTGTCGCGCCCTCTTTCTCGAGTTCTATGAGACCCTCGTCGGATACTTCCGCGGTCTCGATAGTCTCCTGTATTATCCTGTTAATCTCCTCCCGGGTAATTTCTTCGTCTCCGATATCCTCAAGCGCGAACTCCCCGGGCATTCCCCGCTTCGCCTTCGGAACACCTCCCTGCTTAAGGTGGACGCTCATTGTTTCCTCGTCAAAGTAGTCTTCGAGCGGGAACTTCTCGACGTGCTCCTTCTCGAACACCTTGACGTAGATACCCTTGGCCTCAGCTATCCTGCCCTGGACGATATCTCCTGTATAAAGAGTTGCTCCGCGTTCCTCTGCGACGTCTCTTATCAGCGCATCGATTCTACCGCTGGAGGCAAGTTCTATCTCTTCCCCTGTTGGACGTCTTCCTGTGAAGGACACCTCGAAGCCTTTTTCCTCACCAAGCTTCCTGATCTTCTTGATCTCCTCTATGCCGGCGTAGCCCACTTCTAGGCCACGGTTGGCCTGGTTCTCTAGCTCGTCAACAACGAATTCTGGTATCACGACTTCCGAGTCTATCTCTCCCTTTTCTGCCAGCTCGGAGAGCTTGCCGTCTATAAGAATCGAGGTGTCCGGAACGATTTCTTCTGTCATGTAATAATCACTTAATAGCCAAAATTGAAAAAATAGGTATGGGTTATCCCCTAGAACGACCTTGGATCTTCCTCGGGTCTCGCACCCATGACGTATCCCGATCCCAGGGCTGATTTGACCGAGCCGTTGTCTTCGCCGTACAGGAACCTGTCGTACTGATTCTCCTGAGAGATGCCGGCGTTCTCCAGCATCTCGTCAACTGTACCGTCAAGAGTTACTTCGCCGCCTACAGCGGATTCTCTACCGGGTTCAGAGGCGTCAGAAAGTCCAAAATCCTCGTCATAATCCTCAGGCATTAGTGAATTGTCACCATATAGTAACAATAATGCCTTCTATTTAAAAGTCTTCCGGTTATCGAGGAATTCCATACTTGTTGCAAATTTCCCTGTCGACCTCGCGGGCCGTTTCCTCGAACCATGAGTTGAAATTGTGGGCGTTGTTAAAAGCGTCTTCGGGCCGGTATCCTGTTTCGAGACCGTACATTCCATCGGCCAGGTCGAAGGCGACAAGGTTCGATCTTTCCTGGACGGATTCTCTCCTCAGCTTCCGGCGCCTCATCCGGGCCACCTGCTCGGCGTCAAGCTCACTGAAGCCTATATCTCCCTGCACCACTTCTGTCGCAAGCCTGGTGCTGAACGCGTTCGGCAGCTTGTCGGAGTGCCTGGAGAAATCGTATTCCTGGTCCAGCTCCCTGTTGTAAAGCTTGACAATATCTTCCCTGTTGACCTCTCTTCCAGCGAGCTCCATTATCGCGTCCTCCTGCTCTTTGCTGTTGAGCTGCACCACGGTGTCGAGGTTGGACTCCACCAGACTCCTGTAGCTGTCAACGAAGTCAGGGCAGGTATGCCTAAGCGCAAGAAGACCATGGAACTCGTCTCTTGCACCGTCTACAAGGGACGGTCGGTAGTCCCAGCCGTTATCGGCACGCTGCCCAACTAGCTGCCCAGCCTCCTCGAGAACTTCGTGGAACGGTACGGGATAGTTCATGTCTACCATCTCTATGATCCCAGGATCGTCGAACACCTCGCACATCCCAGCTCTATAGAGGTCGGGATCTGAAACCGATACTATGTCGTCGCCGACCCAGGCCCCGAAGCCCTCGATCTCGAGTTGGAGGGGCCTCTGCTCGTTCACGATCTCTTCCGTTTCCAGGTTCCAGAGCTCCGCGAGTTCTGATATCTTCTGGTCTACGGCCTCTGCTATCGCGCCGACTTTCCATTCCTCGGCATCTGCCCGCGTTACTGTAAACCATTTTTCAGCTTCCTGAGCAGCCATAATCCGGTTTGCGATAATGAGTTCTATATAGATTGGTGTGAAGTATGGTGTACGTAACAGCTATTCAGTTAGTTCGAACCTCTTCAACATGGCAGAGTTTATAAGTAGAGGAACGTAAATTTGGGATGCGAAGACACTACATATGAGGGGGAAGGGAGAGGTTTCTCCCCGACATGTTGTGGATAGCACAGGAATGCATTAAAACAACTAGAGTCAGGTATATCCAATGTGTAACCAATGAAATGCCCATACTGCGAACACGGATCGACCGGGGTAGTTGACACCAGGGAATCCAGAGAGAAAGTAAGGAGGCGCAGGGAGTGCCCGGAGTGCGAGAGACGTTTCACCACCTACGAAACGGTGGAGAAGTTTGATATCAAGGTGTTGAAGCGGTCGGGCGATGTCAAGGACTTCGAGGAGGAAAAGATCCGCTCCGGAATTGAAAGAGCGGTCGAGAAGACTTCTATCACCGGGGAAGAGGTCAACGAGATGGTTGAATCTGTGAAGAAGCAGGTGCTGTCCCGGGAAGAAGTCACCACAGAGGAAATCGGCGAGCTTGTCAAGCAGGAGTTACAGAAACGCGATGAGGTTGCCTACATCCGGTTCGCGTCTGTGTACGACTCGTTTGAAAACGCGGAATCATTCCAGAAGGAAGTCGAGGCACTTCAAAATGAATAATTCAATTCATACTCACTCAGTTCACACACAATCCGATTTCATAATCATGGGGGATCAACAAGTATGACCAACACTGTTTCAGAAGCTGACACTGTTAATTCAAAATCTGAGTTCCAGCTTCCCGTGAAGCGCGTCACAGGGGAGACCGTAGAAGAAAGACTGACTGAAAACGCGTACGAACGTATTTTACCGGCTCGCTACCTTCTAAAGGACGAGGACGGCGAGGTTGTCGAGACACCTGAAGAAATGTTCGAGCGGGTCGCGAAGAATGTCGCAATGCCGGACAAGCAGTACGACGATGTCAACTACAGGGAGTCATGGCAGCAGTTCTACGACCTTATGACCAACCTGAAATTCATGCCTAACTCACCGACACTGATGAACGCAGGCGCAGAACTGCAGCAGCTTTCCGCCTGCTTCGTGGTGCATCCTGAAGATGATATGGACTCAATATTTGGCGCGGTACATGATGCGGCGAACATCTTCCAGACTGGAGGAGGCGTCGGCTATCCTTTCCACCTGCTTCGTCCAAAGGGCGATCCTGTCTCCTCGACAGGGGGAATCGCCTCGGGACCGATGACTTTCCAGCAGGTATTCGACACGATGTGCGGAACCATAAAACAGGGAGGAAAGAGACGCGGAGCCCAGATGGGAATAATGCGCGTCGACCACCCTGACGTACTGAGGTTCATAACATCGAAAAGAAAGGAGGGCAATTTATCGAATTTCAACATCTCAGTGGGTCTAACACATGACTTCATGGAGGCGGTCAAGAACGATGAGGAGTACGAGTTGATCAATCCTGCAACAGGGGACACGCACGAGGTCACGAGAAAAACCGCGGAGTTCTACAACAGCGATGAAGACTGGTACCCGGAAGCATCCGGAAGTGACCAGGGGAAGGACGACAACTTCTGGCGTGACTTTGCCAGTACCTTTGGAGACGAGATAGAAGAATACGATATAGAACTTGAGCCGGGAGAGGATATGAAGATTCCCGCCCGCTTCATCTGGGAGTGCCTTATCGACGGCGCCTGGAGGAACGGCGAGCCGGGCTTCTACGTCTACGACGAGGCCAATGACAAACACAGCTTCGACGTCGAGAAGCACCCGGAGCACCGGATGGAGGCCACCAACCCGTGCGCGGAGCAGCCTCTCGAAAACTATGAGGCCTGCAACCTCGGCCACATTAACCTCTCGCTGCTGGTTGAAGACCAGGGAGACGGCCTTGGACTCAACTTCCACGAGTGGTGCCAGGAGCACGAGGTCGAGTACTCGAGCGAAGAGGAACTCGACATCGCGATGCAGGAGTTCATCCAGGAGGCCATCATGGTCGATGAACTTGAACGCATCGCGAAGACCGGCACCCGCTTTTTAGATAACGTTGTGACGATGAGCGACTTCCCGCTGGAGGAGATTGAGGAGAAAGTGAGCGAGATGAGAAAGATCGGCCTAGGACTGATGGGCTTCGCCCAGATGCTGATCCAGCTGGGGATGCGGTACGGAAGCGACGAATCACAGGCAGCGGCCAAGGAAATCCAGAGACTCATCACCCAGTTCTCCGTCGAGGAATCGCATAGACTTGCGGAAGTCCGAGGAACCTTTGGAGAATGGGAGAAGTCGAAGTGGGCCAACCCAACTGAACACGAGGAATGGTTCAAGAACTACTCTGGAGGCTATGACCCGGAGCAGTTCGAGGACGGCCTAGAGATGAGAAACCACAACACGGTTACGATCGCGCCAACCGGAACCACTTCAATGATAGGAAACACCTCGGGCGGCTGCGAACCAATCTACCAGGTCGCGTACTTCAAGAACGTTGCGAAGGACATCCAGGGCGAGGATATGCTCGTCGAGTTCGACGACTACTTCATCAAGGCGCTGGAGGCCAACAACGTCGACGTTGAAAAGGTGCGTGAAGAGGTCGAGGAAAAGATGCGGAACAACGAGTGGGAGGGCGTGAACTCCCTTTCAAATGACGTGCTTCCGCCGGCGATGAAGCAGCTCTTCATGACCTCTGACCGTGTCGGCCCGAAGGAGCACGTTGATATTCAAGCGGCGTTCCAGAAACACAACCACTCCGGCATCTCGAAGACCTGCAACTTCCCGAACGAGGCTTCGAAAGAGGAGGTCCGCGAGGTCTACATGCGCGCCTACAACAAGGGCATCAAGGGCATGACAGTGTACCGTGACGGAACCCGGGATGTCCAGGTCATGCAGACCAACAAGGAGAACACTCTAACGGACATGGACAAGGTCGACCTGCTCTCCGAGGTCGTGGACGAATTCGGCGGCGCGGAAGCCCTGATAGAAAGCAACGAGTTCGAGGAGGTTGTCGGAGACACTGACTTAGAGGTCCAGGAGCAGGATCTCGACCAGGAGATTTCACAGGAAGGAGTCGAGGCCGACGACGAGGGCAACGGCGAACACACCTCGATGGGTGATTCGCCGGGAGTCCAGGACCGCCCGAAGACGGTGATCGGGACGACCCAGGAGATAGAAACCGCTTACGGCGACCTGTTTGTGACGATCAACGATAGCAACGGGGAGCCGTTCGAAGTGTTCACCCAGGTAGGAAAGTCGGGTGGCTACACCCAGTCCTTCACGGAAGCCCTCGGCCGCACGATCTCGCTCGCTCTACGTTCGGGCGCGGACGCGGAAGACGTCATCAAACAGCTCGACGACATCCGCTCGCCACAGATCGCATGGGACTCAGGAACACAGATCCATTCAGTTCCCGACGCGATCGCCGAGGCGATGAAACGCCACCTGAAAGGCGGCGACACCCCGCAGCACACCATCGACAGCTTCGACACGGGCGAAACCGAGACACAACAGGCCGGCAAGACCGAAACGGAGAAAATTGCCGACGCAGCGGAAATCGTCAAGGACGGCACCACACCAGAATGCCCTGACTGCGGAGGAATGCTCATCCTCCAGGAAGGCTGCAAAAAATGCCCCGGCTGCGGCTGGAGCAAGTGCTGAGGGAGTAAAATGAGCGACCCTGCTACCGAACTGCTGGAAGAAGCAAATTTGCTTCCGGATGTAGAATTCGGTGATGAGGTCAAGATAAGCTCCACTTTCCATCCGGAAGTAAGCAATTTCCTCTACGAGGATTTCGGTTACACACGGGTGAAAGGTGACTGGCCTCAAGAATTTGACCCGGAAGTAGTCGAGGACAGCAGCGACAAATTTTCCTTTCGATGCCCTGATTGTGAGGAAAGAGTCCACGTGGTGCAGGTTGAGAACTGGGGTAAAGAACACAATCCGGTTCTCAAATTTCACGTGGCATGTGACAAGTGCAAGAAAATAGGGACCAAGAAGACGTACCTCAGGAATAAAGGTAAAGGAACATTTTAGGCTTGGCTGGAGCCTTTGAGGACCGTGCTGCCTTCAATTCTAGGTGAAGATGCAAGAGACGAAGCAGTTTATCAGGTAATTGGGGATCTGGTAAAGTACATCAACAGCTCCCGGCACTACCGCGATAGATATGATGCATTGATGGGCTTTGAAGAGGATGCTATCCAGCACTACTTAAAGAATCAGTTTCCGGGGGAAACCTAGATCGGCCGGGACTGGTTTAAGTTTTGGTTCGAAGATGAGGTCATGGCCGAGAGGGACAGACTTCTTGACGAGTTCGAGACAATAGATAACGTCAACCGTTTTTACACCGATGAGGTTTCGGTCATGGGGACGTTCAAATATGAAGGTAACTGCGTGGTTGTTTACTGGGAGCCGGAAGGTTTTGCCCTTTACTCATCTGCCCCCGGGAGCAAGGAGGAGATAGCCGAGACCTTTGAAAAGTATATTCCGGTATCAGAACTCTATATCTCTGAAAGCCAGGGCGAGCAACTGGACTTTGAGAGAACCTATTGTGTCAACTACAACCTGGACTTCGGGGATGTAATGGTTAAAGGCGTCGCACGGAACCTGGGTTTTTGTGCAGGCGGGGAACAGGCAACCGGTTTTCCCGAAGATGAAACAAGTTTTTCCGTTTTCAGTGATTCCTATCATTTTGAGTACAGTGCAGAGTTAGTAGACCACCTCCATGAAGTTTTTCCAGAGATATTCGAGGAAAACGTGGAAGTACTGGTGGAAGATATCACCGGTTTTGCGTTGGGTAACAGAGAAACGCTTAGAATCACGTGAAGCGCTCAATACCTGTAGCTTCCTTCTCCCTGGTCTTCTCTTCCTCTGAGTGTAATCCATCCTTTCTGGGAACCGACCAAATTCTGGTTGTCGTAGAAGCTGTTGTAGAAGCGCTGGCTGTAGCTGTTGCCGGACCATCCCCAGTTCCACCAGGAGTTCCTGCCGCTGATTCTGACGCTGAGCTCCATGTGCGTCGAGTTGGAGGCAGTGTAGTTCAGGAACGCCCCGGTCATGGCGCAGCCCGACTCTCTTGGACCGCGGCACTCCGCGCTGGTTGATTCAAGGTGAGGCTCGTTTGTTAGGCCGTTCCTGGTGTCAAGCGACCTGTTGTAGTCAAAACGGACCAAAAGGTTGTAGGAGCTGTACTTCGCGAGACCCGTGACATTCACGCGGCGTATCTCACGGTCCGTATTGTTCTCCAGCCTCCTGAATTCTCTCTCAAATCTCTCACTGTCAGTCCTGGGCGTGAAATCGCCGACATCAAGTTTCAGCATCTCACCTCGAGAGGTATTCACAATCGACAGCGATGCGTTCAATTCGTTCGACAGTCGGGCGTCCGAGTTTCCCCTGATTGCGGACTGGAACCTTCCATCATCGGGGTAGGGAACAATTATCTCGGTGTCATTCAAAGTACCGTTGAATCTGAACTCCGCGGTGTACTCGACCTGGTGCATGAAGGAACCAGGATCCGGGCCACTCGTCCCGATGGAGAATATTACCAGAACCACAATACCGATCGCTACAGCTGTCAGTACGATGATTGCCGCCAGTAAAATGCCCGCGATCTTGAGCCATTTTCTCACTTGGAAGCTCCTCTTCACTCTAGGTATCTCATCACACTTCTTTTAATCCCCCGGAAACGCTCGGTGAAAAGCGAACGATGCCAGGAGCTCGTCGACCTGAAAGTGTCTTCTAGTCTAGGCAGCTCGTGTTGACAAAAACTCTACACCGTATTGCTGGCTCTCCATACGGTTGTGAGTTCCGCTTCTGTTGCCGTTCCGGCACTCGACAATCTCCTTCATGTTATGCTCTCGATAGATATTTACTAGGCCGGTGTAGAAAATATAGTCGATCTGGGTGACATCGTTACAGGGAACATCTCCCTCGTTAACATCGCACGAGCAGTATATCTCAGTCATAACACGATAGCTCTGAGTGGGTGCTGTGAGTATGCCCGCGAGAACGAACATCGCAAAGAAGGCTGCGGCGGCATTAATGCGGTCAAAATTTTCGAGCATATTCATAAATTGTTGTCCAGCATTTTATTCCCTGTCTTCAAGCCATTCGCTGAAGCTCGGGACGGTGTAGGAGTCAGGGGCCTCGCTCCTGTACTCCGGAACAAGTTTGTCAAGATCACCGGGAACGTCTCCCGGATCCACGTCTTGGATGATATAGTGTTCCCATCCGTACCAGGTTCCCTCATAGGTGACATCGTAGCCCTCGGACAGGGGGTCGCTGACTATCCTGTTCTTCTCGTCTATTCCCGCCCGCGAGTGGGCGACTGCGCTCGCGTGCCCTCGTTCCTCGTGGATCGAGAAGCGGTTCACCGCTCCGTTGTCCTCAAGCAGCCCTGCAACCGTCTCGTTGAAGTCGCCGGTCATAGGAATAGAACGGTGGTGAAAAACTAAGTATGGCCTCCAGAAAGCTTTTAATGCATTATTAATTGCTAGCGACATATTTTGGATGAAACTTTCAGGAAGCTCAGAGTACAACGAGATACAGCTGGGCGATGATCTCACTCTGAACATTAGATTTGCTGGAGAAGAACGCTTACATCTTGAGCTCTAGGTTCCGTCCTCCTTAATCCTGCTATTGAGTCGATTGAGCTTTTCCTGGTGTTCAGTGTTGTTAAGCATACTGTACAGCGGTGGCTCGACCTCGTAAGGTTCCAGGACTTCTCCTGTGTCAAAATATTTGCGGGCCAGGAGCTCCGCCGACAGAAGTCGATCATACTGTTTTTCAAGCATTTGGTAGGAATTGACAAGATCTTCCGAGGCAGTTATCATTGCCTGGATCGTTCCGTTACCATCTTCTCCGGCTATCTCCAGGCCTTCCCGGTTCATATGGTGGGAGATGAACACGATGTCCCTGAACTCATCGAGAGGACAGTAGTTTTCACCGTTGGCCTCCACAGGTTCATCCAAGTCGATAGCTGCAAGATCACCGTTGTACCTCACGGTCGCCGTCATCTCCCGTTCTGAAATATTCCGGCCAATCCTCTCCATCTCATCCCAAACCCTCTCCAGCGACCACGCAACATTTTCGACCGCCATCTCAAGCCCCGGGTTTTCATTATGAGATCCGGACAGGTGCTGGCCCAGCGCATCAACATAGTTACCGGCGTGCTGCTCCAGTGTCATAACTGAGCCGCCGAAGCTGTCGAACTGGTCGAGAAATTCTTCTTCCGGGCCGTGATCTCTGGTCCCTGACACAGAACATATATTGTAGAGCACATATTTAATTACTGGCGGATGGACACACAAGGAATTATCGAGTAAAACTGAAGAAAAAGATAGGATAGATATGTGGACAGAAGCAAACCTTGCGGTTTAAGCTTCTGTTACGCTGACTGCCTTTGGTCCACGGTCGCCTTCTTCCTGCTCGAACTCGACTTCGGTCCCTTCTTCAACTGTCAGACCGTCTTCGACTTCGCTGTCGTGGAAGAATACGTCGTCGTCCATCTCATCTGTCTCGATGAAACCGTAGTTCTTCCTGTCATGGAAGAACTTGACTGTACCTTTCATAGAATAAATACACCTCCTTGAATAAGCTCAGATAGAACCGAAGCTTTAAAAGGTAGACCAGTGGTTTTCGACCCGGCATCTTTTATTCAGACTAAACTTTATCGCCCACAGAGAGGGGCTGAAAAAGAGAATTTTTATACAGCTAGAAGAGAAAGGTTTAACAGGTCTAATGACTCTGGAAGACAAGGTGAAGGTTTACGCGATCCTGATGTTCTTCATGGTGATCGCAATAATCGGGGCATTCAAGCTCTTCGGCGCGACCCTCCTGGCCTGGTCTTAAGTCCCTATGACTCAGGTTCTTGCCTTTTTCAGGTCGAGTTCGTCCTTGTCAATCCTCTCGATCTTCGTCGAGTTCTTGACGCCCTTCTTCCTGCGCTTGATCTTCCGGAACTGCCGGTGGTCATCCTTTTCAAGCAGCGTGACCGCCTCACCGTCCTCTCCCTGTCTCCCCGCACGGCCTATACGGTGGGTGTAGGTGTCAAACTTGTCGGGAACATCGTAATTGAAAACATGGGAGATGCCGTCAATATCAAGTCCTCTTGCCGCGACATCCGTCGCGACGATGACCTTGATCTCGCCGTTTTCAAACTTTTCAACGGTCTTCTCGCGCTGGTGCTGGGACATGTCGCCGTTCAGCTCTTGCGCGTCTATACCGTTCTTCCGGAGCTTGTCCGCAAGCCACCGGGTGGTATTCTTCGTCCGGCAGAAAACCAGGGAGAGATCTCGTTCCCGGTCTTTGAGTAGAGTGTATAGCATCGACAGCTTCCGGTTCCGTTTCGTGTCGACGTACTTCTCGCTCAGGTTTCTCGTATGCTGTTTCGACTTGATCCGGATCGTTTCAGGATCAATGTCGTACTTGTCGCACATCTTCTTCAGGTCGCTTGGGATGGTCGCCCCGAAAAGAAGGTTCTGCCTTTCTCTCGGGCAGAAATCAATTATCGCCTCCAGCTCGTCCTGGAATCCCATGTCGAGCATCCTGTCCGCTTCATCCAGAACCAGGTAATCAAGGTCGCCGACCTGTAACTTGTTCTGCTTCAACAGGTCAAGCACTCTTCCCGGTGTCCCGACAACGATATTGGCAGTCTTTGCACCCTTTACCTGTGGGCCGTAAGATACTCCCCCGTAGATAGTAACTGTTTCAACATTATCCGTAGCGGCCTTGTCAATCTCCTCCGAGATCTGCTTCGCGAGCTCCCTTGTGGGTGAAAGAATCAGTGCCTGTGTCCGTTCTCCCGAGACACGTTCAATTATTGGGAGTGAGAATGCGAGCGTCTTTCCGGAGCCGGTCTCTGACTCGACCAGGACGTCCATGCTTGCGAGCACGTATGGAATAGATTTTTCCTGTACCTCGGTAGGTTCCGTGATACCGTGTTCTTCTAGGTTATCTACAACTTCACTTGATATGTCAAGATCTGAAAAACTCATAACGAAAACTTTCCTCTACAGAACGTTTTGAACCCCAATCTTTATAGGAGAGTCGTGGTTTTTGACATCGGAAACGGCCTCCAGCGAAACATGTACAGAGGAGTTAACTGTTGTATTTAAACCCTCAAAGAGAGTCTTCGCGTATGAGAAGACAAGTTCTCCTCACCGCATCCGCCCTGTTCCTCGTATTCTCAATTTCTGTGGGAGCAGTGGCCGCCCAAGAGCAAAGCCAGTCGAATATGACTAACCAGAGTAACATGCCTGACCAGAAGGGAATGAACCAGCAATCCAACGCAACCTGGGAGTACAGGGAAAACGAGAGCACAGCAAGTTTCCCGGTCAAGCCACATCTGCAGCCGCTACGGTCACAGGGAGGTCCTGCGCCGTGGATGGATGTCTGGAAGGTGGATTCCAGCTGCATGGGCCAACAGAGCAGAGAGGGACTGGCGGACGTCCAGTTCTCATCGCAAGACAATGCCCGGGAAGCCAACTTCAGGGGAGTTATAGAGACTCCAAGTCCGGAGTCCGGGCTTGACTTCGAGGTTGCGGATGCCTCCGGAGTCCAGGAGAACCTCTACAGGATGAACATCCAGTTCACGGAGCCCCAGCAGCAGGACGGGCAGACCTGTAAGGGACGGGTTCACTACCAGGGCCTGTTCCAGTTCCAGGACGACTTTGCGCTGGAAATCTACCATAACGGGACCAAGATACAGCGCATACAGTCCCCGGGTTACAGTCCTGCCCTAGCCGGCATGAAGGAAGGTAGAAGCATCGGCGAGCGAACCGGGCAGGAGGCCGACCAGGTAGAGGAAGAAACTGGAGATAGAGGACTGGCTGAAGACGCAGGAGGTCTTGACCGGCAACTTGAGGAATGGACAATGAAGACATTCCCCCAGTGGTATGACGGCCAGGGACTGGTCAGGATAGATCCCGACTACCACCCCCAACTGAGACCAGAGAATACAGACGACGAGATAACAGGAACAGTAGAGGAGAAGGCCGGAGCAGCAGGAGCCGAGGTCCAGGAAGAGATCGGAGATTTCGAGCGCTGGACCCGGAGAACCTACCCGCAGCTCTACGATGACAGAGGGATAGTGCAGTGGGACTAATTCGATCCAGATCGAACAGTGAATAAGCTCTTATAAAGCCGGGAACGGGAAGAAATGTGTATGAGACGAGAACTCTTGCTCGCGGCATCTCTGTTAATCTTTGTAAGTCTAGCTGCAGGAATAGCGTACGAAAACGGTTCAAAACCGGACTGTCCACCAGGCCATGCCTGCATAATGAGTGGGGCGACAGGCAGTACAAGTTCAAGCGCATCTGCGACCACAGCCGTGGGAGCGAACGGCACCGAGTACAGGACAGAGGTTTCCATGGTCAACCGCTCTTCAACAGATACCGGTAACGCGATCTTCAACGTCAGCTATTCCCGTGACGGGAAGAAAAAAGTAAGCTTTAACGGCCGGATAACAGCTCCGACACCCTGCCACGTGATTGAACACGAAATCGAGGGAGGGAACAACAATTCCTACACCTTGAACATAAGGACGGTTAGGGACGAACTCGACAGCCAGACCGCGTGCATACAGGTCATCTCTGGTATAGAGTACATGGCCAGCTTCGAGACGAGTGAAACATTCACTGGCGAGCCGTTCCGGCTCGAGGTCCAGCATAACGGCGAGACAGTAGATACTCTGGAAAGACCTGAATGGGTGTCTGAACCCCGGGAAGAATACGATAACGACGGAGACAGCCAGGGAGGATTGCTTCAAGGACTCTTCAGCTGGTTCTCCAGCCTCTTCTAATTTCTTATCTACTGGTTCGCGGAAACGATCTCTATAACGTCCCGGTGCTCGAGTTCTTGATCGGCTCCTATCTGTCTGTTCTCCCGGCAGTCAATCGCGTGGAGAAAGCCCTCGCCGATATCGGAATGAATTTCGAACGCAAAGTCTTCCGCAGTCGCGTTCCCGGGCACTAGAAAGCAGTCGGGCAGTATGTTACCGTGCTCGTCGCCGAGACCGTCCGCGCCTCCTGGAAATACCGCGATGACTCCAAGCTCATCGAAAAGCGCGGTCTCAAGCGCCTCCTGAACACCGGTACCCCCATAGCTGTTGATGAACTCCCTGATATTCTCCAGGCCTTCCTGTTGCTTGCCCGAAATTTCCTCCTCGATCTCGAATTCATCGTCCCCGGGGATATAGTCAATAACTCCCCTTTCCGAGGCATTCTTCAGCGCCTTCTCGGCATGGGCGGAACACGGGACAATCGTCAGGTCCTTATAATCGGGATCATCTTTAATTTCCTCGTAGTTCTCCCTCGCCTCCTCATCATCCATCTTGTTCGCGGCGATGACCATTGGCTTCGTCTCCTTCCGGATTGACCGGGCCAGTGACTTCCTTTCCTCAGGGCTCCAGTCGTCTGGCTCCAGGCTCAGGTCCTCTGAAAGTATCAACTGTTTCACCCTGTTCTTCCCAATCTTGAACGCCGACATCTGCTCGGCAAGTTCTTCCTCCAGCTTGACATCTGGTTGCCGTTGCTTGTTTTCGAAACGCTCGATCCCCTTCTCAAGTATCTCCAGGTACCACATGTCCAGCTCTTCCTCAAGGAAGTCGATATCCTCCCGGGGATCATGACTGTCCGTTGGCTCACCCTCCTCGTCAGTCTTGCCCGAGAAATCGACAATATGGACAAGTACGTCTGCCTCGTTGAGATCAGTCAGGAACTTGTTTCCCAGGCCCTTTCCTTCGTGGGCTCCGGGAATCAAACCTGCGACATCCACGAGCTGGACCGGGACGAAACGTGTCCCTTTTTTGCAGAAGCCGACGCTGGGATCACATTCTTCGTCAAAATCAGGAGCCGCACATTTCACGCGGACATACGCCTCTCCAACAGAGGGCTCGATAGTTGTGAATGGATAGTTCCCCTCCTCGACGGTGTTCATGGTCGCTGCGTTAAAGAACGTTGACTTGCCTACGGATGGTTTTCCAACGAGTCCAATTTTGTAGGGCATTATGTTCGAAGGGTTTATCGAATCTTTATTAAGCCGTGTCCCGGGGTTTATGCTATGAGTATCAAAGGATTTCTGTTCGGAAATTCGAAGAAAAAGTACTCGGAGATCAGGAATATACTGAACCAGATAGCGGAGCAACACGGTGATCCGAACTTCGGTAAAGGACAGGATGCCTTCGGTACAGAGAGGAGTATAAGTTCCAGGGACAGCAATATTTACGGGAAATTTGAGAGGCTGCTCCTGGAGTTCCTGAAAAACCGGGGAGACCTTGAGACCTTCATGACAGTTATGGTGGATCTCAACCATCAGGTATCGAATCCGAAACAGGCGGTGAAACTCTACGTGAACCTTTTCAGGAAGGAGAAGTTTGAAGAGGCCGACGCCGTGAACCGGAAACTCAGCGATGCTGACAAGAGTCTCGCACAGCTGCTGGAGCAGGGTCTCACGGAGCTCAAGATAGCTGCCGAGAAAAGAGAAAGCCGCTGAACTCTTCTGTCTCCACTGTTAAAACGTTAAAGAGTCAAATTCTGGACATGCGTAGACTCAAACTTCCCGGGAGAGACGCCACAAGACCGAGGCTGGACGAGAACGATATTCACCTGATCAGGGAGATAGGTATAGGCGCTATCAGGAACCAGGCCCGGAAAATAGTCGAAGAAAAACTGATGAAGCAACCGGAGAATGACGGTGCACAGACACCGGTAGGTGGAAACCCGGTCTACAAGGCGATGCATGCCTGTAACGCAGCTTCAAGAGAGGAACTCTCGCTCTCTCACAGCATACCGGAAAACAAGGAACTGACCAACCAGCAGGTGGACTCGATTGTGGATCTTCTCTCCCGCTGGGTCGCACGGGAATACAACTTCTACATGGAAGAAAAAGAGGAGAGGCAGAAAAACCTTTCAGAGTTCTAGAAAAAACTTTAACCGTTGTCTGCCCAAACTCTGGTTGAAGCCATGTCCTCCTACAGCAAGGAAGAAGTGCTTGAGAAGTTCCAGCGGTACCTTGAAGACGATGACGAGAACAGGAGAAGGTTCACAAGCCTGATGAACAACATAGACAAGATATACCAGGGTATCAGGGAATGTGGTTACTGGGATGAAAATGGGAACTTCCAGTACGGGAGAGCACATCCCCGGGTGAAAAACATCGGTGAAAAGGTGGACTTCGATTTCGACCGAACAGCGTTTGGCAAGGGCATCAAAGCGCTCAGGGACAACGGCTACATAGAGAGGTTCGACGACTCCCGTCTAGACATCGAGGGCCTTAACATCCACGATTTCCAGCAGATACTGGAGTTCCTGAAATCCAACAGGCGAAAACTCGAGGATCACAAGAGAGAACTCGAGAGGTCCGACGGCTAGAAGAAGCCCTCAGACTCCAGGTGCTCTATGACTTCATCTTCTCCAATATTCTCTTCCTCGCCGGCATCCATGTGCTTCATCGTGACCTCGCCTTTCTCAAGGTCTCTTTCTCCAACCACAAGGACACGCTTTGCATTCACCGAGTCCGCATAATCTAGCTGGTCACCAAAACCCCGGTCCTTTAGATCGGTCTCGACAGATAGGCCGCGGGCCCTCAACTCCCGTGCATATTCGAGGGCACGATCTCTGACTGACTGGGACACGCTCAGAACGTAGACATCGGTCTCGATGCTTCTCAGAGGCCACCGGTCTTCCTTCCTGAGAAGCTCCACGGTAGGGGAGTAACCAAAGGCGAAGCCTACCGCAGGAACTTCCCGTGAGCCAAAAAGACCCACAAGCGAGTCGTATCGGCCACCACCGAAAAGCGCCCGAAGCTCGCCCTTGCTGTCAAAGGCCTCGAACACCAGGCCAGTGTAGTAAGCGAGTCCGCGTACGATTGAAAGGTCGAGTTCGCACATCTCGGCGACACCATATGACTCAAGCGCCCTGGAAAGGTCTCCGATTCTTTCAACTGCGTCCTGTGCATCTCCGGGCGCCTGCTGCTTCAGCTCATCGATCCTTTCCGCTATTGGTCCGGAGATCGAAGTTATTTCCTCAACTTCCTCCGCCTTCCCGGATCCCAGGCCTGCATCTTCAAGCTCCCCAAGGAACTCTTCCCTGGACATCTTCTCCCTATCATCGATAACCTGCATCACTTCTTCAGCGTTGCCGATTCCATGGGCCTCAAGTATCGATTCCAGTAGCTTTCTATCATTCAGTTTAAACTTCACACGATCCTCTAGGTTGAGCTTCTTGTAGATCGTGGCGGCACACGCGATAACTTCTGCGTCGGCCTCGACGGATTCAACTCCAAAGGTATCGATGTCAGTCTGGAAGAATTCTCTATCGCGACCTTTCTGGACGTTCTCGTACCTCCACCGCTTCGAGGTGTCAAACCACTTGATCGGCGACTTTAGGTCTTTGCGTGACTGGACTAATCGAGAGCGGGTAGGAGTCTGTTCCGGTATGAGGGAAACGTCCCTGCCGCCTTTATCCTCGAAACGGTACATCTGGTCGAGCAGCTCCTCGCCAGACTTCACCCGGAAAAGATCGGTCTTTTCAACGCTTGGAGTGTCTATCTCACGGAAACCGAACTCCCTTGCTGTCTCCTCAACTGTATCGATAAGTTCCCGCCATGACCCAAATTCATCCGGGTAGCGGTCGTAGAATCCTTTCAGTCCCTTGATTTCAGTCATTCTGCCCAACTCCTGAAACGGGTTTACTCTGCGGGATTTTAAACCGGTTTTCCCATCGGGTAGAACTTGAACTGTCCAGAAGGTCTTCAGGGGCTGCAAAGCTTGCCGGAGTGAAAACGCCCACCCTGCATTAGATCACGTCAAAAAGGCCTTGAGCCCTGAGATTTTTAAATTTGCGTCTGAGGGGTCGGAGCTAGACGTCTGCGGGCCCAGTGGGGAGGTCATCCTCCACGGTCTAAGGGTGGTTTGCAACGGAAACTTAAGCCAGGATCGAGAAATAGTTCAGGATGGGTGACTTCAGCGAGCACGTGCTTTTTGGACTGCTTGTCGCAGTATTCGTGGCGTACGGCCTGAAAGACCTTCTCGTGCTCGGAGAAGTCGAGGTAGCGATCTCCGTTCTCGCGGTCTTCCTTGGCTCGATAATTCCTGATATCGACCACAAGAATTCCTACGTTCACCGGGCGGTCAAGTCATTCCTGAGCGTCGCGGCCGGACTCGTGACCTTTCTTCTACCATTGCCTGTCCCGTTCCGCTTCGCTGCGGCGATCGCGGCATTCCTTGGAGTCTACCTCCTGCTCTCCCGGCTCGAAATCAGGCACCGTGGCATCACGCACACACTTAGTTTCGCTGTTACGGCCATGTCCCTGGCGACCATCGCAGGAATATTCGTGGTCGCAACTCCTATCCCCGGTATCGCGCTGGGAGTCGGGCTGCTGTCACACCTGATGCTGGACCAGGAGTTCAAAATCTAGTCCTTTACGTTCGCCACGTCCTCAAGGGTTGCCTTCCTCGAGTCGCCTTCGGGGGAATCGTAATCAGTTACCTCGGGATTGGTATAGAGAGTTATCTCGAGTCTTTTCGAGAGCTTTTCGGCGAGCGATTTATCGGGCTTCAGGTCCTGTTTCTCAATCTTGCTTATGAGCGACGATTTCTCGTTCAGCTCTTCCGCCAGCTCACTGATCGAGATGCCTTCCTCTTCCCGGGCCTCCTTGACGCGTTTACCATAATCCGAGGCAAGGATGTTCTCTTCTCTGGACCCCTGGGATTTCTTCCGGGTCTTCCTCTTTTTCTTCTTGCCGCCGCTGACTTCTTCACCAAGGTCTTTGCATGAGCTACAGACCTTCAGCACGGCTCCTTCGATTTTGACTTTTGACACAGAATCAGTCGATTGTCCGCAAAGTTCACAGGTTGCCATAATGTTGTTCACAAGAAAAACTTGTCATTTCCTTTTTACTGGAGCTCTTGGTGGTGTTGAAAGCTTCTAAACAGAATTATCTCTCCACAGTTTAATATCTTACTTCCACCCGGCCTCAAGAGTAACCCCCGATACATCACCGACCGAGCTTCCTCATTGCGATTCCGTAGAGGAAAGCGGCAGCGCTCAGGCCCAGCAGACCGATTCCCGAGGCGAGTATTGCCATACCTGGATCGAATGCTCCCTGTGAAGCCGCCTCCGCACCTCTCGCCGCCGTGTCCATGCCCTCGGCGGTCATTGCTGAAATCCCGGCCTCTCCCTGTGACTGGAATGTGCCCGATGCGGACTTTATACTTGAGAAGACCTGGCTCCCCACAAGCGTGACACCGACAAAACCCGAGACTATCGAGGAAGTCAGCGAGAATTTTACCCGCTTCTCTCTCCCGTTCACGATATGCTGCGCCTTCCTGGTAGGCTGGTAAACCACCCGGCGGCGGCCCTCCTCCGCGTCCCTGTCTACAAGCCCGGCTTCCACAAGCGTTTCAAGATGCGAGGAAACCGTTGACTTGCTCTTGCCGAGGCTATTGCTCAGGCTCGTTGGCGTAGACTCCTCCTCAAGCACCTGGTTGAGTATCTTTATCCTGGTGGGTGAGGAGAGAGCTTTCACGGTGCCGAAGTCAAGTTCCATACTCTTTTTCTGAGGAGGAACTGTTTTTTACTTTAACATCTAGGTTCGATAATCATCGAACAGAAGCCATCGGTTTATAAGTTCAGATCAAGATTCATAGTGTATGGAAGCGCTGGAAGATTTTGTAGACCGGAGATATCTGGCCGCGGCACTTGTACTCTTTCTCGCACTTGCTATTGGCGTGGCATCCCAGTTCACCGGACTTGGAAACACACAGGAAGATTTCTCATCCCCTGCAAGACAGGAACTGAAATCATCATCTTCCCTGGGCTACTCTGCCGACGCACCCTCAGGTGCGGAGAGTGATGGTGCTTCGGGATCATCAACTGAGAGGAAGAGAATAACCCGGTACAATATAGACCTTGAGGTGCCTGACGTGGAAGAGGCGATGAACGGAGTACAGCAATTTACAGAGGAATACGCCGGGATTGTTGACTCCAGCTCTTTCAGCCGAGAAACGGATACAAGGGGAACTCTGGCAGTCAGGGTTCCGGAGGAAAACGTCACTGCATTCCTTGACGCACTTGAGCAGAACTGGGAAGTGAAATCCAGCCAGAAGAACAGTGACGACGTCACCGACCGGTATACCGAGATTGAACTTGAGCTAAGGAACAGGCGACAGGAACTGCGGCAGCTCGAGAAACTTATCAACAGGACAAACGATACCAGCGACCTCATAGAAATTCAGGACCGGATGTCTCACCTGCGTTCACGGATACAGTACCTGGAGAACCAGCTCACCGGCCTCGACAGGAGAATAGAATACACAGAGGTCACGGTAAACTTCGAGGAACCTGAGTCCCTGACCACCGAATTCGACCTAAGGGAGTCGTTCATGAACGCATACCGCGCGATATTCAGCAGCCTGAACCTGATCATAGTCGGGCTCGGCTACCTGCTGCCGTTCCTGGTGATCGGGGCAATAATTTATAAAGGAAGAAATATCGCCAGGCAGCTTTGACGGCGACTAATAGAGGGTATTTAAGTTTTATTTTTCATCAGGCCGGAATAACAGAATCGTGCCCACAGGTCGGGACAACCTGTTTTAGAGGCCGTAGGTCCCATACCTATAAAAAACCCTCTCTACAATAGCTAATTGGTGAATAGCCATGGTAGATGTACTCAAAAAGTCTGGCGTCCGCGACGCAGCAAGCGGAGTGAACGTCGGTTCTGACTTCTACAGCGCTCTAGACAACGAAGTGAAGAGTCTAATCAACGCAGCTGTAGAGAGAGCAGAAGCAAACGGACGCAGAACAGTAAAGGCACGAGACGTTTAAGGTCTCTGCCTTAACCCACTTTTCTCTTTCTTTATTTTCACTGTCTACTCGAACCCTGTGAGAGTTGATCGTTCAAGAAGAGTTTGAGAGTCCAGAAGATTCTACTGAATCTTCGATGTCGAAGTTATTTATTGGGCAGGAAATAATCTCTGGTTGTCAGGAGGGGGAAATCTATCGAGTTATGGGAACTAGTGTTTCTTAGTCTTGTGATAGTCGGGAGCAACTATGTCATCAATGTTCACCTGGACGGCCAAGATAACAGCCAGCAGGACTTGGCGGAAAAGCTCAGGTACGATCCGCTGGGGGAAGTTGTTGAGAACCCGGAGTACTACACCGGCGAGAAGGTCAGGGTCAAGGGAGAGCTCACGAACTACACTGGCCAGAACAGGATTTCGGAGCACGCCATGGACAGCGAGGCAGGGAAGCTACAGATAAAATCATGTAATCTTGACAGGACCCGTGACAGTATTCTTGATGTTGAAGGCGAGATTGATTCCTACAGGACATGCAACTGCATCTACAAGGATCCCACCTATGGATGGGACGAGAGCACCCAGAGACAGGCAACTGTCTCGTCCTGTGTGAACTCGACACCTCCTCTATACGTTGACAGCAGGTGCAACGGCAACACCAAGACACACTACTACCTTAAATGCACCGCAACCTTTGAACCCTGATATCTAGAGTTCTTCCTGCCTCCTCTTCAACTGCTTGAAATGCGCCTCAACCTCTTCAAGCGCCTCTCTGAGGTGCTCAACCGCGTCCATCGACTCGATCGGCAGCCTCCCGAGGTCGCCATCGTTGAGTTCTATAACCACTTTTCCATCATCAGTTTCAACTGAAAAGTCCAGAATGTCATAGGGACCGTCATTGAATTCGTAAAGCGTCTCCGGCATATAGAACCCTTGTGCGAAGAGAGTTTTATGGGTTCCGGATTATTTCTTTCGCGAGATCCACTGCTTCAAGCGCCTCTTTCGAAGACTTCGAGTCGGTCTTGATCCTGATATAGGGCGAGGAACCCGAGGACCTTATGAGAACTGATGTGTCACCGTGCCTGAACTTTATGCCGTCAATATCCGAGACAACCTCGTAGTTGTCGATGACATGGTTGACAACTGCGGCCATCCTCTTCTCTTTCCCCCCGACCTCTACCTTTTCAGCTTCAGTGTAGTACTCCGGTATACTGTCGAGAGATTCATAGATATCGAGGCCCGCGACCAGAAGTGCCGAGAGAATTCCGGAGTTGTATGCCACGAATTCCGGGAAGCAGTAGTGGCCGTTCGGCTCGCCCGCTAGTGAGACCCTATTTTCGAGCGCCCTGTCAACCACAAATGGATCGCCAACCCGGGTATAATCCACCTCGTGACCCTGTTTCTCGACAACCTCCTCGACCGCCTGGGAGGTGTCAATCGACGCGACCACATCACTGTCAATTTCCCGTGCAAGTATCGCGAACAGTTCATCGCCGGTCAACCAGTCGCCGCCGTGGTAAACTCTTACCCGGTCGGCATCCATGTCGGTCACGACAGCGAGGTCGGCGTCTTCCTCTTCAACCTTTCTCTCTACGTGTCCCATTCGGTGAGGTTCAGGGTCTGGAGGATTGATGTATGGGCCGCCAGCATTTTTTTCCGATGCGATATCGATTACCTCAGCGCCGACTGATTCGAGCAGTTCTGGAAGGAAACCCGTTGCGGCACCCCCCAGCGTTTCTACAACCACTTTCTTTCCCGTCGAGTCAAAGTTCTGGTGGAAGTAATTCTTCATCTCGCGGAAGTACGTGTCCCTTATGGTTTCCAGTTCGACCGTTTCACCTCTGCCTGTTTCAAAGTTCTGCTCCCGGAAAATGTCCTGGATTCTGTAGAGATCCTCGTTGAGGAAGCCGTTTCCTTCCGGGTACATGAACTTGAAGCCATTGGTATCCAGCGGGAGATGCGACGAGGTTACCTGGACTGATACACATCCCTCCTTCTTCCCCGCAAATGCAACGTAGTCCGTCGGTCCTGTACCAGCGTCCAGCCCCGATACTCCCACCTTTCTCAGTCCCCGGATAAATGATCTTTTCAGATCTCCTGAGGACTGCTTGGTATCCTTTCCGACAACCACCTCTCGGGAATAGTTTCTTCTGGAAAAAGTTCCGAGAGCCTTCCCCAGTCTCTCCGCGAACTCTTCATCAATTTCTCCGGGGTAGCTGCCTCTTACGTCATATCTCCTAAACACTTTTTCGGGCTTCAAGCCGTTTCACCCACTCGACCACGTCTTCAAGAGAATGCTCCTCCCTGTCGAACTGGAACCCTTCAACATCGACCCGGTCAATCTCAGACTTCCTGTCGTCCACGAGAAGGTCTATATCCACCTGATCTTTAGGCCCACTGTTAACTATCACAACTCTGTCGATGTATTCAAGGATCCCGGAATATTTCACTTTCAGCTTCTGGAACTCTATATCTCCCCGCGTCACAAGCACCAGTTCATGCCTGTCCAGTTTTTCAAGCTTGTCCAGATCACCATACATGAAGTCCGAGGACCGTTCGAGAGCCTGAAGTATTCTTCCACTACTGACACCCAGATTTTTCGCGTGCAGCTCTGGATCATATACTCCTTTCTCGGGATAGGTCTCTATGAATCCGTCTATCCTGTCGTCCAGAAAGTCCTTGAAGTCGCCCGTCCTGAAAAGAACCCGGTCGAAGTCAATTCCTATTTTCACGGATCTCACCGTCCACAAGTGCGACGTTCGATTCAAGGTTTCTTGAAATCTTCTCGTTGCTGTCCGTGATCGCGCCCGTCCCGATCTTTGTGCCAGGGTTGATAGAGCAGTTAACACCTATCCTCGCCCCGCTACCTATGAATGTACCGAGCTTGCTTCTTCCCGACTCCACGAGCTCTCCCTTGACTTCCACCCTGATATCGCGGGAGTCGTTCCTCTTGTTCGCGGTCTTTGTTCCCGCACCGAGATTTACGTCCTTCCCGAGGTATGAATCCCCAACGTAGTTGAAGTGAGGTGCAGCCGCACCCTCCCTGAAAACGGAGTTCTTGACCTCGGAGGAGCCGATCTCCACGTCCCTGTGAACAACTGTTCCCGGCCTGATATACGCATGCGGACCAACTTCTGCACCGGACCTGATGATCGCCGGCCCCTCTATAACGGTCTGGGACTCCACCCTGGCGCCGGCTTCAATTATGACCTCGCCCGATATCTCCGCAGTCTCCGCAACCTCTCCAGCTATGTTTCCCTCGACCTCCTGGATCAACTTCTGGTTCGCTTCAACGAGCTGCCAGGGATAGCTGCAGGGAATCCAGATATCGGCCTCTACAGGCTTTATTCCCCGGTTTTCGATGTATTTTTCAAGGGCATCGGTGATCTCATATTCTCCTCTATCTGATTCCTCGACATCGTCCAGCAGGGAGAAAAAATCCTCCTGGACCAGGTAAAATCCTGTGTTGACAAGATCTGAAGACGGGTTTTCCGGCTTCTCCTCGATGGATACGATTCGATCTCCATCCACCTCAAGAACTCCGTAGCCCCCTGGGTTATCAACTCTACCCGAAACTATAGCGGTCTCAGCTTCCTCCAGCTCCCTCTCATTCACCCTGTAGATGTCGTCACCGTTTATTATCAGCGTCTTACCGTCAACGTGTTCTTGGGCCTGGAGAGCCGCGTCCGCGGTTCCGAGAGCTTCTTCCTGTTCGATAACCCTGATACTGGTCCCGGAAAAGTATTCTTCGACCTGTTCCTTCCTGTACCCCGCGACAACTATTATCTCATCGACAAGGCCCTCAATACTGTCGATTGTGTGCTGGATAATGGGTTTCCCTGCAACAGGCAGCAGAGGTTTCGGCGTGTCCCCGGTTAGAGGCCGCATCCTGGTTCCTTCTCCCGCTGCAAGAAGAACTGCCTTCATATATTCACCTGTAGGATGTTGGCAGGGTCAATTTTAACTGCTTTGTTCTTCAAGTTCCCTCTGAAGTTCATCTCCCAGCTCACCCAGTAACTCAGCATTTATCTTGCTCTCCAGTGTTAGACGTAGCACATCCTCGCTACCGCTCGATCTGAAAATAAGATTGCGGGAGAGACCGACATCACTGAGAGCGCCCCCACCTATCTTGGTCCTGTAAATTCCGTTGAAGTCACGGTCCGCAGCCCTTATCCCCACCATGTTTCTCAGGACCTCCAGGGCCTTCTCTTTTTCTCCAGTCTCGAAATTCATTCTCGAGATATCATACTGTGGCAAATCTCGCTGTAGGTCTCCAAGACTTTTCAGCCTCTGCTTCATAACACCCGGCATCAGAACTCCAAAAAGCGTCCCGCTGTCGTACGGGGTGAAAGAAGGATCAAGAAAGTGGCCGTTCGGCTGACCTCCAATAATCACATCATCGTTCTCAAGAGCCCTCTTCGCAGGGAAGACCGCTCCCACAGGCTGGTAGTCCATAAAACCTCCTGCCCTGACCACCTTATCTTCAACCAGCTGGGAGGTGTTTCCCGAACAGGCAATCAGTGGACGTTCTGCTTCAGTACCTTCAAGGTATTTCTCGGCGAGTATTCCCAGGGATTCATCACCTGAAATCTTTTCACCTTTCTCGTTAACGTAGACTACACGGTCTGCATCTCCATCCAGCGCCAGGCCGATATCGAGCTCTTCTTCAAAGACCAGTTCCGAAAGCTCTCTCAGCTCGTCCCTGACCGGATCAGGATCCCTGCCTGGGAAATCGGGATCGATTTCCTGGTTAACGAGGTAGAGATCGTCCTCTTCCACTCCCAGACTTTTCAGGGCAAATGGAAGTGTCAGGACTCCCACGCCATTTCCCGTGTCCACTCCAATACGCATGCCGGATAGGTCCTCCTCAAACATCTCATCGTACCTTGAAACCAACGCTTCGACATAGTTCTCGTAAGGCTTGCCAAGATGTCTCTCTTGGAATTCAGGGTATACACTCTTCCTTTCACTGTTCTCCCTGTAAAGTTCCAGAGTCTTCCTGAGCTCTCCTTCGTCAAATATTCTGCCTTCGCTGGTAAGAGGTTTTATACCATGATAGCCAGGGGGCATGTGGGAAGCGGTCACTGCGACTCCTCCTGAAGTTTCCTTTACCATAGTGGTGTAAGAGACCAGGTCGGTCGTAGCCATCCCGACATCTTCCACCTCTATCTCAGGCCGGAGCCCGGCGATCAGCGCGTCCTTCATCCTTTTCGAGCGCGACCTGTGGTCTCTGCCCACTACCACCGTTCCTGGATCGAAGAAATCGGAGAGTGCGAAGCCAAGCCGGTATGCGTCATCTTCATCCACTTCAGCACCCCTGAAATCGTAGGCGCTGAACCCGTATTCCTGCATCAATTCAGGAAGATCCGGCTGGTCAGGCAAGTATTCCAATTTTCTCCACGTCCTCCTGGAGAATAAAACCTATTTTCTTGTTTAAACTCTATATTGCATGAAGACAGGTTCAAGACTCAAAAACAAAGCTTATGAACTACGCTTCCCCGGCCTCTCAATAGTCTTTTACTTGCTTATCTCACTCAGGTCAGTCCTTGCATCTGGCACAAACTTTACGCCATAGATCGAGTTGTTCACTTCTATGAAGCTCCTTGGACCTATGAAAGACTCTCTTATAACGGTTCCGGGCTTTATGTCTGTCTGCTCGCCCAGAACGGTGTCCTCGATATAAACTAAAGGATCTATGACCGTGTCCTCAAACACGAGAGAAGAATCTACACACGACGCTTCAACCCGGGAACCCCTGGAAATGGTAGAGTCCTTGACAACAGTGTTTGGGCCGACAACCGCTTCTGGGGCAACATAGCTGTCCCTGACAACTGATCCAGATTCCAGCACAGCTTCTTCGCCGATGTAGGAGTTCTCGACCACCGCATCCTCGCTTACCTCCGCACCATCGTCTTCTGGCTCAAGGTCATACTCTCTCTTTATCCTGTCCGCCTTCAGCAGCTTCTTCGGAGATCCGATATCGATCCAGTAATCCTCCAGGAACTCGAACCTCACCTCTCTCCGCTCTATAAGTTCTTCAACCGCATCAGTCAGTTCCTCAGCACCGGATTCCTCTATAATGTCAAATATCTCGGGTGTGAAAACGTAGATTCCAGTATTTACCAGCTGGTTATCGGCCTCCTCTGGCTTCTCATCTATGGCCTTCACGCGGTCGTCCTCTATGCTAAGGACTCCGAACTTCTCCGGACTGTCAGTTCCTGTAGCAAGTATCGTCGCACCGCTATTATGCCTCTCCAGCAGCGATTCCAGATCGCGCTCCGAGACAAGGACATCGCCGTTGACCACTAGAAAGTCCTCCTCGATGAAGCTGCAGGTTGCCACCGCGGTCGCAGTACCTCTAAGCTCTTCCTGGCTTACAAGGTTGACGTTGGTATACTCTCCAAACTCTTCCTCAAATTCGTCCTCCATGTAGTTCGTCACGAGGTAGATATCCTCGACTCCCGCGTCCTGCAGAGTAGATACCAGGTGTTTCACCAGCGGCTTCCCCATCACCGGCATTAAACCGGTGGGCCGGGTATCGGAGAACGGGAACATTGAATCCTTCTTCTTCGCCACAGGAATTACAGCCTTCATGCCGGGACCTCCTCTTCCTCAACTCTGTCCTCTTCCATCTCGGTGTCTTCAACTATCATTTCCGCAACCTTTCTGTTCGAAGATTCAAGCTCTTCAAAGAACTCGCCAGCGTTCTGGATTGCGCGATCACGTGCGTCAAAAACTGCGTTCATGAAAACATCGACTTCCCTATCGGAAAAATCTCTATCCTCGCGGCCTGATGCCTGCAGCACTGCCTTTTCTATCACCCTGTAAAGCTGGTCGTGCAGAAGGTCAGGAGTCTCTATCTCATCTCCAGTATCAAGGTCGAAAAGTTTGCCGTGGAGCATGTCACCCGCCAGATTCCTGGATCCCTCTATGACAAAGAAGCGAGCCTCCTGGTCCCGGAACGCGTTTCCATCGGCCTCGACATAGCTATCATTGAAGAACGTGTAACCGGTGATTTCCTCGAGTCTCTCGGCCTCCTCCTGGGCTTCTTCACTCAGGCCGAGCCAGCTCGAATGGAGTCTAATCTCCACCCCAGGAGCGTTGAACTTTGCCCGGGTCTGGGCTGTCGCAGTTCTATCATTTATTTCATCCGAGGTCCCGCCGTCGACAGTCATCAACCTGTCTGCCCCGGGATTCTTCGGCATCAGGTAGCGCGACCTGGCATTCTCGAGTTCGAGCCGGGACATCACTCCTGTGGCTTCGAGAAAGTCCAGTACGTATACCTCGTGGACCATCTTGTCAAGTACGTCGCCTCCTTTGACACCGGATCGTTTAGCAGGCTGGAGCATTTTCTGGGTTCCGGCTGAACTCTCTCGAAATATCTTGATCGAATCTATGCTCTCGTTTTCGAGCAGCTCTGTGGTCTTCTTCACTACCGGGCTCTCGCGCTCGATGAAGTCAACTTTCCAGAAAACATCTTTCTCTTCCGCGAGCCTTTTCTCTTCAAGGTGCTGCTCCCGGGTGAGCGATGGCGGTTTCTCCGCCAGATGGAAAAAATCGTTTCTCATCGACCGGAAGATGTGCTCCGCGTGAGTGTCAGTGGAGCCCGCGTCGTAGATCATTACCTCGCCCTCTTCCCCTTCTGCCGCACTGTAGAGATCATCGATTTTCTGGAACTTCTCGATCTCTATACCGTGAGCACGGGCAAACTTTTCCGCGGCCTCAAGCGCATCAAAATCTTTCTCACAAACACCCTTCAGCTCAACATCGACTTCATCGAGGTTGCGGTGCATCTCGACCAGTTTCTCAAAGCCATATCTTCCAAAGCTTCCTACTCCTATCTGGTAAATTTTCAGAGGGGTCACGTATCATTATCCGGCAAGGAGATTAAAAATACTGTTCGGAAGATTATGGTCAATCAGACACACCTTTATAATGCAGAGTCGTCAAAAAGTTGACGGAGGGGAGAAGGGGATGACTCAAATCTCTATGCATATCGGAGACTGTATTCTCTGCGGAAGCAGAGTGATGAACACCAGCGAATTCTACGAAACTGGTGAAGGTTACTGTCACGAATTCTGCATGGAACACCGAAATGTAGCAAGGTGAACAGGGTCTTTCTGGAAGTATTTTAAGCCTTATATAAGTGGCTTATAGTACCGTCCAGCTTATAATTTTTACCGACAATCCGGGAAATATGTCCCGGGACGAAGAAGAGTTTGAGATGGAGTTCGATGACGACACGAACTACCTCATGGAACGTCTAGTGAAGGAAGGGAGGTTCAGAGACAAGAGCGACTTTGTGAGCTATGCCATCCAGAACAAAGAGTTCGGTCCCGCGGAAGATCTGGAAACTGACCCCGCGCTGGATCAGCGGATAATGGAGCTGAGACTGATACAGCAGGTAGAAGATAACCTGCTTGAAGAGTTCTTCGCAGATACATCCTACATAATGCAGTCCTACAGCAGGCTAGCGAATGATGCGGACTACAAGGAAGCTATAGGAGAAATGGAACTTTACATGGCCGATCTCAACAGGATGCTGGGAAACCCGGGGATCTCTGAGAACGATGCCAACCACTTCCTTGACCGCACAGTGGAGCTGGCTGACGATTTCTGGCACCTATCGAACGAGGAGGACGCGGGTTATGAAGCTATTGTAGACGAATACCTGCGCGAGTACTTTGAAGATGTAGAGATGAAAGAGAAGCTGATGTCACAGTAGCCGAGCCCTATTTAAAACTTAATCCGGACAGCTTCTGTATAAGAGGTTTCTAAAAAATGGGAGACCGTCCAGCACGAATCTACAGGGAGAAGCCCGGCCAGCCTTACACCAGGCAGTCCCAGAAGAAGGCAAAGGACAACTACGTCAAGGGAGCTCCTGCTCCACGTGTAACGCAGTACGAGCAGGGCGTAAAGGACGGCGACTTCGACTCTGCAGTAGTCCTCGAAATAGAGGAAGGCTGTGCGATCAGGTCAGAGGCGCTTGAATCCGCAAGGATCGCGGCCAACTCCTACCTCAGCAAGGTTCTTGATCCGATGGAGGACTACCACCTCAAGCTTCTGCCTTACCCTCACCACGTTCTCAGGTACCACCCTCTGGCCGGAGTTGCAGGCGCGGACAGGTACTACGAGGGTATGAGAAAGCCTTTTGGAAGACCAACAGGGAGAGCGGCACTCGTTGACGATAGCCAGGTAATCTTCCGCACCAGGGTTGACGAGGGAGACATTCCCGAGGCAAGAAAGGCTATGGAGCGCGCAGGAAAGAAGCTACCTGTCGGTTTCAGGGTCAAGCTTGACAGGTAAGATCCGACAAAGTTTAACCGGCAATTTGAAGGTTAGAGGCCGGAAGATTTTAATCAGGAAGCCGCCTACTTGTTATCATGGTCGAGTGGAAAGGAAATATTTCGCCAGAACATTCGGGGCAGAAAGCTGCAAGGCTCGACCGGCTTGACATGAATGTTCCAAACTTCTTCGTCATAACCCGGGGAGAAATCCAGCAGCTCGCAAATGGCAATGAAAGCCCTGAAGAAATAATCAAGAGTTCTATGCCCTCCGAACTCGGCCAGGAGCTTGAAGAGGCTTACGACGAGATAGGTATGAGCTCCGAGGTCAGGGAGGCCTCGGGCAAGGCAAAAAGTCTCGTGGGAGGACAGCGTGAGAAGCAGCGCGTGTCAGTAAGGATATCGGGAAGCCGGAGAGGGGTATTCACCTCCCGGCTGGACGTCGGACCATCAGAACTAGAAAAGGCTGTGAAAGAAGTTGTGGCCTCTTTCTACCGCGTGGAGACAGAGGAGGAACACCCCGCTATAATAGTCCAGAGGATGGTGGAGCCCGGCTACACCGGCGCTGCAATAACCTCTTACATGGGAAACTACCAGCTGCTTGAGGCGGTTGAAGGACTGGGAACCTCGCTCGAACAGGGCATAACCAGGCCGATGCTCTACCTGTTGAAGGACGGCCAGATGCAGGAATTCGAGATACCCCAGAGACAGGTGACCGTGAAAAGGAACCACATGACCGGTAACCATGAGCGGCAGACAACCGAGATAAACACTACCTTTGAAGAGGACGAGATTGTCCAGCTTTTCCAGGAGCTCGAGCAGGAAAATATTGACGTAAAATTTGTCTACAAGCGGGGAAGCTTCTACATAGTCGATGCGTTCCCTTCAGGGAACAGCGATCCCTTTGACTCCCCCGAGACGGACCTGTCAGGTATAAGGGTGTCAGAAGGCAACATAGATGGAACAGTTGGCCGTGAGATACATTTTTCGGACGAAACAGTTGCTCCCGATAAATACCAGGATGCACTGGTATCTAGAAAAGGAGGATATACTTCCACGGATGCACAGCTCGCCCGGCAGGACGAAAAACCCGCGATATTCAGCTTCCAGGGCGAACTCGATAGAGGTCAGAACGTTTCACTCGGAGCCGGAGAAGTCGAAATTGAGGACGCCGACGAACCAGGGTTTCCACCAGCAGCTCAACAGAACCAGGGTACCGACTACAGTTCTGTAACCGCGACAGAGGTGCTGCCGATCAACATGGGAGACGGGATATACCTCTCACCGCCTTTCAGCGGCCGTTATGCCGTGACTGACCGGCAGGTTCACGGCGAACATATTCCTCGCTCAGGATATATCTCGAGTTACGGAGAGATCTTCTCGTTCGACGGCGACAGCGCAGTTGTGGACGCACGCAAACTGCCCCGAGAAGGTATGGAAGCCGCTCTCGAATACCTGGAGGCTGATCTGAAGCTTCTCCTGCTCGACAGGCCCGATCCGGACGTGATCAGACAGGCCATTAAGTCAGGGTTCGATGCTTTTGGATCACAGAGACCTGGACATCTAGAAAAAGCAGTCCGAAAACAGGAGAAGAAGTTTATCCTGGAGCGGCTAAGAGAGCTTTCGAAGTAAAAAGTTTTGCCCCTTATATACCGAACATGTCACAGCAAAAACAGCGTGAACAGTTCAACTACGAGACTTTTGGGGAAGTCCTAGAGGAAATCAAGGACGAGGACTACGACCGCATCGGTTTACAGGGACCAGACGGTATCAAGCCACAGCTGATCGAGTTCGCGGATCAACTTGAAGATAACGGAATCGAAGCAGTAATAATCGGTGCCTCAACTTTCGGCGCCTGTGGAATCGCGGACGAGAAGGCAAAACGCATGGGAGCAGACGCATTGATCCACGTTGGACACACACGCTTTTTACACCCGGAAGGCGCGGACATGGACGACACGGATGTATACTACCTTCCCTACCGGGAGGACAGGGACATAATGTCGGTTCTTGAAGAAGAATACGAGGAGATTGAGGAAGAACGGCTTGGCCTGGTCGGAGTCACACAGTACATGGACCGTGCAGAAAAGGCGCGGGAATTCCTTGAAGAGAAAGGCTACGAGGTTGTCGAGGGCAAAACTGGTTTACGCACCACAGAGCCTGGCCAGGTTCTCGGATGCGATGCTGGCGCAGCCCACAACATCGCCGAGAAGGTCGACGCTTTCGTCTTCCTCGGCAGCGGCCACTTCCACCCTTCCCAGGTGTCTGAGACCGGGAAGAAAGTCTATGTCGTCGACCCGTACACCAAGGAGATCTGGATCGAGCCGCCGAACTCGCTCGACGATGAGATGCGGGCTGAAGTCGCGAGAGTGATGAAGCACAGCGACAAGCAGAAGTGGGGCATCGTTACCTCGAGCAAGAAAGGCCAGAACTACATGAACGCGGTGGAGATCGCGAAAGAGAAGCTTGAAAGACACGGCAAGGATGTATACGTATTCGTCGAGGACAGGATCTTCGAGGCCGACTACAAAGGCTACGGCATTGATATCTACGTCAACTGCGCCTGCCCGAGAATGACAAAAGACTGGCAGGATCTTGCGTTCGTATCTCCAAAGGCTCTTGATGCTCTTGATGAAGTGGAAGAATAGAAAGAGAAAATTTCTATCTAGCGTCCTTTCAGGACTGCCTTTGCCTCGGAAACCGGTTTCTCCTTGTCAGGATTCGCCTCAAGAAGCTCCTCCCATGCACCCTCAAAAGTCCGCATACTAAAGTCTTCTCCACTGGGCTTTCCTGCTACATAGCCCGAAATAGCTCCTATGTCAAAGGTCTGGTTGTCGTCCTCATGGCCCTGGTAGTCGACAGTATTCCGGAAAATTTTCCTGACTGCAGTTGCCTCTAGACCGAGTATTCCAAGGTTGTCGGAGACAGGCTCGCCATACTTCTCGACCCATGAAATAGGGTATTTGTCGAGCGGCTTCTCGCTCGCGATGAGGTCAAGATTAGTAACGGGGAGTCCGTTCCTTGAGCCATCTACATTTGTAAGCGTCTGGCAGTCTTGCCTTCTTGGATCGTATTCCCTGTCCGGCTCGCCCGTGGTGAATTCAAATCCAAGTTCGTTCAGGGCATCCTGGAGAACTTTCCCTTCGGTGAACGACCGGGCGTCCTGTGGCTGATTAGTATGTGATATCATGTAGTCCAGATCGTTCGCGACTCTCTCGTTCATGTCGGGAATATGGAAACTCATCGTCTGGGCTCCGCCAACGGCGTAGATCATAAAATCGTCTTCTTCACCATCGAGGCCGTACAGATTTTTCCTTTCATCCAGTTCGCGGTCAAGCTTTGCACAGAAACCGTTGAGCTGATCTGCCTTCATCCACTCATCTCCACGAACATCATCGTAGGAGCCTACATCAGACATGTTACTACTTTTTGATTACTTACTTATAAAGTTTATCACTAAACGGTTCTGACAGAGATATAGGAATACATATGTTACATTACAATAGTATCTGGACCCTGTTAATAAATCTAACTGGCTGCTAGATCATAGAACGCACTTCTTCCATGTAGTTATCGGCAGTTTCCCCATCAAGATCTCCCTCAGGCTCAAGTACGACATATATGTCTCTGTCCGACAGGTAATCAAGAGAAGCCTGTAGGGCAGGGCTGGAACGGTAGTTATCCATTGAAGGGACGTCGTTCGCATCCGGATCGTTGAGGTGAACGCTTCTCACCCTTTCTCCAGTCATTGAAAGCGTCCTGAGCAGAGGCAGGTAGGTATCGCCGGTGAGAGCGTTATTGGTTATGATTCCCCCATTCTCAGGGAAATACTCCTCTACGGTCTCCCTGAAATTGTCGCCCATGTAGGCCAGGTATCTCACGGGGAAGATCTCGTCCTCACCTTCCAGATCTTCGTTTATCTGCCGTACTATGTCGCCTACACGGTCGTAGTCTATCTCGAATAGCCACTCCTTATCAGTATCAGTTCTTGCCATCAGATCCCTGACATCCTCATCTTCAGGGTCGTAGTAGCGGTCAAAGTCCTGTTCAACATAGTCGTCCTGTGGAAGGTGGGCGCTGTCAATCGTGAGAAACAGGTCCTCGAAAGAGTTGGGATACTCTTTTCCCACAAATCCAAAGAAGGCAGCCGCCTCCGGCGTGTACCAGTCCGACTTTGCTGATGTGTTCTCGATGGATATTTCGCGATCCATGCTCTGGAAGAGATCGTGGAAAACCCAGAGCTGATCGAGGTAGCGAAACTTCTTCGGAGGATGAGTGGTCATGAAAACGTCGGACATACTACCCAGCTGGTTGTAGCTGAAGTCTGTTATATTTCCGATATTTTCTCTAGTCACAGACATTCCAGGATTACTTGAACTGGTTCCAGGAGGCAGGTGTACATCAACTAGCTGTTCTGAATCCACATCATTCTGCTCTAGTAGCGCCACAATATCGCTATCTGAGCCTACCTCTCCATCAGGGCCCACATTGTCCCAGTCGAGCTTTAGCTCGATATTCCAGTCTCTATTCGAGGCCAGATGCAGGTCCTCAGGCCCCAGAGACATCACTAGTAGATCTGATGCTTCTTCAGTCATTCAAGAACCACGGTATACATAGTGAACACGAAAACTTTTATTAATTATAACTGAGGAGTAACATCTAGCCTGTTTTTTCAATTAGAGAGCTCCTATCACCCACATTCTCTGCTTTAGCTATCATATCCTTTATCTTTTCTTGCCGTCCAGTGTAACCAATCATGACGGCGCCTACAAGCTTATCATCGCGGAAAAACAGCCGGCGGTATTCGTCCTCGCTGTACTTCTTCGACACAGGGTCGCCGCTCCAGTCTCCTATCGCCAAGAACTGGACGTCAAAATGGCCGACGCCGTAGGTGTTAACGTAGTCAAACTCTTCATCTCCTCCAGCCATGTTTTTTCCAGCGGTATCTCCCATCGCCTCGCTGTGGTCCCAGCTACCTCTTACCGTGCCAGAACCAAATACAGGGCTAGTGTACTCAACCATGTTCCCAGCAGCGTAAACATCAGGCTCGGAGGACTGTAGCTTCTCATCCACCTGTATCATCCCGGGGCCGTTCTTCTCCACATCGATAATTCCCGAGTTGGGCGTCTGCCCTATCGCGACTGCGACCGCATCACATTCGTATGTTTTGCCACTGCTGTCCAAGACTTCCGTTACTCTGCCTTCCTCGGCCTCCAGTCTTTCGACCTCTGTCTCTGTGACAATATTTACTCCTTTCTCCTCAAGTTTCCCGTGGATGATCACCGCTCCCTCAGGATCAAGACCCCTGCTCCACCAGTTCTCTTCTCGTATAAGGTAGTAAGTCTCACAGTCGTTTTCCGCGAACGCCACCGCAAGATCGATTCCAAGGAGGCCTCCACCGATAACGACCGCGGTCTCTGACTCTTCTGCCGCGTTCTTTATGTGGTCGGCATCCTGCATCGTCCACATGTAGTGGAGGTTCTCGTAGTCCTCATCCTGCGGAAGTTCTCTCGGCGAACCACCTGTAGCAACCAGAAGTTTGTCGTAAGAGTGGGAGTTGCCATCCTCTGTTTCCACAGCTTTCGCATCGGTGTCAACCTCCGCTACTCTGGTCTCCAGGTGGAGATCTATGCCCCGCTTCTCGTACCAGTTCTCGTCGTGCATCCTGGTGTACTGCTTCGGAAGCCGGCCTTTCATGTAGGTCTTCAGCATGATCCTGTTGTAGAGCGGCTCGGATTCGTCCGTGAATATCTTGATATCTGCATCCTCATTCTCTTCCCTGATGATCTCCGCGGCGGTAGCACCCGCGACTCCATCACCGATTATAATATGTTTGTCTGGCATATTTAATTGGAGGTGTCCTCAGTCTTTAAACTGTTTCCAAGCCCTTAGCTTAAGTATTTTTGACCATAATAAAGCTGTATGGCAACCGATGCTGTTAGCCGGCTTGAAGCTGAAAAGTCTCTCGCTGAGCTTGAAGAGGAACTTTCCGACAACAACATAATCCATAAAGCCAGAGCAGTCGCAATGGCCTACACAGAGCCGGAACCAATGAATATCATTAGCAACAGAGGCTCGTATTTCAGCCACTGCTTCAACGGGAGTGATGACCTGCGTCGAGGTTTTGAAGATCTGGATATACGTCTAGAGCTGGTTGACCAGTTACCAGCGAAATTACAGGTCTCATATGATGATAGAGAAGTACTTGAAGCCCATACTCCTAGAGAAGTGAGAGACCTTTCTGAAGTCTCTCCCCAGACTAAAAGAGAGGTTCCTGACTGGAAAGAACTTTTGGTAACATCTCCAAAAGAAGAAGAACTGGATCTTTACCTGCCAGAAATATCGTACATCGTGGGGATCTACAGGCCAAATCAATGGCTGGAAGAAGTTAACGAGCTATACAACCACGCAAGACAGACTGTACCAGAGACCGAGATAGAAGAGATAGAACAGAGCTACGAATTACGATCTAGACTCAACAGATAAAACTTTTAGCACCTAATAAAACGGTATGAAAGATCTTGAGACCGGTAGACCATCTGTCCTGGAAGGTGTAAATGCGTACCTGAACGGAGATTTTAGCGAAATTGTTAGCACAGAATCCGAACTCTACGATACACTCCAAGGCAGAGACCGGCCGACACAGCTGCTGGCGGTAGAAGATCGATTGACCGGCGGAAACACAGATTACTCTGAAGTTACTTACTCAAGATATGTTGACCGAGGTGAAGACCTTGGACCCGACAAACTTATTATAGGTATCGGAGGCGACCCAGGCCGCCCAAGCTCGCCTACGGAAGCGATCTTTACCGCAGACGAGTTCGATAGAAACCAGGTCGTCATTAAAGACAGGCAGGACTTGACATGGAAAGAACTCTTGCAGAACTTCAACTCACTTAGACCCACTGTAAGAGTGGACTACTACCAGAACAGCAATGAGTTCGAAATCGGTCCTGATGAAACCCCGCAGGAAGTGGAAGACCGAATAGACGACAGTGTTACAGGAAATTTTGACATCGGATACGTACCGAAACACGATATACCTAGAGACGAACCAGGTTTCGTAGCGGATTATGAGGGCGGTAGATTTGAATATCACAATACGGGGGCGGAAGTAATAGTAACCAACTATACCGAACAGTTTGAAGGCGTTGTAGAAACCCTGACGGAACTTGATCCCGCCAACCCGTACGTCTCTACAACTTCTCCCAAACTAACTCCTTCTCCTAACTGACCAACCTATCAGAATATAGTTTAAAAGAATTCCAGTTAAACGGTTCAAATACTGAAGCCCGCTCAGCTTTGCTGATGCGGAGCCTGGTGATCAAACTTCCAGGAGTTTGCTGCGGTGCTGGTGTAGTCTGGCCCATCATTTCACCCTGTCACGGTGAAGACCCGGGTTCAA
>CAYQYU010000001.1:0-158209 GCA_964421955.1 uncultured archaeon | reverse complement strand
CGATGCAAAATATTATGGAAAAGGCTTAATCCTGTGATTTGAGCCTTAGACTGACTTGATAGGCAGGTGGGAAGTCCTTGACCTTGTACTTCTTGATTATATCTGCATCTATCATTTCTTCGAGCACTTCATCAATCCTTTCCTCAGAGGCATTCTCAACCCCCTTCTTGACCTCCTGCTTGAACTCTGTGAGGCTCAAACCTTCAAGAACCTTCCAATTATCTTCGATATAGTCCTCAACCATTGAATGATAGTCTTTATCTGAATACCTCTTATCTTTCCTAAGTTCGCCATGCTGAAATGTCAATTTCTCATCTAACCGGCTTAACTTCGCCATTACTACTTCCCCTACATCATCCATTCTCACACCTAACTCCTCCGGAGTCACACCCTGTTCTTTAGCCTTAGATACAATATCGGATTCTCCGTATTCTTCCAATACAGTTTTAAACCTTAGATTCACCGCATATTCCTTTAACGAGTTCTCTGAGGGCGTCTTAACCGTTACTTCTTCCCGTATTGCCGGGGGTATCCGCCCCATTACTGCCACTGTAACATCATCGAGAAGCAATCTGGACCTATGAATCGCCTGATACTGCTCATCTACACTATGAATCTCATGGAAGGACTGAACTACCTCATCAGGGTACTTGTACCATCCATCTACATAATCTACCGTTTCAAGGTCTATATCCATCTCCAGCCAACTTCTAAGCTGGTTCTTGAACTCTTTCGGGTTAATGTAGGCAGTTCCTATATGCAGCGCATCTTGACCTTTGAGATGGTTCGCGCCTCTCAAACCGTAGAAATAGGCAACATCTTCCTCGATATAGTTTGAAGAATGCTTCTTGATGTGTTCTATTATCTCTCCTTTGTAGCTTATTATCCCATATCCTTCCTTTCCAAGTGCCTCCAACTCTGCCGGTACTTCGCCGGATTTGAGTTTGGCCTCAAGCGTGTTGATGAAGGAGGATTGTGTTCGGGAGAATGAGCCTGGTTCTTGTGCATATCGGCTTTTCAACCGTATAACTGTGGAATCTTTATTTGTGCATTCGGATTCAACTTTCAGTCCTTGCCACTCTGTTATACCGAACCGCCAGTCTGTTTCTATGTTATCTATAATCTTCTCGGTATTGTCAAGAGCTTCTTGGTCGAATATCGGTATATAAGGCTCTATTAGGCCCAGTTCTTTGATTATAGTTCTATCGAGTTCGTTGAGTTCTGGCTTAATGCTTTTCTCAATATTCTCCTTGGGGTTATACCAGTAGTGGTAGCTATCTCTGTCGAGTTCTGCCCTGCGGTTGTAAGCATATTGTATAAGCGCTGTCGTTAGGTGTTCGGGTTTGCTGGTGGCGTCAAGCAGGAATGTAGGTAGTTTAGTTGAATGTTCCAGAATCTTCTGGTAGCTATGTTGGTACTTCGTGATGTATCCGCCGTCATTATTCTTGAATTCCGAGGTAATTATGCTTCCCTCGAACAGTTTATCTTCCAGCATCGAACGGTCCTTAATCTTGATGTAAGCCTTTGGTTCACCGTCCTTCTCAAATATGCCTTTCTGATACTGCTTATCATCCTCTAATACCGTTTTCTGATTAAGTTTAATCTCCTCCTCTTTGTGAACCTTCAGCTTCTCGGATACCTCGACTTTACCGTAGTCTGCATATTTCTGGAGTTCTATCAATTGGGTTAGGTCGAAGTTTTTGCCGAGAAAACGGTTGTACTCCTCTGGTTCTGCTTCCTTGTATAACTTGAATTTAAGTTTCCTGAGGAAGTCGGAAGCGATCCGTAAGTCCTCCTTGGAAATCTGCACTCTCGGTGTTACAGAGGTGATGGAATAACTTATCTGCCCTAAATTAGTAGAGGTATCTATCAGTTCATCAAGTGTTCCTTCGGGGCGTTTCCTAATAGGCGAAGTGTGATGTAGGAGTTGGCAGTAAATTTGTTGAGCCTGTTCTAAGGCACTTCCCTCGCCGTATAGATAGTCTGCCAGTTCGGTCTTAGAATCTATGGAATCGTGGTCGTCTATGAAGTCATCTCTGGCATCTTCATACAGTTCTTCATGCCGAGAGGTCATATACTGGAGGAAGAATTTGACCTCACAGGGTTTTGTATTGAGTTCTATGGAGTACGGTTTCTGAACTACTTCGTCAATGAAACAGGTGTCACAGGCGTTTATTATGTCGCCTATCTGAGTCATGTTCTTAGTTAGGTAGTCCAGAGGGGCGAGAACTACTTTGCCTTTGTAGTCTTCGAACTGTTCTTTCCAAGGATTTGAATCGAGTTGTAGTTCTTTATTGTATTTCCTGACTATCCAGTTAGGTGATGCACCGTTCTTATAATCTCGTCTAATCTTCTCCTCTAACTCCGTTGTTTCCTCTTTGTCTTTTTCAACCAGTTTTCCTTCCCTATCTTCTGCTGGATACCTCGGGAAGACTCTTTGAAATCCTTGAAGTCGGTTTACCATATCAGGGTCTAAACCTTCGTCTATCAGGTCTTCCTGTATTTGATATAGGAGTTCTTGGCGTTTGGAGAATATTATGAATGTTTTACCTTCTTCCAGTTGTTCTGCGATATATTTGGCGGTGGAGAAACTTTTGCCTCCGCTTGGCTGTATCTTGAGCATGTAAACTCCATTTCCTCTACTCCTTAACTTTTCTATGACTTCTATAATTGCATCGTGTTTATGTAGTTCCTCAATATTTTCAGGTGGTAGAGTTCTCCTTGGAAACAGCTTCTGCGAGTCCTCAACAACGGTTTTATAGCTATAAACAGAATCTATCATTAGGAATCAATCTCTTTGCTATCATGCCATTGTGGGATTGCGGGCGAGCAATCAGGAAGGGAATGTGTGGGAGCATCCCTTCCCCCACATTTACGGCATAATTATTTTTTCTGGATTTTCACCTCCAATGAATCCTTCTCTTGTATATCCAAGTCCTTCACTATTTCATGAGGTATTGTTAAGGCGAGTGAACGCCCGATACTGATTGTATTCCTTTCAAAACCTGTTTCGGTTTTCATTGAGACTATATAGAATCTCAGTACCTGAATTAAATCCTTTGTTGAGAACTATTCTGGTACATGGAAAAGTTGGACTGCAAGTTGTACTTCTCGTTCTTTATCGCCTTCTAAGTGGATTATATGGTTGTACCAGCCTTCATTTTCTACTCCTTTGAATTCGAGATGGTTACTGTGTTCTTTGGTGGTTTCTATGATTCTATCCAGTATAGGTTGAATCTCTTTGTTATCCACGAAGGCGATTACTGCTGCTTTGGAATCTCTCCATGTGAGGTAGCCTAATAGTTGGTCTATCTTCCCTTTGAAGTATTTGTCTCCTTTCCACATCAGGCACTCGGCTACGAATATGTTGTCGTTTTCATGCCTGAGCAGAATATCGGTCTTTCCTTCTTTGTTGAATGTTTCTCCGGTAGCGGAGCCATTTTTGAAGTTCATTTCCAAGAAGAATAGGAGGTAGTCTCGTAGGTCTTCCTCGCCTTTGCCTTCAAACAGTCGAGGTGCGCGTTCAAAACCTTTACCTACATCATAAATTGTTTGAAGTATCTGTTGGTAGGTCTTTTCGTCTAATGTAGGCTCTGGTTCTTCGTTGTCCTTTGTTGTAGGCTTCTTTGGAGCTTCTATTTTCTCTCTTTGTTCTGGTGCGGGTACAGAGAAGGTTTGGCTGGCGTTCTCATCTTTTTTCACGGGTACATCTAATTTGGCGAGTTTACCTTTCTTCTCCTTCACATTTTCTTTATGTTTCTCAAACTGTTTCCGTGCATAGCTCCTAATACTGTTATTGAATGACTCTATATCCCGAGATAAGTTTGTATAGTCATTATCGAAGTTATCCTTTACAGAGTCAATCGCACTCTGTATCCTCTGTTTCGAGTCAGAAGTCCTTGCGATTCCATTAAACTCAAGGGTTTCATCATGAATGAAGACATCCGGTGATACACTGGTCCATATTCTGGAACTTTGAGGGTTATATTTCAAGTTCTTGGCGTTTCCTGAGTACGGGATATGAAGGCAGATGTTTTCTCCCTTTTCTTCGATGGGGGTTTCCTCAAGATTGACTTCTGGAAGCTGTAGAGCATATTTACCTTCGATATGGTCGAGATATTTCTCCTCGTTAACATTCAGAATCTTGTCGTCATCCTCTTTCTGTATCTCTTCCCTTATCTTCCTTTTCCGCTGTTTCTTTTCATTACCGAAGGACTTCTCATTGAATACTCGAATTTAAATCACCAGTAGAGAGCCTCTACACCGTAAATGCCAGGGCCGTGATTCGAACACGGGTCCACACACCCCCAGTGTGCGATGATGGTCCACTACACTACCCCGGCAAGACCTATGGGATAGTTGTCGCTGACTAAAATTTTAAACGTGATCAAAGACCTCTAGGTTCTATGAGAGTTCTCTACGTCTGCACCGGTAATTCCTTCAGGAGCCCGGTTGCCGAGGCACTGACGAGAAAGTTTCAACCCGGAATCGAAGTCGAATCATCGGGAACCCACGTCACAGATCACATAGCCGAGGTTGCTGAAGAACTTCTTGAGCAGGAATCGGCGCGTGAATTTGTGAAGCCGTCGCCCGACCAGGTCACCCAGCGCGCGCTCGATGAGGCTGACCGCATTGTAGCTATGATGCCGATGCACAGGGATTTCCTGCTGGAAAACTTTGATGTTGAGGATCAGAAAATCGAGGTCTGGAGGATTCAGGATCCGGTGAGGCCAGGGGTCAATGCCACGGAATCATTTAGAGAGATAAGAGAGCAGGTAAGAAACATCAGTCCTCAGTGAAGTAGGTCCAGAGATCTGCCGCGATGTGAAGCAATATTGCCACTAGGTTTATGATCGCCAGATTCCTGTCCAGCAGAAATACTAGAGGCGTGGAGACCAGGAGTATAGCGGTATGGGTCCAGAGCCTTTCTTCTGCCCGAACATTGCCTTCAAAGGTCTTTCTGGTGCCCATGAATGTGGCGAGAGGGTTTCTCAGCGCGCCTGAAAGGTGTTTCCATGAGCCGCTGTTGTAGCGGGCTATCAGGAAGTGATCCAGATCTATGAGGACCCCTGTGATAATGCCGTAGATTGAGAGCAAGACAAAGGCGGCGAGGTTTCCTGGGCCTATGAGGAGCCATGCCAGCGGCACCGAAGCCGCAGTCGAGACTATGAAGTGCTTGAAAGATTCCATGCTATTATCACTCTATATCCGATTTTCCAGGCGGCAACGCTCTTATGATATAGTCGAGATCAACCCTGTAGCCTTCTTCTCTGAAGCGTTCCTGTATCTTCTTTCCGATCTCGGATTTTTTGCTCCTCCCGGGTTTCAGTTTGATGTGTAAGGGACAGTTCTCATCTATTGCGGCTTCAGGCCCGCACATTGGAACGTAAGTTTCCTCTTCAATCTCATACGGCCCTATAGCCGCGTCCACAGAAACGTTTCTTATGTAGTTCCTGTCCCCTCTTATGACGAACGCGCCTTTTGTGAGGTACTCTCCTGGTTCAGCGTCTTTTGTCACCTGCTCCGGGTCGACGTAGTAGGCAGAGTCGGCACCTATGCCAGCCTTCCAGGTCTTTGAAAACGTGACAGCGGCCTTTGCAGCCTCCTGTCGCGTTTCCTCCCCAGAGTTCTGGCCGTCTTTAACCACGACGGTGGGTGCGCCGTCAAAGTCCGCGTGGAAGTAGAGATCATTTTCCTCCATGTGTTTTTTGGCGAGCATCTCGTTGGTCTGGGCATCTCTTCCTATGCATACGAGGAATCCCTCGGAGGAATAGAACCACCGGTACTTCTCGAACCATTTCTTTCCGCGTTTTTCTGTCTTGTCCTCCATGGTCTCCTCGAGGTCAACAGATTCTTTTTCAAGCTCCGAAAGCTTCTCTTCGGTCTTCTGGAGGGCTTTTTGGGCGCTCTCGATTTTTTCCTCGGAGTTCTTTGCCCTATCATAGTATCGGGAGGAGGTGGCCTCAAGGTCCTCGAAAGGCTCGACGCGGATATTCAGGCCGTCGACATCTACTGTAACAAAACCTTCTCTCTCGTTGAAAGAATTGATCCTCTCCGTTTTCTCGTTATCTGACTCTCTGATTCTCTCCTTGGTCTCGTCCCAGCCGTGCTCCTCGATACCGTCCTCAATACCTTTCTTTATTTCCTCCAGAATCTGGTAGTTCTCGTAGATTGCCTCCGCCTTTTCACGGTTCTCCTGGCTCGACTTTTTCAGGCCCTCGATCTTCATTTCCTGCTGTTGCTTCTGTCTTTCCAGCCCCTCCCGCCTCTCATCATAGGCCTCCTGCTTCTGCCTTTCTTTCTGTTTCGTTTCGTGCCTGTAGAAGTATTCATCCAGCGCCTCCGAGAAACTGTCGAACCCTTCTTTCTCGTAACCTGAATAGGTCTCTAGAGGGAAAGGCGCGGCCCTTGAGGGCATCCCGTCCTCAAGATATAGGGCGGGTTCAGGATTGCTTGTGAATTCCAGGAGATCCTCGAGCGCATTCTCTATCCTTTCTCTCTCGCCCTTTTCCAGTTCTTCTATCTTAGTATCTTTATTGATCCCTGCTCTCTCACATACCTCTTCGGCGTAGGTTCCTCCGAGGCTGAGGTCGGATGCGATTTTCCTGACGATTTCCCCGTTTTCCATTAGCTCGAAGTAGTTTCCCTCTCGGGGATCGTTCGCGGGTTCTGGGGGTCGGTAATCCTCGCCCACAACTACGGCGCGGTCGGCGTATTCCTCCTGCCGCACCGCTCCGATAACTTTTCCGCTGTCGAGCAGGATAACGTTACCTTTCCCGAAAAGTTCCGCAACGAGCTTCTTGTCTCCACTCTCTATTTCAAGTATCCTGTCGAAGCCTCGCTGCTCTATGGAATCGATCTTTCCGAGGTGTTTCCTCAGCTCCATGCAGAATCCGGGCGGCCTCTCGGGATTGTCGCGCTTGTACTTCGAGATGAAAACGTAAGAGGGTCCGATTATCAGTCTCTTCTTCTCGTCGCCGGGAACGTATATTTCGAGAGTAAGTTCATTCTCTCGCTGGTACACTTGCTGTACGAATCCTTCCTCCAGCTGCCGGAACTCCTGCAAAACTACGGAAAGGTCGAGCGAGGTTATCTCCATGTAGCTGGTTTAGAGGGGAAAAACTAAAAATAGCGGGCTTCACTCGTACATTTCTATTCCCTGCTGTTCTCCTTCCCTTCCTTTCTGTTCATTCTCGAACTGTCGCTTGAACTCGTCGATATCTTCAAGGTCAAAATAGTCCAGGAAGTGGTCCGTGACATCGAGGATTGCGGTCCTGCCGTCCTTCTCCTTCGAGACGAATCCGCGGGACACCAGCTCCTTCACGTGCTGGTACGCCCTGTTTCCTCTGATATCTACGATGTCGGTCTGCTCCACGGGCGAGTTGTACGCGATTAAACTCAGGGTGCGGAGCTGGCCCTCGTTGAGGTCCTGGTGTGGCGCGAGGTGTGAGACATGCTCCAGGTGATCCTTCTTCACCTTCAACTCGTAGCCCTCGGGAGTCTTCACGAGTTCGAGCCCGCGGTGTTCTTCATCAAGGTCTTCCTGGAACTCTTCTATAAGCATCTCGACGTATCCAATTGATCCAAGGTCCAGAATGTCCGCGATCTCTTCATTGTCAATCGGCTTGTCGGCGAGAAACAGTGCGGCCTCGAGCCGGGATTTCTTTTCCTCCATGTTAGAAACTGGCAACTGGTTATTGAAAAACTCTTCTAGTTCGCGACCTCGTCTTCGGGCTTGACGTGTAGATCACCCAGAAACTCTTCCTGGATGCAACGAACCCTTTTGTCGTTTTCGAGGTGGAGGACGTGCATGAATTTCTCGATCTTCTCCTCGTTTGTATTTTCCTCCAGGAGGTTCGAGAACTCCACTTTTTCGCTGGTCGAGACCATGCTCTTGACCCGGGAGAAAAGAGAGTTTATGCGGTCGTTCAGGCTTTCCTCCTCCATCTGGAACTGCTGGTCGATCTCCTCCCTTCGCTCCTGCCTCTCTTCTCTTTTCTGTTTGACCTCTATAGCATCTTCAAGCGCAGTCTTTAGCTCGTTAATTTCCATTCTGCGTCTCGGCCTCGGCTTCACCGGCATCTCGAGTTCAGGCCCTGTCTTGAGATCGGGTTGATCGCCGCCCATATCTTCCTCGAATACCGCATCAAGATCCTCGTCAAAGTCCATGGGATTTTCCGGCTCCTGCTCCTTTTCCTCGCCGTCGAGCGCCATGGCCTTCATGTTGAGAAGTGCGGCGCATATCCTTATTGCGCGGGCGGATACCGAGAGATCTAGCTCCTGCAGCTCGCCGATGTATTCCCTGTAACGGTTCGCAAGAACTGCAATGTCGATGCTCTTGGGGTTCATATCCCTTGTGAGAAGCTCCAGGGTCTCTTCCCAGGGCTGTTCTGCCAGAATTTCAACGTCGTGATCCATTATTTGGGCCTCGTCAGCCCTTCCCCCTGCGTTTCACAGTTGGACATCCGGGTATTTAACCGTTGGGTGTTGCCGGGGGGCTAGTTTATTCTTCCAGCTCAATACTCCTGACCTTTGAGACGCCGTCTCTCATGGAAACCCCGTATGCGCGCTCCGCGTGTCTCACGGTGATGTCGTTGTGGCTGATAACGATGAACTGGTTGTCCTCCGCGTAGTCCTTGAGTAACTCGCTCAGTTTCTTCGAGTTGGTCTTGTCGAGCGCCGCATCGATCTCGTCCATCAGGTAGAAAGGCGACTCCTCGTACTCCAGGATTGAGAATACAAAAGCGATCGCCGTGAGAGTTTTCTCGCCGCCGGAGAGCGCCTGGATGATATGCGGCTCCTTGCCTGGCGGCTGGGCCCTGATCTTTAACCCGGCCTCTATATCGTCGTCCTCCAGCTCCAGTTTGCCGTTGCCTCCGCCGAACAGTCGCTCGAATATGTCCGTGAAAGAGCCCTGTATCTTCTCCAGTGTCTCCATGAAGCATTGACGTTTTTCACGTTCAATTTCTTCTATCATGTCCTCGATCTCGAGCTTCTCCTGCCTGATCTCGGATACCTGCTCCTTGAACTCCTCGTACTCCTCCTTTTTCTGCTTGTACTCGTCGATCGCCCGCATGTTCACCGGCTGTAAACTGTTCATCTTTCTGACCACCTTTTTCTTCTTGTTCTTCAGCTCCTCAGGTGAGGAGTCGAGGCCCACGAGATCGTCCTCCTGGTAGTCGTAGCCCTCGAGGTCGTCTTTCACATTGTCGAGTTCCGCTTTCATGTTCGCCTTTTTCGAGCCCGTGCCCTCTATCTTGGTCTTCAGTTTTTCCTTTTCAGAGTATTTCTCCTGCCTCTCGTCTCTCAGCTCCTTTAGATCATCCCGCAGCTGTTTCTTCTCCTGCCTTAACTCTTCGTCCGTCTCCTGGTCTTCCTCCTTCCGCTCCTTCATCCTTTTCAGCTCGGCAATATCTTTCTGTAACTCCTCGATCTCTTCCTCGAGATCCTCTATTTCATCCTTCTTCTTCTGAGGGTCGAGGTTCGAGGATAGCGACTTGTTCTTTTTCTTCCTCTTCTTTTTCCCTCCGCTCATTGCCCCGCCGCGGCTCATAACATCGCCGTCGAGAGTCACCACGCGAACACCATCGACATCCTTTACAGAGTCCAGGTCCTCCGCGATCAGGGTATCCGAGAAGACATGGTTGATGGCTATCTCGTACTGTGGATCATAGTTTACAAGTTCCGCGGCGTAGTCGATAACACCTTTCCTCTTCTTCGCCATCTTTGACTTCGCACTTCTCGACCTATCCTTGATCTTGTCCAGCGGCAGCATTCTCGCGCGTCCAATGTTCTCTCTTTTCAGGTAGTTGATCGCGTCCATCGCGGTGTCAGAATCCTGGACCACTACATCGTTCATGTGTCCGCCAGCCGCGGTGTCGATAGCAACCGAGAAACGGTCCTCCGCAGAAATCAGGTCTTCAAACGCGCCGTGTATATCGTCGTTGTCGAGGTTGAGGACAGCCTTAACTGCTTTTGATCCACGGGATTTCCGTGAACTCATCTTTTCGAGTTCTTCTACTGTTTCCTCAAGGTCCTCTATCTTGTCCCTCTTGTTCTCGATCTGGCCTGTCTTCTTCTCTATCTTGTTCTCAAGGTGCTCGATGTCGGATCCTCCCATCGATTCCTCGATCTCTTCTATCCGGTCCTGCTTCTCGTCTATTTCCTCGTCTATTTCCTCGAGCTCTTCCTCCAGTTCTTCTATCCGGTCCTCTTTCTCGGAAACGTCAGTGTTGATGTTCGCGAGCTGGTTTGATAGCGCCCGCTTTCTGACCTCGAGAACCGAGGCTTCGAGCTTCTCCTTGCGTTCTTCTAGCTCACGGTACTGCAGTGCGAGCTCTTTCTCTTCCTTTAGTTTCTGCAAGTATTCTTTCTTCTCATCGAGCAGAATCTCCTGCTCCTGTAGCCGCTGCTCAACCTCTTCGAGTTCTTCCAGCGCCTCATCCTTCTTCTCGTCGAACTCGGCCACGCCACTCAGCTCGTCGATCACCTTTCGCCTCTCCCTGTCGCTCTGCTCGACTATCTCGGTCACCTTTCCCTGTCTCACAAAGTGGTAGCCGTCGGGATCGATGTTCGCCTTTCTCGCGATCTGGTCGATCTTCCCGGCCTTGCAGTTTGAATCCTGGAACTTGTAGATCGATGAACCTGCGCGCGTCACCTTCCGGGAAACTTTCACCTCGTCTGCCTCCTCGTCTTCATCGAGAAACTCGTCGAATATTCCTGTAGAGTTGTTGAGGTAGATGTCGACGCGTGCGTGATCCGCGGGCTTTCTTGAATCCCCGCCGTTGAATATCAGCTGCTCTAGCTTTTCGGCCCGGAGTTTCGAGGAGCGGCGACCGAAGACAAAGCTCGCCGCGTCTATAATGTTGCTTTTCCCGCTCCCGTTTTCGCCCACGATCGCTGTTAGGCCCTTGTAGAACGGTACCGCGGTCTTCTGCTGGAACGACTTGAATCCCTTGCAGGTGATCTTGTTGATCTGGGTGTCGTATTCCTGCTTCTCGACCGCTTCAGCCTCTGCCATCGTGGAAAAAGGTTTCTCGACTTAGAATAAAAATACCCGGGAAAGCCAGAGCTGTAATACGATTAGAGAATATATGCCGTTATTCGAGATCTTTGTATTACATTTATCCTATTTTGCCGACCTCTTCCTTTCTCAATACGTATCTCACGAAGACAAAGATCAGCAGAGCGATTATCAGGAAGTCTATTAGCGCACTCAGGAAGTTTCCTATCCTGAACTCGATGTCCGCGACAGTCCAGATAGCGCTTTCCCAGCTTCCTTCTGGCAGGAAGACACTCACTATAGGCATTATGAGAGAGTCAACTGTAGAGCTTACAAGATCTTTTACCGCGACTCCTATTACAAATGCTATCGCCAGTCCTAGGACTCCGTATTCCTCCAGGAACTGTGTGAAATCGCCAATAAACCCCATGAGGTTTCTTGTGAGATCCTGTGTTAAATTCTCTACGGTGTCAGCCTGTCTGGTGTTCTCGGGAAGAGTATAGCCTCCTGGACGTTCGAGAGTCCTGCAATCTGCTTCACCAGGCGGTCGATTCCCAGCCCATAGCCGCCGTGTGGCGGCATTCCGAACTTGAATGACTCCAGGTAGAATGAGAAGTCCTCCGGATTCGCACCCTGTTCCTCGATGTAGTCCATTAACGTTTCAAAGTCGTGCTGCCTCTGTCCTCCGGAGGAGAGTTCGAGCCCCCTGTAGATCAGGTCGAACTTTCTCGAGTCAGTTTCATCTCCAGGAACGTCCTGCATATAGTAGAACTTTTCGTTAGGGTACCCGATTACAAAGAATGCGGGATGGCCCTTCTCCTCGAAGTACTCTCCGAGTAGTTTCTCGCCCTTTGTATCGAGATCGTCATCATCCTCCGGAACGTGGTCAAACTCCTCTTTGAGGATATTCCTGGCTTCCTCGAAAGTTATGCGTGGGAACTCTTCTTCCGGGACCTCTATGTCGATTCCGAGGATATCTAGCTCGGTCGCGGCCCGCTTCTTCACCTCTCTTATAGTGTGTCTCAGTGATTCCTCCTGTACATCTATGACATCGTGGTGGTCTTCGATAAACGCCAGCTCGACGTCGAACATCGAGATTTCCGAGACGTGCCGGGAGGTTGCAAAATCTTCCGCCCGGAACGCGGTACCTGTTTCATAGACCTTGTCGAAGCCGGCGGCCATCAGCATCTGCTTGTAGAGCTGTGGCGACTGCGAGAGAAAGGCCTCATCGTCGTAGTATATTACTGGAAACAGTTCTGCTCCGCCTTCCGCACCTTCCCTTGAAATCAGGGGGGTCTGGATCTTGACGTAGCTGTTCTCCTCGAACCACTCCTCCATGGCCTCGACCATGTGGGACTTGAGAGAGAATATTGCCTGGACCTCCGGCCTCCTGAGATCCATGAACCGGTTGTCGAGTCTTGTCGCGAGGTCGGATTCGATATCTTTTGCGATCTCCATGGGGAGCGGCGACTCTGCGTGACCGATGATCTCGAGTTCTGTTGGCTTGATCTCTCTATCGCCGGGTGCCTGGTCGTTTGCCTCAACAGTGCCTGAGACCCAGATGACATCTTCCTTGCCGATTTCCTGCGCCTGCTCAAACAGGTCCTCGTGTTCTCCCTCCTTGAATGTTATCTGGACCTGGCCCTCTCTGTCGCGTAGAATTACAAACGTAAGTCCTCCGAGGTCTCGTATCTCGTGGGCCCACCCGGCCACTGAAACAGTTTCACCATCGTCTTCATCAGTTATTTCGTGTGTATAGCTTCTCTCCAGCATCTAATTCACATCCAAAACCTTCCGCGCCTACTTTTTTATGAGCTTCGAGCTCCGGATCCTACTCGACATCAACCTCTACTTCGGTCTTGTAGACCTCTTTCCCGGGCCAGTAACTCTTGATGGTAAAGTCTTTGGATGCTGTGAAGCTTACCGTGGTTTCTTCACCTGGTTCCAGTTTGTCTGTGTTGCCGAAGGCTCTTTCCGGACTGTAGTACTGTGTACCGGCCGAGTAAGTTCCTTCTTCGCGGGCATGAAAGGTCAGTGTTACGTCTTGGTTTGCCGGGACTTCTATCTCTTCTACAGGTTTGCCCTGATGATAGAAGCTGTTGTCTGAGGACTCTAGCTTCAGTTCTGTCGGCAGGGTTGTATCTCCCTGTTCTCCTTCTTCTGAATCCGGCCCCTCAGTTTCTTCATCTTCTGTCTCGTTCTCTGGTGCTTCTTCATTTTCCGTTTCGTCTTCGTTCTCGATCTCGTTCTTGTACTCCGCAAATCCTGGAACTTCTACCTGTCTCTCTAGACTGTTGACTTCTCTTCCGTCAACCTTCAGGATTACCGACGCGGTGTAGCTCCCGTCTTCGAGCCTCAGTTCTTTCTCTGCCTCGTAGTCTGTCACTACCTGTGCCGCCGGACCCTGTGGAGAGGATAGGCTGAACACGAACTCTATTCTATCCCCGTCTCGGTTGACAGCCCGGTCTACAGTGTATCCCGCAGTTGGAGAGGTATATTCGAATTCCGCATTCAGCTCTTTTCCTTCTGTCTGGAGCTTTAACTCGGAGTTTCCGACTTCGCTTCTCTGTTCTCGGCGTTCCTCTCCCATTTCTCGGGCTTTCTCCCTGAGCTCTCTTACCTGTTCTCTCCTCTCTTCCCGGTATTCACGGATGATTTCAAGTCGTTCCTCTACGGTTTCTGCTTCCTTGAGTTCCTGGGCCTGTTCCTGGCCGAGTTCCCCAAGTTCTTTTGTAGCATCTCTGAGGTCCTGTCTCTCTTTCTCTACCTCGTCCCGGAAATCTTCTCTCGACATTCTCCGGTATTTCTGCCCTTTCTCCATTGAGGCAGCTTTCTGTGCCTCCCTGTATGCATCGAAGTAGTCCTCGCTGTCAAATGCTTCCTGTGCGTCTACAAGGCTTTCCTGCGCTTCCTCCGAGGAATTGGAGTTGATCATGGATTCTGCCTTCCTTAGGCTCCTGTTTGCTGCCTCCCTGATGTGGCTGGAATCTTTCACTTCCTGACGCCATCTCTGGAGCTTCTTTTTCTGTGCTTGCTTCCAGTTCCCCTGTCCAGATGTCAGCTGTGAGGAAACCTCTTCAGGAGGTCCTGAGACGTGGTCAACGCTTCTGTTGGTTTCGGATTCAACTCTGTCCGCTATGGTTCTAGCCAGCTCCGGCTTTCCGACAATTTTGATAGTCTCTGCTTTGCTGTTCCTTACGCGTTCAATTGCCTCGTCGATCTCATCCTCACTGTCCACGATGAAGGATGCTGAATCGGGCGATGAGGAAGAGGATATTACGTCGCCGAAGTTGGCGGCTGCTACAAGTACAAGGGTAGACCTGTTTCCAGTATCTGTGTCTTGCTCCGACGCAGTTTCAACCTGTTCCGCTAGTTCCTGGATCTCGTTTTCTCCAGTTTCAGGCTCCTCGACTTCGACATTTTCAACTCCTACATCTCTGAGGTCCTGTGTAACATTTACTGCGTTGGTGGAGTAGACCTCTACGTCGGTAGCTCCCAGATCTTTTATTCCTGCTAGAATGGTGTTGGAGAGCGTTCCGGACTTAGATATCAGTAGAGGTTTATCTTCATTTTGGATCTCTCCTTTTACAGCGTGCAGAAGCCTGTAACCATTTTCCGCGTTCTGTGGGTACTGTACAATCGTTGCCTCCTGACTTCCCTCGCTCCAGAAGTACTCCGCAACCTCTACTGAGGTGCCGACCTGTGTCATTCCCCAGAGTCGCGTGGTGTCGTTGACCATTGATCCGATCTCTTGCTGAACCGAGTCAGAGACTACTGCTGGCCCGCCGACTATAACTACTTCCTGCGCTCCAAGCTCCTCTATACTCCGTCTCGTAGAATCACTCAGCTGATCCCTGCCTGTCAGCAGCACAGGTATGTCCAGCTTGTCGGCTGGAGCACCGGATATTAGTGCGTCAGGAAAGTTGGCGGTTGATGCCACTATAACGGTTTCAACGTGTTGAGAGTCTTCGTGTGCTGAATGTGCGGAGGCCATGCCCGCAACCAGCAAGATCGAGAACAGAAGCGCTGTTTTCTTCAAGAATAGCACCCGGAGGGAAGTTGTGAGAGGTAGTATAAAATGCTAATGTGTACCGGATTTTTATCCGTTTATAGACCAATTTTCCATTATGGTTCTCAACCGCGAACATTTACGTGAGAAGATAGAGAATGAAAATTTGATACAGGACTACCCGCACCTTGAGACGCAGCTACAGCCGCACGGCTTCGACCTCACTGCGGCCGAAATTCACCGTTACAGCGGAAAAGGCAAACTCGACTTCTCGAACTCGGAACGCGAAATCCCTGATTCAACACCTGTAAAGCCGGAGAAAAAAGATCCTGATGACGATTACGGCTGGTGGAGGCTGGAGCCGGGTGCTTACAAGGTCATAATGAACGAGAAAGTAGATATTCCGGAGCACCTGGCTGGATTTGCGTTTCCGCGTTCCTCGCTCCTCAGGATGGGTGCTACTATAGAAAACGCGGTCTGGGACGCCGGTTTTACAGGAACTGGAAGCTTCATGCTGGTGGTCCACAACCAGGAGGGTATAGAGATAAAAGAGAACGCGAGAGTCAACCAGATAGTCTTCTTCCACATCGACGAGACCGAGGGCTATGACGGTGTTTATCAGGAATAAAAAGCTGCCGTAACCGCTCGGGAATCTATTTGGAGATGCTTCTCCATAAAGTAATTCAATTTTAGGCCATTAAATCGCTCTTAGGATAGAATGGATTTTGTCGTAAGAGTTAATTATTCAACTAAGTTGGAGAAGAAGATTGAGTCAAAAGCTGAAGGTAAGCAGGAACTTGGTGAAATACGCGATCAGTTCTATAAGCCCGAAGGAGAGGAGCTGTCAGATTTCAGTCCACGAGATATTATCGTTAGAAAACGGACCTTTCCAGAGAAAGAAACTCTGGTCAAGATAAACATTATCCAAAAGCCATTGGGATATACCGATACAAAACGGGAAGTTGAGAGCCTTGAAACCTATGAAAAATGGGGTGAATTTACTTCTTCCGCAGTCGAATACCGGATGAAAATAAGGGGCAACGATGTTTCCGTGTTAATAGAGACATTTTCTTTTGGAAAATATGTGAAACTAGAATCCTCTTCAATGGAGGTTCTAAACGAAGTGATCAAGGAGTTTGGCCTTGATGAAAGCCAGATAATTGAAAAGAATTCGGCAGAACTGTTGGCAGAGGAGAGGAATATAATTTAGTATTTTTGGCCCGTTGCTATTTACTAAAGGCTTTTTGAGGTTGGCCTCGAATCTATTTCTAGATGATGAGAGCTTCGTGGCTGATTCCCGGAAGGGAGATGATGACAACGAACACCACTGAATACTTTTAATAACGTCTAGAGAGAAACTCTAACTGCCTATGTCAAGGGAGGAAGACCAACTCTACGTTCGCGTTGATGGCTACAAGGTACTTCTACAGGATCTGGAGGCAGTCAGGCAGATAACCCGGAACATTAACGAGGCGACAGAGGTCCTGAGACAGGTCCGTGAGGTCAAGGAGAAGACGATCGACACTATCTACGAGAACCTTGACAGGATGAACGATAAGCTGGAGGATGTTGAAATGGAGATGCCGGAGGTTGCAGGTGCCGAAGTTCCAGCTTCCGTTGACGTCTCCACAGCCTCCCAGGAAGTACAGATCGACGAGTCGGTTGACCAACTACACAGCGAGCTGGAGAACCTCCAGGACGAACTAAGCAATCTTGGAGAAGATCAGTGATCAAAGACCTATTCCTAGTTCTTCTATAGCTTCACTGTAGGCGGCTTGAACGGTCTGAGCTGACTTGTCGGCTACCTCAGCTATTTCTTTCTGTGTAATCTCCACGGGGGAATAGTCTTCTGCTAACCGGAGTGCTCCAGCTGCCATAGTATCTGGTTGCCGTTGAGAACTCCATTCGTCGCTACTGACAAACTGAAGGGTGTCATACAACATGCCGCCTATCTCAAACTTCTTCTCCACAAGCTGGTCCGTGAATTTGATCACGTACTCCTGCTCTTCTGGAAGCAGTTCCGCAGCGCCGTAAAGGTCTTCATCATCTACTGCCGGCCATTCTCCTGCTTGAAGCCTGGATTCGTCTTCGTATCGAATAAATGCCTGAGTAGGATCTTCTCCCTCTAATCGGTCTTTGAACTCTTCCGGACTCAGCGTATCTTCTGCATGGTTCCACTCTTCAATAGTCCTGGAAGGAGGCAGAGTCATGGTCAAGTACATAACAGGAAATTTTAAATCGTTATATCTTGAAGGTAACACTTTTTGAGTGCTCTTACTCTCCTCCGAAGAATAGAATAATGCCGGGGACCGGATTTGAACCGGCGAACCCCTGCGGGAATGGGTCTTGAATCCATCGCCTATGGTCCTCTTGGAGCCTTTGGGCCTCGAACTTTCTCCGGAAGGAGATGGTTCGTGGCTAAACTCGTGAGAGTTTGGCCTGACTTGGCTACCCCGGCATCTAGTGGTATATGGAAGGGTGTCTTCACTCTCATTTGACAAAGTGGTCTTTTTAAACCGGCCTGAACAATTTCTGTGTAGTTATGATGGGTGCTGTAGCTCTTACGTCTCTTGGACTCGCAGTCTTCCGGATAATTGTCGGGGCAGTTTTCGTATCGCATGCGATTCCCAAGATTGAAGACCCTGAGTCCACTAGAGAGTTCTTCTCAAGCTTGGGTCTTTCAGACTCTATATTCCTGGTCTATCTCGCACTGGGAGTAGAGGTGGTTGCAGGAACGATGCTTGCACTCGGTCTTTTCACCCGTGTCGCCGCCCTTGTGCTGACTCTTTTCATGGGTGTCATAACATACGTGGCGATTGACAAGATGGATAAAGAGTTTGCAGGCGGTTACGAGGTCGATCTACTTCTCCTTGGAGCGGTTTTCATGTTCTACCTTGTCGGTCCGGGAATGTACGCCCTGGACTTCATCCTGCACTGAGATCGTTAGTCAAGAATACTGAAAGTTGCTAAACGTTCCTCTTCCGGTCTTTGCCCCTCACCGTATTCGATAAGGCTCTCATCATAGGGCTCATCGGCTAGCTTTGACTGTAGTTTCTCCAAGTAGGAGAACAGGGCCATAGAGAAAAAGTTAGTGTGACGGCTTATATTTTTATTCCAGAAGCTCTGTCTTCCTGACTTCAAGCTCCCTGAACGGGTAGATGCCGTTGGCCGCGTCCCTGATACCTTTCTGGAGGTTGTCCGCGAAGATGTTCTCCATCAGCTCCTCGTAACTCTGCTCCGACGCTTTCTCGTCGATTGCGTCCTTGATTGCTTCTCTGGAGGCCTTGAGGGTCTTTGTAGAAGTGTTGCTTACCGTGGCTCCCACTACCTTTACACGGACTTTCCTGTCGTCCGAGGTTTCTGTGTCGTGGACAAGGTCCATGCGGTCAGAGCGCTTTCTGACCATCCGGGACACGAACTCCTTCGAGCACTCCATTCCGTCAATCTCTGTGAAAGCCTTGTTGCCTTCGACATCGGTCACCCTGAAGTGGACATCGACGTAGTACTTGTCGGTACCATCGAAGACCGAGGTGAGGTCTTTGCTGATCCTCCTGTCGATTAGCTGCGACTCTTTCTCCGCCGGTGTCTCTCCTATCTTGTCCTCGGAGAATATGTCCGGAGCCTGGATATCGTACCAGTTTTTCTGTATAACAGCCTTGGCCATGCTACTGATCGCGAGTCAAAACTTTATAAACGGTATGATGCTCTAGTCCGTGAACTCCCTGACACCAGAGTCCAGCTGTTCTAGGAATTCTTCCTTCTTCTCCCGTGGAATTTTTGCGCCTGCCGCGACGTTGTGGCCGCCGCCTTCGCCATCGATTTCCTCGCAGATTTCCTCTATAATTTCTCCGAGGTTGAGGCCGGTCTCGACCGCTTCCTTGGTGGCCCGGCAGGAAACCTTGATTTTATCCTTCTCAGCGTGCGCGAGACCCGCAACCACAGGGGAAGAAAAGAAGCCGTCGCTCATCGTGATTGTTGTTACCGTGCCTATGAAGTCCTCGTCTATATTGTCTCTGGCATCGATAACGCCTATGTCGTTTTCGTAGATGAACTCCTCGTTATCGCTGTTGTTTTCCACGAAACGGAGCGATGAAGAGATTTTCCTGCCGTACTTCTTCGAGATTTTCTCCGCTAGCTTGAGGTCCTCGTCAAGCAGAATCCTGACGCCCTTCTCTGGCTCGCCAAGTCGACCGCAGGCGTTTATTATGGTGGAGAACTCGTCGATTCCGTGGCCGTTGTCAAGGACGTAGATGTCCTGGAGCAGTGATTCAACGTCGTAACCTCTCTTGATCAGGCCGTGTATTATCTTCTTCTCTTCCTCAGGGTCAAGATCTTCGAGTGTCTTGAACCTTCCGTTATCTCTTATATCGACGCCACAGCTCTGTATGAACTGTATTGCGCCCGATTCGTTGTTGGATATGCCGTCGAGATATGGATCAGAGGTATACATCAGTGACTTGTGCAGTGGCTTGGTTGAACGACCGTAGAGATCAAGTCCTTTCCTCCTGTCGATAAGGTTGTTTTTCTCGGCTCGCTCCAGTAAATCCCTGTTCAGTCCCAGGAACTCTCCGTCCTGCTTCTGTATATCTCCCGTCGCTCCTATGAGAGCCAGCGGCACGAGATCCGTATTGTCCTGGCTTACAGACTCCGCGAGAAGGTATGTCATCCCGGCGGCGCTTATCGCCTCCCCTCCATCGTGACCAAGGAAGTGAGGGTTCAGATGTATGAAATCTCCTTCTACCTGGGGCGAGTGGTGGTCTGAGACTATGACTTCTTTGCCCGCGTCTTCGACCACCAGCTCCTGGATCGCCTCCGACTTTCCGGATCCTATATCAACGAACAGCAGGAGTTCCTCATCTTCTTCTGCGAGTCTCTCAACGTCTTCCCGGTAGAGCTGCTTCAGTATCTCATACTCGAAATCTTTGCCGAGTCTCTCAAGAATTTCGTGGGCGATCGCGGTTGCGCATATGCCGTCTGCGTCGTACTGTCCGATCAGACGTATCTTTCCATCGAATTTCTCAAGTTTCTCGGCCGCGGGCTTTGCAGAGTCAAGAATGTCTTTTACCAAAAGCTATCACTGTAAAATGTTTCAACTGTCTCATCTTTTATGCCTTTGTTCAGTGCCGGAGAAAAGTTAATTATTCCCGGACGTATTTCCAGTCCTCGTCGATATTCCCGTTCTCGCGATGATACTGCGCAATCCTTCTGATCTTGGCCTCGGTCAGCTCCAGCTGTCTCTCCGCATGACCGTCGTTCTCGTTTTCTTTAAGGTGTTCCTGGATGGATTCCGCCTTCTCAACTAGACTGTTCAGGTCCTCTGGAAGTTCGGGCTTGACTCCCTCGTCCTCCAGTATCTCCGTTATCTTCTTTCCAGTGAGTTCCCGGACTGATGGGATTCCGTACTCATCCCGGAGTTCGAGCCCAATCTCTGACGGTGCGAGGCCTTTTTCACGGAGCTTCACTACAAGATCGATGACCTCTTCCTCGTCGTAGTCAACCCAGCGCGGAACTTTCTTCGATACTGGCTTGTCGGATCCAGAGCTTCCCCGGTTGCGCGAGTGCATGCGTGCCACTAGAATCCGCCTCCGTAAGCTACCGCTGGAAACCTGTTTTTGAAATAGTTGTACACTGCAAGTCTGGAGTTGGTTCTCATTCTTTGTTCACCTGCTGATCCGGTTCCGCCGAGAAGCGAAGGCCTCATAACTCAGAGATAGTTCTTCGCTTCGAGCTTGCCGACGTTGCCGGTCTAGAATCAAGGTTGCGAGGAACTTTTTTAAACATCCCCAGGATATTCCACGAGTATTTTAAACTAGAGCCGGTATTTTGTGTCCATGGATTTCCAAATTGATGAATCAAAGCTCCTGTACGGTCTGGGCGCTTTCCTGGGGGTTGTTGCCATAATATATTTCGGTCACGAGCTGATTCTGGATCTCTCGCCCACAGTCAAGTCCTTCATACTTCTTTCGGGCACTGCGATGTTCCTCGGGACCGCGGAGTACGTCAGGGAGAGTATACTCAAGTCTTCTTTCTACATTTTCTCCGCCTTTTCCTACCTCAGCTTTCTGGTCTACATCTTTGCAAGGTTCGGGTTCAGCAGTGAGCAGGTATTCCTGATTCTCGCGGCATCTTCTGCAATATTTATCGGCCTGGGATACGCTAGAAGTGCGAAGGGTTACGGTCTTGACGAGGATCAGGCCCGGAAGTTGCTTGGCGGTGTAATAGCTGTTCTGGCAGTCCTCGTTGTTTTCGATGTGATGGGTCCGCAGCCCGAGTACAGCTTGGAGCTTCACGAGACAGTTGAAGTGGTTGAGGGAGTGGAGTTCGAGGTGGGTGTATTCGAGATCAGGAACGACTTTCTACTGTCCCGTAACGTTGATGTTCCCAGTTTCAGGGGCTGCCTGTCTATTTCAGAAGAGCATAATCCGCGACCAGTGTTCATGAGTCCCGGGAATCGAGACCTTATAGGCGGAGGAACCGTGGAGAGATTATCACTGAATGACACTGTGGGATCGAGACCTGACGAGAACGTGACTGTCTCCGGAACCTATTCGATTGAGCGTGGAGAATGCCCGTCGGAGCCGGAGGATATGACCATCTACATCGACGACGCCAGCGGCTCCGGAATTTTCCGCTCGGTCGCCGACTGATTCACTTGTAGCGACCCCTTTTTTCAACCTCTTCAAGTCTTTCCAGGACCTCTTCACTCTTCTCGTATTCCCGGTAACCTTCCCGGAAGTTTTTCCATGCCTCCTCTGCGACTCCCGGATGGGAACTTTCGAGCACCTGTTTGAGGAGATGTATGTCGACTGCCCGGTCCTCTATCCTCTGTGACCGGGAGGCAAGACCGAAGTCGATAAGGTAGATTTCGTCGGATAGAATGGTGTTCCTGGTCGTGAGGTCTCCGTGGATTATGTCCGCGCCGTGCAACTTTGCCGTGTTCCTTCCGAGATCGCTCATCGCATCAATATTGTCTTCCAGCACGTCTTTGAGCTGTTCTCCTTCTATCTTCTCTATATCCAGGGTGTAGTCATCGACCTGTTCCACTTCTGGAACGCGGGCGCCGTTTTTCCGTGCCTCTTTCATTATTCTGGCCTCTTTCCCGGTCCTGTCCTTCCTGATTCTTCCATCGAGTTCGCGGTGCCTGTAGTTCTTTCTCAGCCGTTTCTTGATCACGTTTCCGTCAATTTCAACTGTGGCCTCTGCGCCCTGTATCTCTGTCATCTCCTACTCCTCGGACTGAAGGTATCTCCTTATCTCTAAAAGGTTTCTTCTCCGGAGTTCTTCGCGGTAGTTGGTGTTCTCCATCACTCCGCGTATGTGGTCCAGCAGCTCTTCCGCTGCAACGATGTCCGGGACCTCGACGTACAGGGCGCCTTTGTGCAGGAGATCTTCCGCCTTTTCTATTTCTCCTGATCTCAGTATCTTGTGTTCTGGTTTATCCCTGACGAGTATTTTCATCGATACCTTGTGGCGTGGTATTGTCGAGACTGCGAGCTTCGCCTTTTCCGCCTTTGCTATCTCCCATGTTTTCTCGTCCATGACGTCCCCGAAGATGTAGTTCTCCTCTTTTTCCTTCGCCTCCATTATCTTCTCGGGGTCGTTCTCAACTATCACGAACTCCTGACCTTCCTTTTTCAGGGCCTCCGCAATTTCCTTGCCCTGTGTGTCGTAGCCTATCAGTATAACGTGGTCATTAAGCTCTTCGTCCATGGAAGTCCATTTTTCGATCTTCTTCCTGTTGGTATCGACTGTGCTGTACCGTGAGACAATACGGTATATGAGTTCCTCGTTCTTGCTGGTGTAGGAGGAGGTAATCATTGTTACTGCCGCGGCGAGAACTATGGCGTTGAAGAGTTCGGTCTGTATCGTGCCCGCTATGAATGCCTGTATAGCGATTATCAGGCCGAATTCGCTCACCTGGTCGAGCGACAGTGCGGTGAGATGTGATGTCCGCTGGTCGTAGCCGCTGATCAGGAGCGCCAGAACGGTTATGGTCGGCTTGAGTACCACGGTGATTCCTATGAGGAAGATCGCGAGTATAATCCCCTGTATGCTCGGAACTGTTACCAGCGCCCCGAGTGAGACGAAGAAGATCGCTGAGAAGAAGTCCTTCAGCGATCCCATGTTCTCGAGCAGCTCCATGTTGTAGGGGAAACGTGCTACGGCGAGCCCGGCCGCGAAAGAACCCACGACTATGGATATGCCCAGTATGGAAGCTGCCCCTATGAAGGTGGCGAGGAATGCTATTCCCGCGAACATTGTCAGTTCCGTTGACTCGCTCACCTGCCGGGAGATTACCGGGAATGCGGTTGAGCGCACCATCAGTGCGAGAAGTATCAGGAGCGCTCCCTTGAAAAGGTTTGATATCGCTGCGGAAGGTGTTATAACTGCCGACGACAGCACCAGTACTGCGGCTATGGCTATAAGGTCCTGTGTGAGGTGTATGGATTCCGAGAGCCTCCCGTGAAGCAGATCGATCCTGATCTCTTTCTCTGCGAGTTCAAGCCCGACTAGCGAGGAACTCAGGGAGGCCGCTATCACGAGGTAAAGAGTGTTCAGCAGGTCCAGCCCCAGTCCCTGGGCGAAGAGATAGGTGGTGGCTCCTATAACCAGAACCTGTATGACCGTGGTCGAGACGCTCTCTCCGGCGACGGATTTTATCCTCTCCGGTTCTGTCTTGAGTCCGAATATGAAGACCAGAAATGCTATGCCCAGCTGCGAGAGCCCAATTATCTGGCTTTTCTGCCCGAGAAAGACTCCTATGACCACCCCGGCAAGTATGTAGGCGGGGAGCGCAGAGTGGGACAACCGGTCCATCACGAATATCATCACTGAGGAAACCACGAAGATCGCGGTAAGCAGGGTGAGGATTTCAGTCAAGGTTACCACCCCAGTGGATCGACTCCAGATCTCTGCTTATCTCTTCCCTGAATAGTTCGGGGTCCTCGGCGTAGAGCTGGAGGTACTCGCTCATTTTTTCCCCGGCTATAATGTTCTTCACTATGACATAATGGGCTCCGAGATCGTAGAGTTCGGCGGCTTCCTCCATGTTTCTGGCCTTCAGGAACAGTGTGGCATCTCCCGAGTCTTCTGCGGCCTTCCTGTTCACCCATTTATCCGGTGCCAGGCATATCACCAGGTCTGCCTCCTTTATTCCCGAGGCCTTCCTGATCTCGGAGTGCCTGAAGTCCCCGTAGATATACTCGTATTTTGATGCCGCAAGGTCTGAAGTGTTCCGGGGATCCCGGTCTATAACTATTACATCGTCGAAGTACTCTTTCAGCACGGGCAGTGTTTTCCGTGAGAGCCTGTCGTAGCCGATCACCACGGCATGGTTCTCGAGATCCCTGATCTCGACGTCCTCTTTCTCATCGGATTCCAGTATCCGGAGCAGATGTTCCACCTTGTCAACGATCTGTGAGTTGAACGTTATGAGGTACGATGAGGCGCCCATGGTTGTGATGACGACTATGCTCAGGAAACCCAGGATTTCAGGGCCTACAAGGCCTTCTGCGACTGCTACCCCTCCCAGGATCAGGGAGAATTCGCTGATCTGGCTCATGTTGAGGCTTGCCCTGAGTGAGGTTTCCGGCGTGAATTTTGCCCGATCCACCAGCGCCATTATTATGCCGAACTTTGAGACAACAAGAACTCCTGAGGCGATAAGGGCTTCCTGCCAGTAGATCCCTAAAGAGCCCGGGGAGAGGCTGAGACCGATGTTTATGAAGAAGACCGCCATCAGGAAATCTGTCAGGGGGCGGACCCGTTCCTGTAGTTCCTGGCTGTAGGGTATCTGTGCGAGACTCAGGCCCGCGATGAATGCGCCGATCTCCTGTGAGACCCCGAACTGTGATGCAGCTGTTATGAGTACGAAGGCCCAGGCGATACCGTGGACGAAGAAGGCGTGCTGGTTCTCGGATATTTTCCGGAATATCCTGGGCAGAAGGTAGAGAGATGAGAGGTAGGACAGTGATCCTATGGCTCCGACCACGGCGGCAATCTCTACTATGTTAAATCCTATCTCAAGAGGGGTGGCGGCGTTTGTACCCAGAACTGTGAGTATTATCACGACCGCGAGATCTTGAAGCAACAGTATGCCTATATCGATCTTGCCCGGTAAAGTCGAGATCTCGTCCCTGTCCGCGAGCAGCTTCACAACGACCGCGGTAGAGGAGAACATCGAGGCCGCAGCTATAATCAGAGACTCCATAAGACCGAAGCCGAGGAACTGCGCCAGGAAATAGCCCACGAAAGCGGTCAAGGACATCTGGAGAACTGCTATTACTGTCACGGGTTTGAGTATCTGTTTTATTTCGTCAATCTGTATCTCAAGGCCTATGAGGAAGAGAAGGAAAACCAGGCCGAGCTCTGAAAGTGTCTCTATTATACCGGTCTTTGAAACCACCGCAAGCCCCACTGGTCCGAGCACAAGACCGGTAACGATGTATGCTACGAGTGTCGGCTGCTTCAGCTTCCGGAATACAATCCCGAGTAGAGCAGCGACTACTACAAGCAGTGCGAAAGGTTCAAGCGCAAGTGTCCCAGCCATTATTTTAGCACGTCTTCGAGCTGTTCCCGTGTAACCGGGCCTCTACGGTGAATGACGAGACGCGAGTTATTAACTTCTGCGATCGTAGAGGTGGGAGAACGCTCGAGTTCGCCGATGTCGATAATGTAGTCCGCCATTTCCCGTAGTTCTGGGTCGATATCCTCGACCCGGTAAGAAGTCTTCGTACCTGAAATGTTGGCGCTTGTTGCGGTAATGGGGTTGTTCCTTGCCAACTCTCTGGCGATCCTGCTGGAAGAGATCCGGAACACAAATTTTTCGTTGAGAATATCGGGGACCTCTGGTTTCTTCTCCACTACAAGTGTCAGCGGGCCAGGCATGAACTCTTCCACCACCTTCCTATCCTCGTCTGAAAGCTCTGCGTGCTCTTCCGCCTGCTCCAGGCTGGCAACTATCACTGTAAGACCTTTCTCTCGCGGTCTCCCTTTGGCCTCATAGACTTTCTCCACCGCACCAGGATTCATCGCGTCCACGGCTATGCCGTAGGCAGTCTCAGTCGGGAAGATCGCCATTCCGCCATCTTTCAGGGCTTCTCTGGCCCGCTTTATCTGTTGCTCTAGCTCCAGGTCCATGTTACCTCGACCTCGTCAGGTCTCCAGTTCGGTTTCTTTGCGGATTCTTCTACAGGAGTCTCTCTGCCAGCTTCCAGCTCCAGCCGCCCCTGTTCCGCAATCATCGCGCCGTTATCCATGCAGAACTCTCTCGGTGGAAAGTAGGCTTCCGCATTCCGCTGCTCGCACATCTGCTCCACCATCTCCCTCAGCCGAGAGTTCATCGCAACGCCGCCGGTCAAAAGCGCCTCATCCGATTCTTCCTGCGCCATTGCACGTTCCAGCGCCTCGACCACTGCGGCATAGGCGTGCTCCTGGAAGCTGTTCGCGATTACCTCTTCTTCCACACTGTTAATTTTTCTTTCACACTCAGTGACCAGTCCGGAAAAGGAGAAGTCCATCCCCTTGATGGGATAGGAGACTTCGACTATATCTGAAGTCCCTTCCGCCAACCTCTCTATCTCCGGTCCTCCCGGATGTGGGTGACCCATTTTCCGTGCTAGCTTGTCAAGCGCATTTCCAAGAGCGACGTCGAGAGTCTCCCCGATAATCCGGTACCGCCCGTTCTTGAGCTCAAGTATCTGGGAGTTTCCGCCGGATAGGTAGAGCGTGGTCGGGGCTTCTGCTCCCGTGGTTCTAGTCCCGATAGAGATGTGGGCGAGACAGTGGTTTACGCCTATAAGGGGTATTTCGTGCTTCATACTGAGTGATCGAGCGACAACAGCTCCGGTATCCAGGCATTGCGGGATACCTGGTCCCTGGGAAAATGCTATAGCATCCAGATCATCCTCTTCCAGGTCCGCATTCTGGAGCGCGTTTTTCAGCACCTCCAGGGCGTTCTGGTAGTGGTGTTCCGCTGCCTTACGTGGGTGTATGCCGCCCTCTTCCGGCTCGAACATCGACTTTTCGTTCGCGAGTATTTCCTCCTCGTTGACTATTCCTACGCCAAACGTGTGGGCCGTACTTTCAATTCCAAGGATTTTCATAGTCTAGAAATACTGTTGGAAGAGTTAAAAGAGAAATCTATCCGTGCTTGGTGTAGCCGCATTTGCCGCAACTTTTGCGGTCCTCGTGCTCTGCAAGGAAACTACCGCACCGGGGACATTTCTCGCCCTCGTAGCTGCCATCGTCGCTGTATTTCTCCCAGATCTGTACCTTCTCGTGCTTTGACATCGATAATCAGTCTATCCTGGTTTCGAGCCAGTCGATGAATGTTGTGCGATTTTTGTTGTCCTTCTCGGCTTCAAGCGCGGCATCCCAGTCCGGATTTTCCAGGTCTTCAAGCACGTCTTTGGCGTCGCTGATCGTTCCGGATAGGATTTCTTCGTAGTCCGCGGAAGCTGTTTCGGTATCTTCTTCACTCTCTTCCTCTTCGGTCTCTAGTTCTTCTTCCTCGGCCTCAGGTTCCTCTTCAGTCTCTTCTGCTTCGTCTTCTTCAGTGTCACTTTCCTCCTTGGCGTCTTCTGTCTCTACTTCTTGCTCTCTTTCTTCGGCTTCTTCCTGGATCTCTTCTCCACGGTCCTCAAAGACGTCCCTGACCTCCTGCTTCTCGATGTCGTCTGTTCCGACCTCGAGTTCTCCCATCGCGTCTTCAATACCTGTGGAGGTCATGTTCTCGGCCTCTGCCACGACCATTTCGATTCTCTCGTCACGCGGTAAACCTTCCTCGTGCTCGATCGTCTCGTGGAGGATTTCCTCCTCAACGTCGACATCCCGGTGCTTGAACTCGGGCATCGACTCCATTATTCTTACCTTCACGCCGATCGCTCCAGGCTTGGTTCTCGCGAGTTCGTAGGCCTGTGCGACGTTTTCCTTCGAGGTGTTTCCACATCGTTTCACGTATCCGAATGAGAACTTTTCCGTGCGACCCCTGTTACCTGATAGTTTCCCGGCGATCTCGATCTCTGCGCCGATCACTCCTGCCTCCTTCATCCTTCTCAGGTAAGTGTAGCCGACTCTCTTTGTTCGACCGCCTTTCTCAAGCCAGGAAGCCATTGATTTCGCGACTATTTCCGCGTCTGCGTCCGGGTTCTCGATCTCGTTTACCTCGACCTGCGGGTTCTCGAAATCGAATTTCTCTTCCATCTCGGAGGTGAGTTCTCTGATGCGTGATCCGCCCCGACCGATTACTAGCCCCGGTCTCTGGGCGAAGATAACGATCTTTGTGGATGTCGGGGTTCTTACAATATCGCTCTTCGAATAACCTGCGCCCTCTAGCTCTTCTTCGAGATATTCGTGAAGCCTTACCTTCCTGGCGCCCTTGTCGATAAACTGTTTCTCCTGCATGTTAGCTTTCTCCCACTACTATCTTTATGTGTGCGGATTTTATCCTGTGACCTCTCGTGGTCCTGAAACGGGAGCCCTGGTTGGTTATGAACTTCTGGATCTCGAGATTATCAGTGTTGAGACCCTCGTTCTCTGCGTTCGAGGCCGCGCTCCTGAGAACTTCCAGAACTTCCTCTGCGGCCTTCTTCGGGTAACGTCCCTCCCCCTGACCGCTTCTATGCGAAGCGCCCGAGAACTTGGTGAACGGTACGGGGAGCTCTTCTTCAATCACGCGCTCCAGCTTATTCTCCGCCTTCTCTATTGAGTCGCCCTTCACGAAGCGCCCGATCTCGGTGACGTCTTTCCATGAAACCCGGAGATCGTTTCCAACTGCCTTGGCCTGGTGCGGCTCGGTCTGTATCGGCATATATGATACCTCTACTTCAGCGGTACGTGCTGTGACGAGCGTGTTGCACCGAGTCCTGGTGCGCTGTGCTCGACTTTCTTCCGGGTTTTCGCGAACTCTCCTAGGTAATGTCCAATCATGTCTTTCTCTATCTCTACAGGAACGAAGTCCTGGCCGTTGTAGATGTGTACCTGTTTCCCGACCATTTCAGGCACCACAATCATCGATCTCATGTGGGTCCTGACGCTGTCCTTTTCTTCAAGATCTTCAAGCATCTTTTTTTCCTGTCGCCTCAATCCACGTTCAATCTTCCTGCGCCCTCTCGAGTCCAGAAGCTCCGCAAACTCGTCCAGGCTCATCTCCTGGAGTTCGTCAAACGTGTGACCGCGGAAGCTCCAGTCATCGTCATTACTCATCATTGTCACCTTTGCTGGACTGCTTGTTTCCTGTTCTTCTCGCTGAAATGCTGCCTACCTTGCTACCCGGCGATGCGTGGCGTGAGACTGTCTTCGGCTGTCCCGGCTTTGCAGAACCTCCGAACGGGTGGTCGACCGCGTTCATTGCGACTGCGGAGACCTTTGGGTATTTCTTTCCGCGTGCCTTCATGGCCTTGTACTTGTTTCCTGCCTTAACGAACGGCTTGTCCTTTCTTCCTCCGGCAGCGACCTTTCCGATCGTCGCGCGGCAGTCGGTCCTAAGTTTCTTGAATTTTTTGCTTGGCAGCCTGATTCTTACGCCGTCCTGTTCCTGGGTCACGACAAATGCGTAGGTTCCAGAGCTTCGTACAAGTTTCCCGCCGTCGTTCGGCTGTAGCTCGATATTATGTATTGGAACTCCCTCCGGAATCTCTCCTAGAGGCAGAACGTTTCCTTCCTCGATTTCCGCGGACACCCCGACTTCAATCTCGTCCCCTACCTGGAGGTTTTCAGGTGCGAGAACGTTCCTGGTATCTCCGTCTTCGAACTCCACTACCGCAACTGGTGCGGTTCTCGAGGGATCGTGGACTATATCCAGAACTGTGCCTGTGGTTTCTGCGTTCCTGTGCTCAACATCTCCCCTGCCCCGGTGCGAGTTCGCCCGGAACGTCGGGGAGCCTTTTCCTCTTCTCTGCTGTTTGATTGGAGATCCCATTATTTTTCCACCTACATCATGCCGAGCTGTGTCGCGACGTCCATTGCGTCGTCAGACTCGCTTAGCCGTACAAAGGCCTTTTTCTTGGCCTGTGGAGTGATAGCGGTGTTTACTTTTATAACCGTGACACTGAACAGCTCCTCGACCGCGTCCTTCACCTGGTTCTTGTTCGCGTCGAGGTCAACCATTATTACCAGGGTATTGTCCTCGTCCACCTGGTCCATCGATTTCTCTGTCAGGTGAGGGTTCTCGATTATCGTCCACGCTTTTTCTTCATCCATGTCTTATCAATCCACGAAAAGCTGCTCGTCTCCAAGTTTTTCCAGTGCTTCCTCGCTCCAGACTACCAGTCTTCCTGGCTTTGTGCCGGGTGCGAGAAGCTCTGCGTTAAGGTTTTCGACCCGGGAGATATCGACTCCCGGAAGATTTGATGCGGCGTCGAAGATACCGCCGTCTTTAGCAACTACGAGCAGAGGCCCCACCTTTCTGCGGTATTTTCTTCCGCGGGATGTTCCTCTGCCGGCTCTAACATTCTTTTCCCTGACTCTTTCAAGCTCTTCCTCGAGTCCGAGGTCTTCTAGCGTCTTCTCAAGCTCCGAGGTCTTTTCGATGTCCTCGATATCTTCTACAAGCGGAAGATCGCCCTCGTAACTGTGCTTTTCGCTGACTAGATCGATATCGTTGGAGGCCGCGATTCCGGAACGGATTGCTTTCCTGCGCTCCTTGTCGTTGATCTCCTCGTCGAAATCCTTTTCTACCTTTGGAGGATGTGCCCTTCTACCGCCTCGGGTGTTCGGAGCCTCTGCACCTATTCCTACGAGCTGGCTGCCCTGTCTTCTAACAATCTTCCGGGGCGTCCGTGACTGTCCTCTTCCTTTCTGGCTTCTAAATGCGTTATTTCTCTTCTTCCAGTAGGTCATGTGTTTCAGACCAGCTTCTCTATCGCTTCCGTAGCTCTGGCGGTTCTTCGACTGGATTGAAAGAACCGCGCGCTTGATAATGTCCGGCCTCACTCGTTCATTGAACTGGTCTGGTAGATCGGTCATTTTTAGTTCTCACCTGTCAACGTGTGTTATCTCTGGTTCTCCTGGTTTTTCGTCTTTTCTCAGCGCGGTTCTCAGCCTTACAAGTCTCTCCTCAGAGCCGGGAACTGATCCCTTAATGAGTATGTAGTTCGACCTGACCTCGCCGTAGCCCTTGAATCCTCCGTCGCGCTGTACTTCTTCAGGCTCCTCTCCGTATCCGATGATTCTCTTGTTCAGCTCCGTCCGGTTATTGTAGCCCTGCTGCCCTGGAAGTGGAACTTTCCACGATAGCTTGTCAGGATGCCATGGGCCAACGTTTCCTGCCTTGCGTCGTTTCTTCTGGGTCTTGTGGGTCAACCTCTTGATGCCGTATCTCTTGATCGGACCCTCAGTACCACGTCCTTTGGTCACTGCGACAACATCGGAGTACTCTCCTGGCTCGAAAACGTCGGAGAACTCTATCTCCTTTCCAATCATCTCTTCCGCGTATTCAATTTTTTCGTCAACTGTTCCTCCGAGACCGATCTCGAAGTTCTCCGGCTTCTTCCTGCTAATGCCGGCCTGTGATGGCTGGGTATGGACCAGGAGCCTCACGTCAATCAGATCGTCGGAAATCTCCTTTGCCGCGTCAAAGTTGTCCATGTTGCCTTCCTTCGGGATGTCGGTCGCTCTTTGTAGCTCTGGAGAAGGCGATTCAGTCCACGCTTCAGTGAAGACTTGCTTACCGGAATTAGGGTCTTCGGTGTAAAAACGGGCGCCGTATATCCGGAGAGGTGGTGCTTCAAGTACTGTTACTGGTGTCGCAACTTCCTGACCGCTTGTCGCTCCTTCGGTATCGTCGATCATCAGGATTCGTGTCATGCCGACCTTGTAGCCGGCGTATCCCAGCGGCTTCATCTCTTCCTCGTCCTTCCAGTTATCTATCTCTGGATAGATCCTCTGTGCGCGTACCTTGGGCTTGAACCCTAGCGATCCACTGCGTGGTCTGTTTACGTCGGAAATAGATAGTCACCTCTTGTTCGGTTGACTCGCTCCAGAGGCCTTCACCACAAGCGAAGGCTTGTCTCCCAAGAACCGCTCGAAACTCCTTGACGGAGCTTCTGCGAACCCGGAACCAGTGGTTCCAGTGTGCCTGAGAGTAATTCAACAGTCACAACCAAGTTTTATAAATAGAGCGATGGGGTAAGTCCAGGTTTTGTCAGGGAAGTGCTAGTTAACACCAGGATTCTGGTTCTTGGAATCTGCCGGGAACGTTCTGACTGTGTTCATCCAGAATATGGCTGATGTCTCGGGTTAGGGGGTCTAACTCCTCTCTTACTCTCTCCCTGGCGCGGTATGCTCTGTCTGCTATCTCAGTTAGGTGATCTAAGTGGTATACAGGATCAGTTCTGAACTTGACAGGTTGAGAGTTATCCCCGGGTTTAAAGTGCTCTCTTTGATCTACAGTTGTGTCGAAATCATAATCCCAGGCGATGGTAGATTCTCCTAGCTCTCTATCTTCCATAAGGCATTTAGCATTCCATTCTATGTCTTCTACAGTCTCTTCTACAGCTTTCCTTCCATTCGCGATTAGTTTGTATTCAAACACGGGATTTGGAGTTGTCGTAATATAGAAGTTAGCCTGGAGGCTAGGTCCTCCTATTGAAAGGTACTCTTCTTCATCGGAAGGGACTATAGTTGCTGCTATTTCATCTGGATCGTATTCTGCAAGTTCTTCGTTTTTTGTAGTTTCTCTCTTTATACTGCCGTAGCTAAACTCCAGTGCTGAATCTTCTTGCATCTGGCCAAGCTGCCGGACCACGTATCTAAGTTGGTTGTTGTCCATGGGCGTGTATTGTAGCTAGAAAGTTATAGATCTAGCCCTTAATGTTTGCGATCGGAGTCATTCTCGCCACCTTTTTTCCGATCCCGAGTTCGTCGGAGACGCGGATGACCTCGTCGACATCCTTGTAGGCGCCGGGAGCCTCCTCAGCGACTGTCTCGCCTGAGGCTGCCTTGACGCACACTCCTTCCTGCTGTAGATCTTTCTGTAACCTTTCGCCGCGGTACTCTTTCTTGGCCTGTGTTCTCGACTTGAGTCTTCCTGCGCCGTGAGCAGTAGAGCCGAACGAGATTTCCAGGGAGTTTTCACCACCCGAGAGAATGTAGGATGAGGTTCCCATGGTGCCTGGAATTAGTACTGGCTGTCCCACGTCTTGGTAGGCTTCAGGCACTTCTGGTCTCCCTGCAGGCATAGCTCTCGTTGCTCCTTTCCTGTGTACCAGAAGCTCTTTCTGCTCTCCGTTGACTTCATGCATCTCCTTTTTCGCGATGTTATGGCAGACATCATAGACCAGGTCAACCTTGACATCGCCAAATAAAGTGTCCAGGGCCTCCCGGACCGCCTGGGTCATCGCCTGCCTGTTAGCCCAGGCGAAGTTTGCGGCCGCATTCATGGCATTCCAGTAATCCTGTGCCAGTTCGTCTTCTAGAGGGGCGTAGATCAGCTCCTTGTCAGGTATTTCTTCAACTATTTCCGGGTAGTTTTTCTCGAACTTCCTGAGGTAATGGGTGCAGGTCTGGTGCCCGAGACCTCTGGAGCCGGAATGAATCATAACGACCACCTGGTCTTCCTCCAGGCCATAAGCCTCCGCCTTGTTCTGGCTGTAGATATCTGATACTGTCTGGACCTCGAGGAAGTGGTTTCCCGATCCGAGTGAGCCCAGCTGGTTGAGTCCTCGGTCAATCGCCTCGTCCGGGACCTTTCCTGCGTCGCCTTCAAGGCGGCCTTTCTCCTCGCAGTGCTCGAGATCGCTTTCCCGGGCGTGACCGTTTTCCAGCATCCATTCCATTCCTTTCTCAAGTATCTCCCGGAGATCGTTCCTGTCAATATCGATGTATCCTCCTTTCCCGAGTCCGGTTGGAACCTTGCTGAACATGATGTTGGCGAGCTGCTGCTCTCTTCCTTTTATATCTTCAAGCTTCAGGCTGGTCTTCAGGACGCGGACACCGCAGTTGATGTCGTATCCGATACCTCCAGGGCTTATGACGCCCGTTTCCGTGTCCACTGCCGCGACCCCGCCAATAGGGAATCCGTATCCCTGGTGGCCGTCAGGCAGCACTATCGAGTATTTCTGTATGCCTGGAAGCGTCGCGACATTCTTGACCTGCTCAAGCGTCCTATCCTGCTGTATCTCTTCCAGAAGCCTCTCGGATGCGTATATTCTGGCAGGCACTTTCATCTGTCCTTCCTGCGGAATTTCGTAGATGTTGTCGTCGACCTGTTTCAGTTCCATGTTCTATATCTGGAGCCGAAAACTTGTAAAGACTTGGATTTTGTAATACAAAATCTATTAATAGGGCTTTAAATGATATTTTTGTAATACGCTATATGTCGAGCACCACTTCAAGCACCCACTCGTGATCGCCGTGCTCGATCTTCATCTCGTTGTAGGTCGGCCCCTTGATATCGAGGTACGAGCAGCCCGGGCTTATATTGTCAACGTAGATGTCCGCGGTAATCCGGTAACCTGGTTTGAGTTCCTCAATTTTCAGGTTCTCTGCCCTCCCGACTATAACATTATTGACGTCCTGGAGGTAGATGAGCTCGTCCATGAAGTCGAACAGCAGTGCCTCCAGGTTCTCGGATTCGACCTCGATTTCATGCTTGACGCTGCCTACCTCGCCGTCGCCAACAACTTCTGAGAATGCCTCGACTGATTCTGAGAATGCTTCTTCCAGATCGTGACCTGTGGCCTGGAACTTTGCGTCGGCGGTGTGGTCAAGTATCTCGTACGGCATTTCAATCCTCGAATCTTTCTGGGAAGGCCTGTTTCAGGACCTTCTTCACGAGACGGTTTTGCTTCTCGATGTTCAAATCAGTGTTGTCCACAATCAGATCGTATATCTCAAGGTCGTCAGTATCGATTCCATAGTAGTTCTGGTACCGTCGGGAGTCCTCCTGGTCACGCTCCTCCAAAATTTTCCGGGCCTCTTCGATATCGTGTCCCTCCCTCTCCGCGAGCCTCCTTGTGCGTTCTTCGAGATCTGCGGTCAGGTGAATCGTGAAGTCCGCGTAATCTCCAAGCACCCAGGATGCTATCCGGGCATCGATCACGCAAGATTTCTTGAGACCGCGTTCCAGAGTCTTCCGGTCAACCTCTAGATCGACTTCTTTCTCAGCCTCGCTTGAGAACTCCACATCTTTCAGACCTCGTTCCTCTGCGATAGAGTAAAACACGTCGCTGGCGGAGAACTGTTTGACTCCGAGCTCCTCTGCTATAAACTCTGCGAGTGTTCCTTTTCCGGCGGCCGAAGGTCCGTCGACAGTCACGACGATCTCCGACTTCTTTTCCCGGTCTTCCTGGAGCTCCTCGATATAGCTGCCCATGTCTCGGGATTCTCCCCGCGTGTTTTATTCGTTTTCCCGGCGTTCTCGGCTCCATTTGAAGCTTGAAGTTTCTGTAACTCACGAAAAACCAGTTTCATTCGTGTTTCTCAATCCAGTTTTTCGCTCTGTCGATCATCTCGTTCTTGAGGCCGATGAAGACTCCATCTTTCTTCCCGCCGACAAAGGTATTCTCTCCAGGCTCTATTACTTCGTTGAGTTCAGGATGCTCTACGTCGATGTGGATGTTCTGGGAGCCAGAGTCCTCGTCCTTCTTGTGGATGTAGACCTTCGCGTTCTCGAGTTCAATCTTCGATGGATGTGGTCCTGCCATGTTAATTTTTTTTTGTTCTAGAAGTCTAAATTTCTTGGCTATACCTTCCCTAATTTAAACTTTCCACAGGCTAAATTCTATAGTCCGAGCGCTCTATTACTGCCGGGATGCGAAACTCTGAAGAGTTTCTGTATCCACAGCAGATTTACAATCTGCCGGGATGACTGAGTCTGGCTAAAAGTGCCGGTCTTGAGAACCGGTGGGCCGTGACGGCCCTCCTGGGTTCAAATCCCAGTCCCGGCGTTTCACGCCTAGTCGGGATTTGAGAGTAGAAGCTCCAGTTCTGCGAGCTTCGGGTTCAAATCCCAGTCCCGGCGATTCAACTATCATCTATGACTTGTTAGAAAAATTGGGTTCAGCAGAGAAAATTATTCTGTAAGCTCGATTTCGATGTCGACGCCCTCTGGGACGTGGACACGCATAACCTGTCGAAGCGCTCGCTCGCTTTCCTTGATGTCGATGAGCCGGTTGTGAACATGCATTTCGTACCGCTCGATCGTTTCTGAGCCTTCCCCATCAGGAGCTTTCCGGGTCGGAATCTTGAGCGTCTGTGTAGGGAGAGGTACCGGACCTGAAACCTTGGCGTTGTACTCCTTCCCGATATCCACAATTTCATCCGCCAGTTCAGCGATCTTCTCCTGGTCAGTGCTCCGGAGTTTTACACGCGCCTTCTGCATAGCCTAACGATGAAAATTAACTCTTATAAATGGTTTAGGATAGAGGGAAAAGAGAAAGTAAGAAATAAGGATGAGAAGAGGTTTATTCCTTCTCTTCGACGCTGAGGGCCATTCCTGCGCCGACAGTCTGTCCCATGTCCCTGATTGCGAACCGTGCCATCTGTGGAATGTCGTCGTTCTCCTCGATGACGAGCGGCTGCTGCGGTGTAATCTCTACGATCGCTGCTTGCCCCTGTTTAATGTAGTCAGGTTCTTCCTCGATCGTTTCACCTGTCTTCGGGTTCATGGTCTTCTTCAGGTCTGTGAATGTGCATGAGACCTGAGCCGTGTTGACGTGGAATACCGGTGTGTAACCTTCCGAGATGACGTTCGGGTGGTTGAGGACGATGACCTGCGCCTCGAAGGAGTCGACAACTGTTGGAGGGTTGTCTGCTGGTCCTGCGACGTCTCCTTTCTTGATGTCGTCAGATCCTACTCCTCTTGTGTTCCATCCGATGTTATCCCCTGGTTCCGCGGAGTCAACTTCCTCGTGGTGCATCTCGATGGTCTTGACTTCGCCACCGACATCCGCGGGCTTGAAGGTTACGTCGTCTCCCTGGGAAATCTCTCCGGTTTCGACACGTCCGACAGAGACTGCTCCGATACCGGAAATCTTGTAGACGTCCTGTACAGGAATCCTGAGTGGCAGATCAACTGCCTTCTCTGGCTCCTCAAGGTCGTCGAGTGCGTCGTACAGAGTTGGTCCGTCGTACCATCCTGTCTCGTCGCTTTCTTCCACTACGCCTTCTCCCTCGAATGAAGAGACAGGTACGAATGGAATCTTGGATGTGTCAAATCCTACGCCCTGGAGCATCTCGGATACTTCGTCTTTCAGGTCGTTGTAAGCTCCCTCGTCGTAGTCCTCCAGGTCCATCTTGTTGACCGCCACGATGAGCTGGTCGATGCCCAGAGTCTTTGCGAGGTAGGCGTGCTCCTTGGTCTGTGGCTGAATTCCGTCGTCTGCCGCGACAACTAGAACTGCGGCGTCAGCCTGTGAAGCACCTGTAATCATGTTTTTAATGAAGTCGCGGTGTCCAGGTGCGTCGATGATCGTGAAGTAGTAGTTGTCAGTTGTGAAATCCTGGTGTGCAAGGTCGATTGTGACTCCTCTTTCACGTTCTTCTTCCAGGTTGTCCATTGCGAACGCGAATGAGAAGGTCTCTTTACCTGCTTCTTCCGCTGCTTCCTCTAGCTTCCTCATTTCCTCTTGTGGTAGGTTTTCGGTCTCCCACAGTAGCCGTCCGATAGTGGTGGACTTTCCGTGGTCGACGTGACCGATGAATACTAGGTTAATGTGTGGTTTGTCAGCCATTATTTTGTCACCTGATGCGTATATTCTCGAATTAACCGGTTAAACTTTAAAAAGGGTGTCATGATTTCCTCGGGAAGGTTTTTTGTTTATTGCAGAGAAACGGCTGTCTGTGGGCGTTGACGACATAGAGGAAGGTTTTGATCCGGTAATGGAGTCCACTATTGAAAATCTTAGAGATGATAACGAACGGATCCAGGCGGCAAATGAGTTCTACCGTGTGGGACAACCTCTTGCTGGTCCCGGGTTCTGGACAGTTCTTGAGAGAGCAAATGCGCATTATCGTACTGCTACAGCGATCCTGGAAAATCCTCTCTACGATGAGTCAGAGGAGGAGCTGGAAGCAGTATACAGATTTGAAGAGTTAATGGAGACTGTTGAGGAGTATCTACTGCTGGGGTTCGAGCCAGAGGATTACTGATTCTACTCCTCGACCTTCGGCATCTCTTTCTTCATGCCCTTCCGCTCCCGGATCTCCATGATCTTCTCTTCCTGGAGATTCATCGGAAGCGGCTCAAAGATCAGCTCCTTCGGGTTGAAGAATCCTTTTCCACCCGTAGCCGATTTGAGTGCGGCCTCGAATCCGAACAGTTCCTCTACAGGTAGCTTGCATGTCAGGATTGCAGCGTCGCCTTCCTCCTCCATGTTCTCGACATCGCCCCTCCTGTTAGAGACCTCTGTCATGGCGTCTCCCATCTGGCTTGTCGGGGTGTCGATCCGGATGATCTGTTTCGGCTCGATGAGCTGTGGATCTGCCTCCAGGAAGCCGTTTTTCATCGCATCTTTTGTGGCAGGGATCATCTGCGCAGGACCTCTGTGGATCGCGTCCTCGTGGAGCTTCGCATCGTGAAGCCTCACCATGAAGCCGATTACAGGCTCGTTGGCGAGAGGCCCCTCATCGCAGAACTCGTGGAAAGCGTCAACGAGGTACTCCTTGATTTCCCTTAGATTCTTGATTCCTCTCGAATCGTTGATGAACAGGTTTTCTTCGTACACGTCCATGATGTTGTCCGCGTCATCCTTGTCCATTCCTGCCTCGACGAGTGCGTCCCTTACCTCGGTGTCGTCGTCTGCCTGTCTCTGGACGTCCTCGTAGTCCTCCTTCAGGAATGTCCTGAGTTCATCAGAGATGGGCTCTACCGAAATTTCGAGGTTGTTGTGCCTGTTCGGCGACTTTCCTGTCATGTGTGGCGAGGATTTCGAGACTCCTTCACGGAAAACGACGATAGGCTCTGAAACGTTGATGTCGATTCCTTTCTCCTCGAGGTGTCTCTCAATCTTGGCCTCGATGTGGAGCTCTCCAAGTCCGGATACAAGCGTTTCTCCAGTCTCTTCGTCAATATCTACCTTGATAGTATTGTCTTCCTTAGCCCTCTTCCTCAGCGTCTCGATAAGTTTTGGAAGATCCGAGGTTCTCTTCGGCTCGATTGACTTTGTGACAACAGGTTCGAAGACGTGCTCGATCTGCTCGAACGGCTGGATCTCCTCCTGGCCTTCCAGGATGAATGTTTCGCCCGTGGAAAAGTCAGGGCCTGTGATCGCGGCGATGTTGCCCGCCGGAACTGAATCAACTGTGAGTTTTCTTGGTCCAGAGTAAATTCCGACCTGCTGCGCCCGCTCGGTTTTCTGGGAGCCGATTCCGTAGAGTTCATCTCCCTCATTTACCGTTCCCGAGAATAGCCGTGCTGTTACAATGGTTCCCGCATGTTCGTCATCCTCGACGTTCGTGACAACACCCACGAGAGGTCCGTCCTGATCCTGTTTCTGCATCGCAGTCCCGACATCCGAGTCAGGGTCGCCCGGCCAGACGTGCTTGATCCTGTCCTGTGCGGCTTCTTGAGGGTTGACCAGGTGTTGTACGACCATGTCGAGGACTACCTCTTCGATCGGCGCCTCATCTCTCAGACCTTCGTGATCGCCGTCATTTACGTAGTCAATTATGTCTCCAAAGCTGATTCCTGTTTCCTGCATGTAAGGTACGCTGATCGCCCAGTTCTTCAGCGCAGAACCGAACGCGACAGTTCCGTTGTTTACTGTCATCTTCCATTCTTCAGCGGTCTCCTCGTCAGCGTACTTTCTCAGCGCGGTGTTGACTTCCCTGATGATCTTGGTGAAACGCTCCTGCATCTCCTCGGGGGTCAGCTGCATTTCTTCTATAAGGCGGTCAACCTTGTTGATGAATAGTACTGGCTTGACGCCTTCCTGGAGAGCCTGTTTCATGACGGTCTCTGTCTGTGGCATGACGCCGTCAACTGCGTCCACGAGAACCACTACACCGTCAACTGCACGCATTGCCCGTGTGACGTCTCCTCCGAAGTCAACGTGGCCTGGCGTGTCGATAAGGTTGATCAGGTAGTCATCGCCGTCGAACTCGTGGACCATCGAAATGTTTGCGCTGTAAATCGTTATCCCTCGCTCGGCTTCCTGCTCGTCGAAATCCATGAAACGCTGATCTCCCGCCAGCTTCTCCGATATCATGCCCGCTCTCGCAAGTAAATTATCTGTAAGCGTTGTTTTCCCGTGGTCGATGTGTGCGGCGATGGCAATATTTCTGATGTGTTCAGGATCTTCAATTACTCCCTTTATTGCGTCAAGCTCTTTGTCGGACATTATTTAGTTACCTCGATTATATGCTTGAAAGCAGTTCTAAGTTTTAAAAATGGATAGTGGAAACGGGTGTTCCGGAACTGGGCAGTATAGTTACTACCGTGCGCCTTCTGCTTCCCGCTCTCTTCTTTCTTTTTCGCGGACGGCTCTTACTTCCGAGCTGCCGTTCGCGGCCTCGATGATCTCGCTTGCAAGAGTTTCTACCGCATCGTTCGAGGCGGAGAGCCGGTCTTCATATGCTCCCTGCACCAGAAGTCTCAGAGCAAGATCTACCCTCCTCTGTGGAGAGACCAGTACTGCTTTCCTGGCGCGTACTCCTCCTCTCTGGTATGTGACTACCTCTTCTTTTGGTGCGGAGTTCTCAATCGCATCGACAAGTACCTGGATGGGGTTCTCCGAGGTTTCTTCCTCTATTGTTTCGAAAGCCTCTTCGATTGTTCTCCAGAGTTTCCTGGACGATCCTGTGTTTCTTCCGGAGGTGATCATGTGCTTGTTTCCCCTGTGACCGGCGACGTACATTCTGTTCAGGAGGCGCTCGACTACCGGCACATCTGCCTTGTAGAACTGTTTTTCGACGTGCCGGCCTTTGGATCTGGGCGCAAGAATATTTTCCAGGTTGATGTAACGGAGAAGTCCCTCGTCCTCGATGTTGACCTCGGAGGCGTCCCATCGTCCCATCGTCAGAAGTTCGTCCTGTACCTCTATCTTTGCTGCGTCGCTCATCCTGTCTTACCTCGTTGGTTTCTCCGCGCGACCCTCTACAAGTTCTTCGAGTGAGACGCCGTTGACTTTTACTACCTGGTACCGGACCGTTGGAATATCTCCTTTCGGTCCTCCTTTTGCACCACCGATACCTTCAATTAGAACTTCGTCGTGCTCGTCGATGTAGTCGATCGCGCCGTCTCCTGGGACGAATGCGGTCAGCTGTTTGCCATTCTTGATCAACTGTACACGCACACATTTTCTCAGCGCGGAGTTGGGCTGCTTCGCCTCGATAACCCGCTTTTCTAGAACGATTCCACGGCCCTGCGGTGAACCTTCTAGAGGGTCTGCTTTCTCCTTCAGGTTCTCCATTCTCCGCTTGTAGTCGATATCGCTCCAGCGGAACTCCTGCCTCTTTTTTCTCAGCTTGCGTGCGTTGTATAGACCCATACCCGGAAGATTCAGGTTAAACTTTTTATATACGTGGACCTTGGCTAGCTGTGCCTGACCATGATCGCAGCTAAAACCAGCTCGGCGATTCCAAGAGCGAACAGCTGCTTCCCGGGATACCAGGTCTGGTCGTCTTTTTCCCGGGCTTCCTGAGCCGTTCCGCCACAGGGATATGATGCAGTAGATCAAGCCTGTCAAGTAGTGCCCTGAAGCCCTGGTCGAAGAGGATGTGGAGAATTTCTTCGAAGCGCTCGATATCTTCTATCTCCCGTTTTAGGCCGTTCATAGAATCCAGTTGTTTCCAGCCTCAAATAAGTGTAATGTAGAGGAGGTATATCAGCAGTAAAGGTAGCGCAATGTAAAGCAGGTACTTGAGGTAGGCCTTTCCGAACCCAATATCTTCCCGGGGGTATTTCTCTGGGGGTTCGAAATCTATTTCTTCGTCAAAGTCCTCCCCGGATTGAGAATTCTGCGGCATTATACCAGTGTATTCGCAGTCGTTGCAGCGCCAGGTGTTGGGGTTGCCCCCGGCTTCACCCACATACGCCGCATTGGAAGTGTCGGGCTCGACATTGGTGGACCCGCAGTTGGGGCAGAAACGTATCTCTTCTTCCATAAAACCTTTTAGCTGGAGAATGTGAAAAGTCTTACTCAACTGTGACTTCCTGGACGTTGTGTGTCCGCTCCAGAATCTCACGGATGGAGTCGATCTTGTTACCGTTCTTTCCCACAACGCGGCCCTTGTTTTCACGTGAAACGGAAATCTCGACCTCTTTCTCGCCGCTACCGTTCTCTTCGATGTCGACGCCTCTTATATCCGCTGGAACGATGTTGTTGAGGAACTTGCCGATGTTGTCACTGTACTCATAGACCTTGATGTCCTTGTTCAGCTTCTTCTGCACCTTCTGGACGACTTTGCCGCCCTTGCCGATTGCCATCCCTGCCTTTCCTTCAGGAACGACGAAGTAGGCCTCGTCTTCCTTGATAACGCATTCCCTGGCCTCGACCCCGGTGACGTTCTCGAAAATGTTGATTGCCCGGAGCATTTCGGTGTCGTAGGTTACATTCGACATAGTATACTTACCCTCTGAACCTGTGTTAAAGCCTGAGAGCCCAGCTTTTATAAAGGATTTGTGGTCTCATCTTCAATCTCCGCCGAACCCGGCCTTCAGATCGATAATTCCGGTTCCTACAGGCACGGACTGGCCGACAATGATGTTCTCTATAATTCCGTCGAGGTCGTCTGTCTCGCCCTGGAGAGTTCCCTCTCTCAGGTGCTTTTTCGTCTCTTCAAAGGCAGCTCTTGCCAGGATCGACTTCTTGTTACCGACTATCCCGTAGCGTGTCGTTCCGTTGAGCTCTCCCTCTTTTGTCATCATGTCCGCGAGAAGCATTATGTGACGATCGTCTATCCCGATTCCCTGCGCAGCTAGCGTTTCGTTAACTTCCTCGACGATCCGCTGTCTCAGGCCCTCGACCCCGAGAACCTTCGCGACCTCGTATAGGTCGTTGGAAATTGTGCGTGTCTCGTCTACCTCCTTCAGCTTCAGTGTCTTCCTCAGAGATGTTCCTGCGGTCTGGAGCCGCCAACCATCTTCTTCCTCCTGTATGACTACCTGGTCGATCCCCTTCAGACCCTTAATCCGGGCCTCTTCGGCATCGGTCTTGATATCCTGTAGGTCCCTGAGATCGTAATCTTCTTCAGAGGACTCCAGCTTCAGCTTATTGTCGCCCTCTATCTCTACCTTGGCCTTCTTGGTGTTTTCCTTGATCCGGGACTTGATGTCCTCCATGTCGACATCGTAGTCCTCGAGAAGCTCCTCGTTCAGCTCGTATTCGACATAGAGCTGCATTATATCCATAGTGTCCTTGCTGATAAGGTCGCCGAGCGTCACTTCTCTCAGCTTCCTCGCAACTTTTTTCGCGTCCTCCTCGTTGTCGTAGTCATCGTGGAGGTAGACGTCCATGGATGGAGTGTCCGGGTTGCGCCGGGCGTCTACAATTTCGATTAGTCTTGGAAGCCCCGCGGTCAGCGAAACCTGTGCGGCTCCTGCGGCGTGGTATGTTTCCATCGTCAGCTGTGTGGCTGGTTCAGAAATTGACTGTGCCGCAACCAGTCCAATTGCCTCACCGGGCTCGTACTGCATCTTCTCGTACCGCTCCTCAATTTTTTCCTGTGTATCCTTGTTGACTCCCAGATCCCTGTAGCGTGGTGGGAGTTCGTTCGCGCGTTCTTTCCAGTCAATCTTGCTCATTTAAATTACCTCAGAGATCGATCTCGGTCGATACTATTCCTCTGTCGGATTTTTGTGGGTCAACCCCGTCCTCCCCCGCACGGAACTGGATAATGTCTCCCTGCGCGTTCCTCACGGTCTGGTCGTATCCTACAGTCAGGTCCTGCAGCGAGTTCGACACCCGGCGGTACATGTATCCGGAAGTCTTGGTTCTCAGCGACTTGTCCATCAGCGCCTTTCTCTGGCTCATCTGGTGGAAGAATATTTCCTGCGCGTCGAGTCCTCCGAGAATGCTGGAGGACACGAATCCGTGGGCCTTTGGACTCATCTCGCCCTTCTGGAAATGTGAGGTGGTGCGGCCCTTGTATCCCCTGTTGATCCTCTGGTCTCTCACGGAGTTCTGGCCTAGAAGTCCGGCCATTGTTGTAACGTTTTCCATTGATCCTCTTGCACCTGAGTCTGCCATGACCAGGGCGCTGGAATCTTCTTCTACGTTGTCTTCGATGATGTCACCGATCTCGGTGAAGACCTGGTTCAGTGTCTTTGTGATCTCGATTTCCCGGGTTTCTTCCAGGGTCTTTCCTGTGATGGGTTCCATTTCTCCTGACTTGTATTCTTCGATAACTTCTTCCGCGTTCTCGACTGTCTCCTCTACTAGATCCCGGATTTCTTCTGTTGCGTCGTCTGGAATTTCTAGGTCGTCCAGACTGATCGAGAATCCTCTCCGGGTAAGGTAGACGGAACCGATTCTTGAGACCCGGTTGAGGAACTCTGTAACCTTTTCAGGCCCGTATTCAATATTTAGCTGCTGGATGATCTCTCCCCCGTAGTCTCCTAGTGCGTCCTCGTCGAGCACACCCTTCTCGAGTTTCCCGTCCTCGATCACTACCTCGCTTTCCTCTCCCTCGTTGATAGTCAGGGAGATATCTTCAGGGATGAAGAGAGATACCAGCTGTTCTCCTGTTATTGTTTCCTCTCCTTCAGGCAGTGATTTGTCGTGCTCCCCTGCCTCCGCAAGAAGGTTGAATGCTTCCTCTCTTGAGAGTTCAGTATCGCCCCGGGTTAAAAGGTACAGCCCGGACACGTAGTCCTGAAGCATGCCCACGATCGGTCCTCCCATCTTCGGGGACTTGACGTGCTCCTGGACCTGCATCAGCTCTTCGGCTTCTGCCCGAGCCTCCTCTGTCTGCGGCACGTGAACGTTCATCTCGTCACCGTCGAAGTCTGCGTTGTAGGGTGCACACACGTTCGGGTTGATCCGGAAGGTCCTGTATGGAAGTACGCGAACTTTGTGGGCCATTATTGACATCCTGTGGAGCGAGGGCTGCCTGTTGAAAAGTACGATATCGCCGTCCTCAAGGTGTCTCTCGACCTTCCATCCTGCATCCGCTTCAATAACTTCGATTATCTCTTCCTTGTTTTCCTCAGTTATCTTCCGCCTTCTTCCATCGGGATGGAAAACGTAGTTCGCTCCCGGATGCTGGTCTGGACCGTTCTCGATCGCCTCTATCGATTCCTCGTAATTTCTTTCTGTAACTTTTTTCTGGACGGTGAGCTTCTCCGCCACCATCTTCGGTATTCCGACCTCGTTGATGCCGATATTCGGGTCGGGCGAGATGACGGTTCGTGCTGAAAAGTTGACCCTCTTTCCTATGAGGTTCTGGCGGAACCGGCCCTGCTTGCCCTGGACACGCTCGATCAGGGATTTCAGTGATCTGCCTGATCTATGCCGGGCGGGCGGCACACCGGAGAGGTCGTTGTAGAATAGCGTTGATACGTGGTACTGTAGCAGCTCCCAGAGGTCATCGATAATGAAGTCGGGAGCCTCAATCTCAATATTGTTCTGCAGTCTCCGGTTAATCCGGATCACGTCGACCAGCTTATGTGTAATATCGTCCTCACTTCTTTCACCGGTCTCCAGTGTGATCGAGGGCCTCATGGTTACTGGAGGTACGGGAATGTGTGTCATTATAAGATCCTCAGGTCGTCCTCCTGAGACTCCGAGTGATGCCGCAACTTCATCCGGGATCTTTGAAAGCCGCTCGCGGATCTGGTCGGGCTTCAGCTCGTCGCTGCCCTCGTAGAATGAGTACGGCTTGTCGAGCTTGACATCTTCCTGGTCTGCCTCACATTCTGGACATTCCGTCATCAGGTTTGATTTCCTGAGTGACTTGTCCTCGTCCTTTACGAGCAGGGACTGGCACTCGGTACACGTGAACCGGAGAAGGTTCCTGATCTTCTTGGTGTAGAGTACGTGTGCAACTGGCCTTGAAAGTTCAATTAGTCCGAAGTGGCCCTTGCATTCTCTTATCCTCCCGCCGCATGTCTGGCAGGTCATACCGGGGTCGATAACTCCCAGTGCAGGATCCATGACCCCGTCCTCTACAGGGAAACCGTCCGCATCGTAGACCTCTGCCTGTGTAATTTCCTTGACAGCGATCTCCCGCAGCTTTTGGTTGCTCATGATTCCGAAATCCAATTTCTCTATGTTTCTCATCTCTTACGCCTCCTCTTCAAGTCCGATCTCGACGTCCATCATCATGGATTTTAGCTCGTTAAGCAGGAGCAGGAATGCGTGCGGAACTTCCGCCTCCTCCAGGTCTCCCGCTTCACAGCTAGGGCAGTAGGTGCGGTTCTCTTCACGATCTTCGACACCTATCTCTCCACAGTTCTCACAGACATTGATGCCGGTGGAGTCTGCTCCGAATCTCTCCTTTAGAAGCAGTGATGCGCCGTGGCCCACGAAGACGTCCTTTTCCATCTCTCCGAGTCTCAGTCCACCTTCCTGCGAACGGCCTTCTGTAGGCTGCTTTGTGAGCAGCGTCACGGGTCCGCGCGCCCTAGCGTGAATCTTGTCTCCGACCTGGTGGTCGAGTTTGAGGTAGTATCCTGGCCCGATCATTATTTCTGCTTCAAGCTCCTGTCCTGTTACTCCGTCGTACATTGTCTCCTTTCCGGTGCTCTCGAAGCCGAGTTCTTCCAGCTCTTCCTTGAGATCTTCCTTGTCCTCGCTGTGGAAGGCGGTACCGTCTACAGGGTCGCCCCTCATAGCACCCACCTTGCCGGCGAGTATCTCGATCAGCTGTGACACGGTCATACGGCTCGGGATGGCATGTGTCGATAGAATTATGTCGGGTGTTATTCCCTGTTTTGTGAACGGCATGTTCTCCTCGGGAGCGATCATTCCGATAACTCCTTTCTGGCCGTGCCGTGTCGCGAACTTGTCGCCGAGTTCCGGAATCCTGTATTCACGGAGCTTCATCTTGATCAGTTTGTCGCCATCTCCGGTCTCCGATACCATTATCTTGTCGACCTTGCCTTTTTCCCCGTGCCTTACCGTCAGAGAGGTCTCTCTTCTCTCCGCGAGACCCATCTTGACTTCTTCGCCTCCTCCCGATCCTAGGAACTTTGGGGGAGAGGTCTTTCCTACAAGTACGGCGTCTGAGTCAACGTCGGTCTCGGGGTTGATAATTCCGTCTTCATCGAGGTGCTGGTACGCTTCCTCGTTTCTGTATCCACGGACGTCCTTGTCAGGAGTCTCGATCTCGTCCTTCTGTCCGCCCCAGAACCTCTGTGCCTCGGTCTTGTAGGTACGGATATAGGTGGATCTTGCGATACCCCGCTCGATTGACGCCTTGTTCATAATTACTGCGTCCTCGATATTGTAGCCGTCGAAAGATGCGAGCGCGACGACCATGTTCTGGCCGATCGGGTGCTTCCCGACCAGTGTATCGTAGGTCTGCGTTCCCACGATAGGCTGCTGGCCGTATGTCAGGATATTTGCGTTAGTATCGAATCTCTGGTGGAACTCCCGGGAGTACATCCCGATTCCCTGGCCGCTCATCTTTGCGCCGAAGTTGACACGGTCCCCTCTGTTGTGTTCCGGGTATACTACAAGCGAAGCCGAGAGGCCGTGTGTAATCGCGGGATCGATCTCCATGTGTGTATGATCTTCAGTCACTTCCTCGTCGTTCATTGCCACATACGCATTTTCCTCTTCTTCTGCATCGAGGTATTCAATTATTCCCTCCTCTTCAAGATCCTCGAGACTTATTTCTCCTGCTTCAAGCTGCTCGCGCTGCTCGTCTGTGAGCCTCGGCTCTCCGTCTTCAACGATAACTACAGGTCTCAGGACCCTTCCCGAGTCCGTATTGATTCGGAGCTCGTCCTTGTCCTCTGCGTAATAGACGGATATTTCTTTCTCTAGTTCGCCCTCACGCCGTCTCTCTATAATTGCATCTCTGATCTCGTCGGGAGATTCGATTTCGTCGATAAGCTCGCCGTCAAGGAATACATTCGTCATGAAACTCACCTAGAGAGTTTCATCATCTGTGCCACATTCGCCTGCGGCGAAGTGACCTTTGTTTCGAGGTTTGGGTTCATTATCATAGTATCAGTTTACCGGGCTTCGAGACCCTCTTCTTCCAGTTTTGCTCTAAGGGAGTTTCGCTCCATCTCGCTCATTCCCGTGGAGACGTTGGCACTCATAGCAAGGTAGGTTCTTAGTCCGATGTTCATACCTTCCGGTGTCTTGATAGGGCAGACACGCCCCCACTGTGTCGGGTGGAGATCACGTGCCTCAAAGTGCTGTCTTTCGCTTGACAGCGGCGACACAATATTCCTCATGTGGGAAAGGGTCTTGATCCTGTTTCCGCGGTCGAGTCTCTGGCAGATTCCTGTGCGGCCCCCGACCCAGTTACCTGTCGCCATCGCACCCATTATCTGCTTCGTAAGTGTGTCCGCGACAATCGTGGACTGGAGTGAAGGCAGTCTACCTCGCTTAGCAGATTTACGGAAGTTATACTTCATGCGTGCGAGCAGACCCCATTTCCCGAGGAAGACGCTCCTGAACTGCATCTCGAGTAGCTCTCCTGCAAGGTTCAGCCTCTTGTTAGCGTAGTGGTCCATGTCGTCCTGCTCGATGTCACCCTTTCCGAGCGCTATAGTATTTCTTATCAGGTTCGCGAGGAACTGCGCTTTCTCGTCCCGGAACTCCGGATCCTGTCCCAGGTGCGGCAGAAGGTACTCGTCGAGAATGCTTTCGACCCGCTCTTCAATATCCGAGGTGATCCCTGCCTTGTTCGCAACGTACTCGTAGGCCTCTTCCTGGTTGCTGGCATCAGTTTCATACATATTCAGATAGATATCGCTGGCGTACTCTTCACCGATCGCCTCGACGATCTCCTGGTCGGTCTCGTAGCCAAGAGCTCTGACAAGTGCAACCGCCGGCGTCTTCTTGACGTTCGCGAATGAAATGTTGACAATGTCGTCGTCTCGCCTCAGAACATGTCGCTGTACGTAACCGCTCTGCTCCGAATTGATGCGGCAGATCTGCTCATCATCGTCCTGCTGGTAAACCGGCTTATTGTTCGCGAACTCTTCCATCGCGATAATTGTCTTCTCGGAACCGTTAATTATGAAATATCCCTCGGGATCATCGGGGTCTTCGCCCGCTTCCCTCAGTTCTTCCTCTGTCATGTCGGCAGTCCAGCACAGGTCGCTTCCGACCATCACCGGAATACGTCCGATGGTAACTTCCTCGCTCTCCTGCTGCACCCCCTCGAAAATTGGGGTCATCGTAACCTTGATCTCGGAAGAATAGGTCAGGTCACGCATCCTCGCCTCTTTAGGCGTGATCCTTCTTACCGATCCGTCGGCCTCGTTAATATGTGGTCGCTTGACATCGACATCAACTATCTTTATTACAAGCTCCTCTCCCTCGGGAAGGTCAGGCTTGATTTCTCCGACCTCGTTAAGAATTGACTGGATCCGCTCTTCTACAAACCGGTTGTAAGAATCAATCTGATGTTTTACGAGATTCTGTTCTATAAGCTGTGAGAGGAATTCTTCTTGCATTCTTTATTCACCCTTCTACAACCACTCTATAATAGGTGGTTTCTCCCGCTGTTGGACTTGATCTCTGGATCTCTATAATGTCGCCGACCTCGGCATCCATCTGCTTCAGTGCGGCATCTGTCCTCTGAATCTTTGGGAGGTCGTCTCGGGACGCACCGTACTTCTCAAGCACTTCCTCGGTTTCTTCTTCATCAAGTTTCCTGTGTTCCGGAACTGCTTCGTGGTCGGTTATGTCCATGGCCATCTATTTTTGAATCCCTCCCTGAGAAAGCTACAACTACCAAGACACGGGTAATCTTTAAATAGGTGGTGACGTCTAACCGAAAGGTATTAAAGGGGGTGTCTAGGACGTGAAATCTGCGGCTCCAGAGGCCTTCATGCTTGAGGCGGTTTCTCCGATAATTACGTGATCCAGCACCTTTATTCCGAGCCTGTTTCCGGCCTCGATCAGCTCTTCTGTGACCTCGATATCCTGTGGGGTTGGGTCCGGGTTTCCGGAGGGGTGGTTATGTGTCAAGACTACCGCGGATGCACCTGAGCCTATGGCCTCCCGGAACAGTTTCCGGAAGTCGATGTTGACCGAATCAATGCCGCCTTCGAAATTCTCTTCAGATAAAATCTCATTCCCTGAGGATAGGTAGAAGACACGCAGCCGCTCCTCTTCGAGATACTTCATATCCTCCACTCTGGCTTTCACGTCTGAGAAGGACTCAATCCTCTCCCTTTTCTCGACCTGCATTCTTCTCGCGAGTTCTCCCACTGCTTTGAGCTGTCCGGCCTTCACTTTTGATACGCCTTCGAAGCCCTTCAGGTCCTCAAGCGATCGGTTTGCCAGATTCTGCAGGGAGTAACTGTTCAGTATCTCGCCAGCCAGCTCCTTCACATTTTTGCCGGGAATTCCCGTTCTTAACACGATTGAGAGAAGCTCAACCTCTGTAAGTGAAGATGCGCCGTGTTTCTCCAGTTTTTCTCTTGGCCGCTCTTCCTGAGGTAGGTCTTTGATCCTGTAATCCATAAATTGTGGTTTTGATCTCCTGGAAAGTTAAAGGTTACAGCTAAAAAATTCCCCCGGCATCCCAGAGGCATGGAAGAGTTCGCTCGAGAGCCAGATTTTGAGGAGGCCCAGCGGATGCTGCAAGAATACCTCTCCCGCAAGTACACGGTCCAGGTCAACGGTCTATGCTCAGTGAACTACCAGGGCCGCGCGAAGTCGAAACTGGATAGAGGAGAACGCATCGTCATCAAGAAGCAGGACTCTGCGTTACTCGTCCATGGCCCTGACAACTACCAGCCGAAGAACTGGCAGCCCGAGGTCGACTCCTGGAATGTAAAGGTGGATGAGGAATACGGCGAGCTTGTAGTTGAGGCCCGGCGTTCCAGTCCCGAGGAACTTGTCGAGATAAGGTTTGAGGAGATTGATTTTCTCTCTGTCGACAAAATGGTCGACAGGTCTGAGCTGAAGATTCGTGGCCACGAAGTGGATATCCATGAGTCAATAGAGGAGAAACCGGAGATAGTCGAGGATGGCCTGAAAGTGATCGAGAGGGAGCGAGAGACACCTGCTGGCTTCATAGATGTTTTCGCCCGCGACGAGAGCGACAACTACGTTGTAATAGAGGTCAAGAGAAACCCTGACTACAACACCGTCCTCCAGCTCCAGCGCTACGTGGATGAGATAGAAGAGGAGTTCCGGGGAGACATCCGTGGCATTCTGGTTGCGCCGAAGATGACTGAAAAAGTGCTCGCATATCTTGAGGACCGCGATCTCGAATTTGTCGAGGTCGAGATGGAGGACGTGATCGCAAGTTACGAGGCTCTCGACAGGTCCCAGCGAGAGATCAGCGACTTCGGTCCAGATTATAGTGCGGAGTGATTTGCTACAAAAAGCTTCAACCCTTTTTCTAGATCATGTGCGGCATAACGGGTGGCGAAAAGGCAGAGAAACTGGCGAAGCACCTCAAACACAGGGGTGGCTCCAGCAAAATTGATGGCGGCGAATTTCCGCTGGGTCATGTGCTTCATCCTGTTGTGGGAGATGTCGAACAGCCTCTCCAGAGAGAAGGAACGCTGGTGGCGAACTGCGAGATATACAACTGGCAGGAGCTAGCGGAAGAATACAGCCTGGATGTAAGAAATGACGCTGAACTCCTCCTGGAGCTGCTCGAAGCCAGGGGTAAAGATGCGCTTGAGTTGCTTGATGGTGTCTATGCTTTCGCCTATTTTAATAATGGAGAGGTTATACTGGCCCGTGACCTCCTGGGGGTGAAACCTGTCTGGTATTCCAGGAAGCCTTTTGCCTTCGCCTCCGAGAAACAGGCGCTGGAAAAGGAAGGCCTGGAGGCCCAGGAGCTACATCCACGACTGGTACTCAGGTACGATATAGAGTCAGGAGAATTAAGCTTCCGGAAGCGAGAGTTCTTCGAGACAGATGTCAAAGAAGGTAAAAGTATAGAAGAGGCTGCCGAGGAGATAAAGGAAAAATTCCTGGAGGCAGTTGAGAAACGAGTTCCAGATGGAGAACTTGCATTATTGTTCTCAGGCGGAGTGGACTCCACTATGGTTGCGGCCGCACTAAAGGAACTCGAGAGAGATTTCACCTGCTACACTGCCGGAATACAACACGGTAATGTTGATGCGCCCAGAGATACAGAATGGGCGGAGAAAGTTGCTGAAGAGATGGAATTGGAACTCAGGAGTTACGATGCCTCGCTTGAAGAGGTCGAGACTGTGCTACCTAGACTTGCGGACTGGATCTCTTCAACATCGGTAGTGAAGCTGGGAGTGGCGCTACCGTTCCACCTGGCCTTGAACGGCGACGAGAAAGTTGTGATGTCTGGCCTGGGGTCGGAGCAGCTCTACGCCGGGTACTCGAGAATGGAGAACTACCTGAACCGCGAATGTCTCTCGGGACTGAGGTCGCTTTTCCATCGCGACCTTTACAGGGACGATGTCGTGTCTATGAGGAACAGCTACGAACTCAGGGTTCTATTCCTTGACCACGACCTGGTGGAGCACGCACTTATGGTTCCGGAGGATTACAAGATGAAGGAGGGCTACCGGAAATACGTTTTGAGGAAGGCGGCTGAGGAGCTGGGGGTGCCTGAAGACGTGGCCTGGAGGGAGAAGACCGCAGCCCAGTATGGAAGCAACTTCGACAAGGCGGTCGAGAGGCTCGCAAAAGATAATGGCTTCGATTCCAAGCAGGGGTATCTCAACTCGCTGAGAGAGGAGCCAAATCACCGTTTAGCTGTGTTGACCTCTGGGGGCAAAGATTCGAATGCCGCACTTTACAGGATGCGCCGCCGCAACAATGAGATCGCCTGCCTGGTGACACTCCGGTCGGAGAACAGGGACAGCTACATGTTCGACTCGAAGAAACAACTTTCAGAACTCGAGAGACAGGCGGGGGAACTGGGTATCCCTCTAGTAGTCCAGGAAACGGAGGGAGAGAAAGAAGAAGAGCTGGAAGACCTGGAAAAAGTCCTGAGAAAGGCCAGAGAGGAATACGATGTCGAAGGAGTTGTTGCAGGAGCTCTCGCATCGACCTACCAGAGGGACCGGGTCGAGAAAGTTGCGGAAAAAATTGGCCTGAAGGTCTTCGCACCGCTCTGGCAGGAAGATCAGGAACACTACATGAGGTGGCTTGTGAGAGAAGGCTTTGAAGTCGAGATTACCTCGGTCGCGGCACGCGGACTGGAAGAAAGCTGGGAGAGAAGAGTCCTTGATGAGGAGTCTGTGGAGGAATTGATCGATCTCTCCCGTGAATACGGTTTCAATGCCGCGGGCGAAGGCGGCGAATACGAGACAAAGGTAAATGGTTTCCCGGAGAAAATGGTCTAGAAGCTGGCCTTTCCGATGGCGGATTTCTCCCAGTAAAATTCGTCACCGTCTTCGTCAAACTGGAACTTCGCTTTGATTTTCTTGCCGTTGAACATCTTGGGCATCCAGTAGCGGTCGTCTTCCCACATCTGGTCGTAGGGTAGTGATCCAATCTCGAACCATTCCGGCCGCGCCTCTTCAGTTTCTTCTGGTTCACCTTCGTATTCAGAGGTCTTGAAAATATGTCCATACATGAATGGTCTGTCTCCAAAGTAGAACTCGAGTTCCCCGACCTTCTCCAGATCTTCGACCTCAACCCTGACCTCTTCTTTCACCTCTCTTTTCGCTGCCTCTCTCGGGGAATCATCATGTTGCTCTACTTTGCCGCCAGGCCCGTTATACAGTCCTTCTCCAATTCCGCGTTTCTTGTAGATTAAGAGCACTCGGCCGTCTTCTATGATGTAACAGAGAGTGGCAACTGCCTCGAATTCTGATTCCGGGGTCTCCATAGATCATTTTTCCCGGCTGTAAGATAATAGTTTTTCTCTAGACTACGAGAGTAATCAGGAAAGCCACCAGGAGCGATACGGTCACCAGGAACTGGATTATTGCGGATCCAAGTACGCCGGCGGCAGAATAGGCCGCGGTCCTGAGACTCCGGTCTTTCTCTCCGGTGAGGAGGTATTGCCGGATGAACACGGTTCCCACCACTCCTAACAGGATACCGAGAGGGCCGAGCACGAAGAAGAGCAGGAATCCAACAGCTCCTGCTATGATAGATGTCCGGGCGGATGCTCCTCCGGCCTTCGCTGCTATCACGCCGGAAAAATAGTCCATCGCCACCGCAAAGATACTGGTTAGTATGAAGGCGACCAGGAAAAATGTGCTTGGACGTGTGAACCCTGTGCCATACCAGTAGACCAGGATACCAAGTATGGAAAGCAGCGCTCCGGGCATCATGGGTACAAAGCTTCCGACGACCGCAAGAATCATTAGGGCCGCCGCGATCAAGGTGAATAGCTCGGCCATAACCAGAATTTAGGTATCAAATGGTAAAAGAGATGCGGGCCGGATGGGATTTGAACCCAGACGAAAATCGAAGATTTTCTGGAGGATATCAAATCTCGGGCCGGATGGGATTTGAACCCACGACGACGAGGTATCTCTATCGAAAATCGGAGATTTTCTGGGTCCTCGTCTCCTGCGGAGACTTGAGGTGTTTAAGAGCCTCGCGCTCTGCCAGACTGAGCTACCGGCCCACAAACTTTGAGCAAAGAGACGGTTAGCAGAGCTAACCGACATGGGATATAGTGAGGAGGATGCGAGAATTTTTTAAGTGTGCTCTAGAACCGGATGCTTCTTCTCTTCCCTACTTTGGAGGGATCCGGCCTCACGAGTTCGTAGGTGTTGTCCTGGACTTCCGCGAAGCGGCCGCATGAAGGGCATTTCTTGTATCCGGAATGGTCATCGTTGACTGCTTCTTCATGACCGCAGCCGCATTTAAGCCGTGTTTCAAGAGGCTCGACATTGAGGTCCAGGCGTTCAAGAATTGTTCCGCGGGAGAAATGGTTGAAGAGGTGCCGGAACTTCTCGGGTTCGCATATATCCTTGTTGATCCTTATATGGGCTGAGCCATTCGTTGCTATGCCTGACAGATCTTCCATCGTCCGAATTATGACGTTTCCTATTTTCTCCATTAATTGAGACCCTCTATCTGGTCCCTTCCCCCGCAAATTTCTCTCTCGAGAAATATTGCTTTTAGCAACATCGAGTGTCTCGATGCTGCGCCTTACCAATTTCCTTCTTCACAACCTTTATTTAAGTTAACGGATCGGGTTCCAGACAACCTCGAAAAGCTCATAGAATTTTTAAAAACGGTCTGAAGACCTCAGTATTCTTCTTTACAAGCATAAGTCCTACTGAAAGGGCTATTATCGCTGAATTAAACTTTAGGCTGTTTGCATAGGTTAAGGAGAGCGAGAAACTGTTTGATAGAGGGAAGAGAAGCGGGACGCCTGAAGGAGTAAGAGTGTCGAGCGCAAGATGGGATATGTAGCCTATAGCGCAGCTTTCTGCCGAGAACTGGTCCTCAGTCCCTATATAGGTCAGGAGGCTGAAAAAACCGGCGGCGAGCATCGAATGCATGATTCCTCGGTGGACAAAAGGATAAAGGAAGTCAAAAGTGACATCGAAATCAGGCACGATAGAGAAAATAGACGCTGTAACAAGCCTCCTATCGAAAATATATGCCAGAGCAAGCCCAAAAATTAAATGAGATACTGATATCATGTCCAGAAATTCTAAAAACTCGAATTTAAAACGGCGCCGGTCTATGATTTGAAAGTGATCGAAACTTCCGCAACTAATGGTTGCTGGTTACAGAAAACCTCGCTGTCTTCGAATCTAGAAGTTCGTTAGCGGGGCGTGGATTAGTGAACCGAACTTCAGGCGCTAAGTTCGATCAAGCGCTGAAAGCCAGTCATTGAATGGTTTATGATGATAAAACTTTCAGAAGTTTTAGCGGGGCGTGGATTTGAACCACGGACCTCCGGGTTATGAGCCCGACGAGCACTCCTGGCTGCTCTACCCCGCTATAGAAACGCTGGTTGTATAAAACGAAACCGGAGTGCACTCTTTTAAACCATTAATCCTCCGGGTCAGCAGATTTATATCGATTAAAAGATACTGATATAGACGGATGGACACTGACACAAGCTCTGAAACTGAATCTGAAGAAATAGATGAACTGATTAAAGAACTCAACGAGTTTGAACTGAAGCGTACATGGGGAGACGAGGATATCCAGGTATTCGAGTCCTTGGAAGAAGGTGACGCTATCAAAGGAGTTGGAGGAGAATCCGTTCATTACTGGAGTGCTGTTGGCAGTTTTGGGAAAGAGATGGAGGAGGAAAAGCTTCTCTATGATCTCCGGGATTTTACGAACGGAGCCGACTTCGGTATTTTCCCTCCCGAGGATGTTCTCGAGGAGTTTGCTGAAATCGATGAGGGTTACTGGCCGGCGAAGCTCTGTATTGAGGGCGAGCCAGGAAGATACCTGGCCAAGGCATGGAGACCAGAGGGCCTGAAAATGGTCCTGGAATCCAAACGGTTCGACGAGCTTTACGAACACATAGATGATCGGATCTTTGACGACGGCAGGATGCTGGCGGTGCCTTCACGCGAATACGATGACAGGAATTGGTCTTCAAGAAGGACAATTCTAGTCGGCAGCGACCAGGCCATAATGACTCCCCGGAAACAGGGAGAGATCCACAGCGGCATGGGTTCTGAAGTAAGAGAGGGGATGGAGACTGGGATGGAATATGAGGGCATCCGGGAGACCATGCTTGAGAAAGACAGGATATTGGTAGATGGTGCAGTCGTAGAGGCGGCCGAGGACGAGGGGATAATGATGGTAGAGGTCTATCCTTGGTCGGATTACGACATAGTTAGAATTGAAGAGGAAGAAGGTTCTGTAAACTTTATCGACGAGAACGGTGAGAACATAAGGACGTATGAGGGCAGCCTGAAGAGCAGTAAAGGAACTTATGGTGTGAAGGAGAACCCCCGGAATTTCTACCTGGTGGTTGAAGATCAGGAATAATAATCTAGTGGACAAAGAAGATTTATGGCTAAAATTCTCGGAGTTGACGAGGCAGGAAGAGGCCCCGCAATAGGCTCCATGTTCGTCGCGGGGTTTCTGGTCGACGAATCCCGGGTAGAGAAGTTGAGAGAGTTAGGGGTCAAGGATTCGAAGAAGCTGTCCGATAAGAAAAGAGAATCTATACGTGAAGAACTGGATGAGATCGACGACTTCTTCCTGAAGGAGATCACCGCCTCCGAGATCGATGAACTCAGGCAGGTCATGAATCTCAACGAGATAGAAGTACAGGCCTTTGCAAATGTAATCGAGGAATCCGGCGCTGATCGTGTCATCGTGGATCTCCCCGAGCCGGACGGCGACCGTTTTATCAAGAAGCTGAAAAAAGAGCTTCCACCCCGGTTTGAAGAGGCGGATTTCATCGCGGAGCACGGTGCGGACGACGAGTATCCTGTCGTGTCCGCGGCGTCAATCGTGGCGAAGAGCGCCCGCGAGAAGCACGTTGAGGAGCTGAAGCAAAAGTACGGCTTCGACTTCAAGTCGGGTTACGCGCACGATGAAGAGGTTACAGAGTTCCTGAAGCAGTACCTGGAAGAGTTCGGCGATCTTCCTGAAGAGGCCAGAAGGTCGTGGAAGACCTGCCAGCGCATAATAGAGGAATCTGAGCAGAGCGATCTTGATAGTTTTTAATATCTTACGGTAGTAAAAGATCACATGAGGCGCAGAAAGCTTATTGGTACTTTGGGAGTGGCTGGAGGCTTGGGTCTGGGTATTGGAGGTATTGTTCTAGTCCCGTCACATCTAGGCAGGGAAAAGAACGAGAATCAGTTGGAAAAAGATATTGCTGAGCCAGCTGAGAGAGTAAGAAGAGATATTGAAGATCTTGAATTTGAAGAACTAGTGGCTGAAGAGTTGACTTGGTCCGTTAACGTTAGCGGTAGTAATTTAGGGGGCTCTTATGAGGTCACTGAGATAGATTATAGAGTACCTGTGCGAGATGATTTCTCTGGAGAAGATGTTGAGGCCGTACTTGATACTAGAGGATATGTTTCAGAGGCTGGAGAAGACTTTCTGGGATCGATGGCGGAGCATCTAGCAGAGGTATCGGGCAACAAGGAGGGGATTAATACCTACACCTTTGGCTTTGCAGGGTCGGAAGACAATGTACTAGTCTATTCAACTGCCTTCGATGAGATGGCCGCGGCTGTGCTTAGAGGCGACACGGTGTCAGACTACTTTGAAGAGACCAAGGATGATAATTTTGAACTTCAAAGAGAAGGCTCTAGTTGGTTCTAGCCAGCTTTAAAAGTTTCATATGCTCCGCTAGTAGTATGACAGCCGGAAAACTTGTGGAATCCCGCGTCCGCGTAGAGGATGAAAAAGATGCGGAGGAAGTATATGAGGAGTTCTACTACGGCAAATACCAGAACGACGATGTCCTCGAACTTTCGCCCGTGGAGGCGATGCACCTTGTCGACCGTGAAGAACTCGAGGTCAAGGAGAACGGGGAGGAACTTTCCCGGGACGAGCTTTACTCCCGTTTCTCGTTGATCGACGACGAGTTCGACCACACGTACAAGGTCTACGACGATCTAAGAGACAGGGGCTACATAGTGAAGAGCGGCTTCAAGTTCGGCACCCACTTTCGCGTTTACCCGAGAGGCGTCAACCCGTACAAGGAGGGGCCCAAGAAGCAGAAGGAGCACACAAAGTGGGTGGTCCACGCTGTTCCCGAGAACCACACACTCAGCTTCCAGGAAATGTCCCGCGCTGTAAGACTCGCGCACAACATCCGCGCAAAGATGCTATGGGGTGTCGTGGATTCAGAAGGAGGCGTCACCTACTATGAAGTCGAACGGGTTACTCCGTAGAATTTTTAACTTCTCTTCGGCAATAACATGTGTAGATGAGTGCACGGGACCGTGCTACTTTGGACAATATAGTTGGAGAGGATGAGCTTGAACCTCTTGGAGAGCCGGACTTTCTTGATGAGCCTTTGAGCGGCGAGACAGCTGTTAATGCTGAATTCCGACGTTATGATGATCCTCCGCTTGACGCAGTTACGACCGGAGCCTATGTGCTGGCAAAAGATATCACTACTTCAATAATTCTCAGCGACACTATCGAAGATGCTGAAAGAAAAGCTTGGGAGGCTGCTCTTCGTTTCAAGGAGGAGCTGGCCGAGAAGGATGAGGAGAATCCTGTCTTTGTGAACGAGGAACTTCTTGAGCTTCTTGGAGGCGATGATAGAGTTGCGGCGTTTATGCGGTTCACAGAGGACCCTCATATGTATCCTGTAACTCTGAAAACGCACACTGAACTGCTGGATCGTCTTGAGAATATGCAGGTGGTCTCACAAAGATTTATCCAGGAGGATTCGATAGATGAAGAGCAGTTGGAGGAGGAAATAGAAGAGGCGAGGCAGGACTACTTGGACGCTGTTGAGGATCAGGCAATCCTAAACAACTTCCTGGTCCCGGTTTACGCCAACAGAGAGATACCTAGGAAAATTCCTGCAGCAAGTCTTAGAACTCCCTCAGATGAGATAGTTGCTAACCCAGAGATGGATATGAACGAATACGTACGAGACGAAAACGAGCTAGAGGAGGCTGGAGAGTTCAGCCCGATTTTTGCGGACGTGACAGAAACTAGAGAAGGCTGCACCGTACTTCTGGACACTACTTTCCTGGAACTGGATTCTCTCGACGCCGAATATAGCGATGGAAAGCTGGTAGTATACGAGAACGGAGAGCCTGTATACGAGGACTCACTTGATGACCTTGATGAAACGGTAAGTTTGATAGCGGATGAAGAAGTGAGAAACGGTATCTACAACATAGAGCTTGAGTAGTCAGTAACCCAGAAGATCCAGCACTCCTGTCTTCGTGTTGTACTTCTGCCTGAGCCTCCGGCCGTACCAGACTCCTACTAAGAGACCTGTGAGGTGTGCGGAGGAGGCGAAGTTCCCTATCAGGGGCAGCGTGATCCCGACCGTCTTTGTAAGGAGGTTGATGCCTTCAACTCCTGCGAAAAGGTAGAGCGCGGTCCTGATCTTCATCGGGATGAAGAAGTAGAGCAGCACCTCCGCCTCGGGATAAAGCACCGCGATGGCGGCAAAGACGGCGACTACTGCACCGGATGCTCCCACGGCAACTCCGAGTGTTGGTACTCCTCCGAGAGTCGAGCCGTAGAACTGGAGAAGAATATTCCTGAAGACAACGTAGCCTATCGAGGCCAGTACTCCGGAACCGATGTAGAACACGAGGAGGTCGCGGCGCCCTACTATACGCTCAAGCGGTGTTCCAAAGAAGTAGAAAGTCACCATGTTCGCGAAGATATGGAAGAAGCCTGCGTGAACAATCATTACTGTTACTAGGGTCCATGGTCGGGAAAGGATTGCGTCAAGTGAAGGGTTCAAGAGCATAAGATCTGTGAAGCCGGAAGAGTAGCCCTGGACCAGGAAGGCCAGCACAGTAATGGTTATTATGCCGAGTGTGGCGCTACCGGTTAGAGTTTTTGCCATGTCTTCAAGCGCTGATGGCTTTCTGGGCTCATTGGGCTTTAAATCGTCGCGCACATCTTTTTCTTGGAACCATCTATCCGTCTCCTCGCGCTGTCTCTCAACCTCTTCCTCCATCTTCTCGCAATCGTGGTTTTCAGGTAATCGGTGCGAGGAACAGAACTTCTTGCCGCAGTAGCGGCAGGTGAAAGACATAGACTCCTTCCCGCACTTTGAACATTCGGCCATGGAAAATGTTGCGGAGAGAGGTTTTATCAAACTAGTTTCGTTAGAGTACAGAGGCTTTTACCAGCCTAGAATTCTCCGGTCTCCAGGAACTCTCGAAGTCTGCTCTCGAGATTCTCGATATCTACCCGGACCTGGTGGGTTGAGTCCCTGTCTCTCAGGGTAACTGTACCGTCTTCCAGGCTCTGGTGGTCAACCGTGACACATACTGGAGTCCCGATCTCGTCCTGCCGCCTGTACCTCCGGCCGATCGCACCGGAGTCGTCGTACTTCACCGAGAAACCCCGGTTCCTGAGTTCTCCGGCGAGTTCTCTGGCTTTCTCTCCCATGCCCTCCCTGTCCATTAACGGGAACACCGCGACATCTAGAGGCGCGATATCCGGCTTGATCCTGAGAACTTTCCTTGCCTCGTCGTCGACCTCATCCTCGTCGTAGCTGTGTTCCAAGACCGTGTAGAGAAGCCTGTCAACACCGAAGGAGGGTTCGACGACGTGGGGCAGTACGTGTTCGCCTGCTTCTTCAACGTCTTCCCTCGCGAATCCGATCTTCTCAACCGGAACTTCCACATTATCGCCGTCGATCTCCATCTCTATCTCGTCGTTTTCTTCAAACCTCTTGGGTTCCTCTTCTGCGAGTCTTTCAAGCTCTTCCGCAATCTCTCCAGCCTGGTCGCCAAACTCCGGGCCCAGGAAGCCCATGTCCGGACTTACAGTTACCTTCTCGACGGTTTTCGGCTCGTCGTAGGGTTTGAAGACAGTGAAATCTTCGCAGGAGTGTTCCTGGTGCTTGCTGACATCATAGCATCCCCTGTAAGAGAAGCCTGCAAGCTCCACCCAGTCGTTCGCGACGAAGGCTTCAGCATCCCAGCAGTCCTCTGAGTAATGCGCCCGCTCACCTTCAAGGTGCTGCCGGAACCGGAACTTTTCCATGTTGACGCCAAGCGATTCGTACCATTTCTTCGTGATGCCGAGATAGTAGCCGATCCAATCACTCTCGATAATACCGTCCTCCACAGCATCTCCAATAGTTGTAGTTATGATTTCGCCGTCTTCTTTCTCCTGCTCGGAGATCGGGTAGAGTTCTACTTCCACCTCCTCTACGTGCCCAAGTTCTGGCTCGTCCTCTTCAGGGTCGATGAAGTGCTCGAGCTCTGCCTGTGTGAACTCTCTTACGCGGATGATGGATTTTCTCGGCGAAATCTCGTTCCTGTAGGCCTTCCCGATCTGTGTTATTCCGAACGGCAGCTGGTTGCGCGCATATTCTTTCAGCTGCGGGAATTCAACGAATATTCCCTGCGCGGTCTCCGGTCTCAGGTAGCCCGGGCTCGATGATCCGGGACCTATGTTGGTCTCAAACATCAGGTTGAAGTCCTCTACCTCTGCTCCAGCGAGTTCTGAACCACAGTTCGGACATTGGATGTTGTTTTCCGAAATGAGTTCCGCGACTTTTTCAACAGGAAGCGACTCAGCCTCCTCAATATCGGTATTGTCCTCTATTAGATGATCGGCCCGGTGCGAGGTCTGGCACTCCTCGCAATCTATTATCATATCGTCGAAGCCTTCAAGGTGTCCGGAGGCCTCGAAAACTGCCTCGGGCATTACGGTGGGGGATTCGATTTCGCGGTGACCCTCGCCATAGGTGAACCTCTCGCGCCAGGCGTCCTCTATATTTCTCTTCAGAGCGGCACCGTTAGGTCCAAAGGTGTAGAATCCTGCGGTTCCCCCGTAGACTTCGTTTGAGGGAAGGAAGAACCCGCGCCGCTTCGCCAGCTCCTTCAGTTTCCCTACAGTATTATCGCTCATCTCTGGTGCATCCCTGGAGAAGTAGGTCTAGAGTGAGGGTTTAGAACTTCAGTTGATCGAGGCACATCCAAAACGTCCACCCTTAGTTGGCATGTCAATCACGTAGTATAAGGTCGAGTTTACCATTCTTTTATAGCTTCCCGGTCTCTATGGAAAGCTTAAAAATGAGCAAGTATTACTTCGTAATATAGAATTTTTGGTGATCTGATGCAGAAGCTCAACGGAACAGAACTAGCAGGAAAAAAAGTGGTGCTCCGGACTGATCTGAATCTCCCGATTGAGAACGGAGCTCCCCTGAAGACAGTGAGATTCAGGCGCTACCTCGAAACTATTGAGGAACTGAGCGACCGCGGCGCCCGGACGCTAGTGGTTGCGCATCAGGGAAGGCCGGCGAGAAAGGACTTCATGTCGCTTGAGGGACATGCCGAACTGATGTCGGAAGAACTCGATCAACCGATCGGCTTTGTCAGGTGCTTTTTTGGACAGGAACTGGGAGAAGCGGTCGCGTCGATGGAAGACGGTGAGGTGGTGCTTCTCGAAAACGTCCGCTTTCTTTCGGAGGAGCTCCAGACCCTGAGCGCAAAGAGGCACTCCCACGACTACTTTGTCGAGAACATGTCCTCCTACTTCGATATCTATGTTAACGATGCCTTCTCCGCAGCACATCGGTCACATGGCTCTCTCGTTGGTTTTATCCCTCTGCTGGACTCTTATGCAGGTCCTGTTCTGCGAAGGGAGACCGAGAGCTGCAGGAAGATAAGAGACGAGCTGGAATCACCGCTGCTTGTCCTCGGCGGAGAGAAACCTTCGGATCTGATCGGCATGATGGAGCAGATGATTGATAGAGCGGAAAAAGTGCTTCTCGGGGGAATACCGGGAGAACTGGCCCTGAAGCTTGAGGGGAATGATCTGGGGAAAAAGGCAGAGTGGATAGAGGAACAGGGCTTCGACGGCAACGAAAAAGAGTTGATGGAGCTGATAGAGCAGCACGGTGACAAGATTGTCCTCCCGGAAGACGTCAGGACCGACTCTGGAAACTACAGTGTAGAAGAGGTCCCGGAAGACGAGATGACCTGGGATATTGGGAAGAAGACGCAGGAAAGATTTGTGGAGGAGATGAGAGAAGCCGATTCAATAGTTATGAAGGGCCCCATGGGAGCCTTCGAGGATTACCCGGAGGGCACTAGGGCAATAGTAGATGCTATAGCCTCAAGCGACAGTTTCACGGTACTGGGTGGAGGCCATACATCGTCACTGGTACAGCGTTTCGACCACAGTCTTGACGACTTCTCTCATGTCTCGATAGCAGGAGGAGCATTCGTCAGATACATGTCGGGGGAGCCACTGCCCGTTCTGGAAGCCCTGGAGAAATACTCGTAAAAATTTAAATCCCGCCTGCGCTCAAAGTGAGACTTTATGAAGGTAGAGAAACTTGGAGATGGAGAAGCCGAGTACTGTGTTGTGGGCTCGGTACACGGCGACGAGCCCTGTGGAAAGAAGGCTATCGAGCGGTTTCTTTCTAAGGGCTGGAACGTCAAAATCCCTGTAAAGTTCGTTATCGCGAACGAGAAAGCACTCGAAAAAGACACACGTTTCATAGATACAGATCTCAACCGGTCTTTTCCAGGCAATCCAGAAAGTGGTTTATATGAGGAGCGTCTGGCAGCCGAGATAAACGCGGAGATAAAAGGCACGAAACTGCTGGACATTCACTCCACACGTTCCCAGCCAGTACCGTTCACAAACTTTTCGGAGCTCGATGACACGGTGATTTCGATGGTGAGATCCACTGGTGTCCCGAATGCGGTGCGTTTTCCCGAGAGTTCTGGAACAACTAGAACCTGTGCGGAAGGAGTCATAGTCGAGGTGGGTCCGCAGGGAACTGAGGAGGCGGCCGAGATGGCCTATGAAATCTTGGTCAATTTTCTTGCATCCGAGGGAGTTATAGATGCGGAGTTCGAGAGGTCGGATCCAGAATTCTACGAGTACATCGAAGATGTTCCCGGAAAGGGATACGAGTTCCTAGGCAGGAACTTTGAACTGGTTGAAAAGGGAGAAGTCTTTGCGAGAAAAGATGGCGAAGAGTTACGGGCGGGTGAGAGTTTCTATCCCGTCCTGATGTCGACCAACGGCTACGAGGATATAATCGGCCTGAAGGCGAAGAGTATAGAGATTCCCTCCAACCTCTGATTTAAAATTCTTCTAGCCGCTTACCTACATATGCCAGAGATAGACCCATGGGGAGACGTTGAACTTGGAGACTATAAGCAGAAGATGGAAGAGTTCGGTATCTCGCCTATAGATGAGATCGCGGACAGGATGCCTGACCACCGGTACATAACCAGAGGCATAATCTTCGGCCACCGCGGCATGAAAGAATTTCTCGATTCCAGGGAAGACGGAGAAGAAGTGGCGGCTATAACAGGTATAATGCCGTCGGGAGACGCCCATTTCGGTCACAAAATTGTGGTCGACCAGATGAAGATGTACCAGGACATGGGCGCCCGCCTGACCTTAACCGTCGCGGATATAGAGTCATACGCTACAAGGGAAATACCTCTCGAGGATGCCAGAGAGACCGCGATAAAGGAGTACTTAACGAACTACATAGCGCTGGGAATAGATCTTGACAAAATGGACTTCTACTTCCAGTCAAAGGCGGGTAACGACCACCTTGTGAGGAGCAAAATGTTCTCCCGCTATTTAACCCAGAACGAAGTTGAGGCAACCTATGGAAGCGCGGAGCCTGGAAAGATTGCGTCTGCGCTGACCCAGTACGCCGATATTCTGAGGCCGCAGTTCCCGGAGAAAGGAGGCAAGAAACCGACAGTGGTTCCTGTAGGTGTCGACCAGGATCCTCACATAAGACTGACCCGTGAGGTCGCTAGAAAGTTCCGCGACCTCGACTTCTACAAGCCCGCGTCGACCTACAACAAGTTCATGCGCGGACTACAGGGTGGGAAGATGTCTTCGAGCAATCCGAAGTCGTACATCGCACTGACTGACTCGGTCGAGGCGGCGAAGAAAAAGATAGACGAGGCCAAGACTGGCGGCCGCGATACTCTGGAGGAGCACAGAGAGAAGGGTGCGAAGATTGAAGAGGACATGGTTTTCGAGCTGCTCGCGTTCCACCTGATCCGGGACGATGATGAACTGGGACGCATCAAGCAGGAATACAAGTCCGGCGAGATGCTTTCCGGGGAACTCAAACAGATAGCGAAGGACCGCATAGAAGAGTTCCTTGTCGAGCACCAGCAGAAGAGAAAAGATGCCCGGGAAAAGGTCGAACAGTACGTTGAGGAGAACGACATTTGAGACCAGAGTTCCGAACCTTTTTTAAGCCTGAGTTGCTCCAGAATCCTAGTATGAGAGCTAAAATTGCCGAAGGGTTTTACCGCCAATTTGCCTGGTAATCCCGGCTGGTGCCGGGACGGCTCTTAGCACGTCTCGCGTACGTGTATTCAGATTTTCAGACAGGGTGGTCAACCGCCAATTTATCCAGGGAGCTCCGATGTGGGCTCCCAAGTGACTAATGCCTATCTTCTGTTTCCGACTGGTTTAAAACCTTTAGAGGTAAGAAAGGAGGTGAGAATCAATGAATGGATACCGCTGTCTTGAGGGTTATCTCGAGAATCCGGATGCAGAGGCTCCTGGAGAACTAACAGAGCTTGAGAACCCGGACTATAGGCCGGTTGAGCCCGGTTCCAAGATCCACTGGGCTGGTGAAACGGGTGCAATAGTTATCCTGGAGGACGTGAGCACGGCACGTCTTTACCGTCCCAGCGGCGCAACTGTGGACCCTGCAGAGGAGGAAGCGCTGGTCGACTACTACTGTGACCTGACCGGGGCTCGGAACGGTGAAAGAGAGCGTGTAGAACACTGGCTCCAGGACTGGGAGAACCTGGACTGAGTCCTCAGGGAGGGTGTTCTTGCCTGTTTGATAAATGCTTTAAACTGGCAATGTCAAGCCCTTGACATGCTCCCGGAGCTTATACTGAGAGAGGAGGAAGAGGAGAACTTTGCCCTTCTCGTGGGTCTAGGCCTTCTCTCCGGACTCGCGGGCTTTGCGGCCGCGAGGTGGCTTTTCCCCTCGGAGGCCGACATAGTCGGGGTCATGTTCGCCGCAATACCGCTGATCTATCCTCTTACAAGTTACTTCCTGGAACGCGAAAACAACTCCGCACCTCACATACCTGAGATCATGGTTTACGGATCGGTTTTCCTTGGAGAGGTCGTCGCATTCTTCATAATGGCTCTCTATTTCAGCGACGTTTTCCAGCTACAGAACCAGATAATAGGCGCGACCGGTAACGCTGTAAACCCTGTTTCCTTCGGCTCGATATTCCTGAACAACATCATAGTTTTCCTCGGGATACTTACGGTAGCAGTTGTAGTTGGTTCCGCGGGATCTTTCATACTGACCTGGAACGCCTCGGTTCTCGGAGTATTTCTCGCGGATATCTTCCAGCAGACCCCGGTGCTACCGCTCGCGTACGTTCCACACGCATCGCTGGAGATGCTGGGATTTATCATTGCCGGGATCGCGGGCACGATGATGTCTGCCGCGATGTACAGGGAACATTTCGAGAAGGATACATGGCTCGACCTGCTGAAACTGGTTGCACTGGGAGTTGTGCTGATAGTGGCTGCCGCAGTACTTGAGACTGCGTAATTATTAAAGAATTCACTGTTTTACTCCAGACGTGAAGCTTTCAAGCCAGGCAATCCAGATTCTGGAGGAGCTCAAGCAGAAGAGTTCCCTGAAGATTGAGGATCTCGAGAAAGAGGGATACGACCAGTCGATGGTTCACAGGGCCGGGCTGGAACTTGAAGAGAAAGGGCTCGCGAAGATACAGGAAGAGGATGAACTAACGCACGAACTTACCGACGCGGGCAGAGATGTTCTGGAGCACGGTTCCCCGGAATACCAGCTGGTGCAGAGGCTCGAAGATGAATCCAGAGAACTTTCTGATCTCCAAGACCTTGATCTCGACGTAGCTTTAGGGAAAGCGAGAGAAAAATCGTGGGTGAGGCTCGAGGACGGCGAGGCATCGCTCACCAGGAAAGGCAGGGAGAATCTTGACAGCGATCCTGTCCGGCAGAAGCTGGAGTCCCGGAACTACGATACCGACCTTGAAGAACGCGGGCTGGTAAGAACCCGGGAAAAAACGGAGAGAGTCATCGAGATCACTGCGGAGGGTGAGTCGGTAGAACTGGGCGAAATCGACGAGGACTTTAATGTCGAGGCATCGGTGAAGACCCCGCGTATCGGCAAGAAACATTTCTACAAGGACATAATAGATCAGGCAAGGATGAAGTGGCTGGAAATGGGCTTCCAGGAGATGTCTGGCGACTTCATAGTATCGAGCTTCCTGAACTTCGACGCGCTCTATACCCCCCAGGACCACCCTGCAAGGGAGATGCATGACACATTCTTCATGGAAGATCCTGCGGAAGCGGACCTTTCAAGCTATGGAGACAAGGTCGATCACGTGAAGCAGACGCATGAAAACGGCTGGGAAACAGGCTCAAGAGGCTGGGGATACGACTGGTCGCTGGAGGAGGCAAAGAAGAATGTTCTTAGGACACATACTACTGCGGTCTCTATACAGAGGATACATGAGATCGATGTAAATGAAGAGGAGCTGCCGAAGAAGTTCTTTACAGTATCCAGGAACTTCCGGAACGAGACAGTCGACCGCTTCCATCTCGCAGAGTTCTACCAGACCGACGGCATAGTCGTCGGGAAAGACCTGTCGTTCACGAACCTGAAGGGTTACATCAGCGAGTTCTTCAGCAAAATGGGGTTCGAGGAGTTCCGTTTAGTCCCGAGCTACTTCCCCTACACCGAGATGAGTGTCGAGGTGCATGTGTGGGATGAGAAAGACCAGGAATGGGTGGGGCTCGGCGGCGCGGGAATGTTCCGGCCGGAAGTGGTGAAACCGATGCTGGGATTCGAGGCTACGGTTCTCGCCTGGGGCCTAGGGATACCGAGAATAGCGATGAAGTCTGCAGGACTTGAAGATATCCGTGAACTCTACAGGAACGACATCGAAATACTTGAACAGACGCCAGCATGGAGGCCGGACAAGACGGGAGGTGATGCGTAATTTCACATATCAAAATAAACAAGAAGGAGTTCGACAGTCTAATGGAGAATGAGGTTGATGAGCGGCTTCTCCACGAAAAGGCGTCTTTCCTGGGCGCGCACTGGAACCACGTAGAAGGCGAAAAGTGGGACGTGGAGGTCTATCCTAACCGTCCCGACCTTCTGTCAGTGGAGGGTCTTGCCCGCGCGTATCGAGGATTCTTCGGGCTGGAGCAGGGTCTGGACGAATACAGGATCCGGGACGGCAGCACGGAGATCAGGATTGAAGATTCGGTTGAAGACGTAAGACCTTACATCGGCGGTGCGGTTGTCCGTGATCTGGAGCTTTCAGAGAGGATGATCAACGGACTGATACAGCTACAGGAGAAGCTCCATGAATCGATGGGTAGAAGGCGTGACAAGCTCGCTATCGGCCTCCATGACCTTGACGCTGTTGAGCCTCCTTTCACATACAGGGCGGTCGAACCCGAGAAAGTATCTTTCAAACCGCTTGAGTATGACAGAGAGATGCAGCTCGGGGAGATTCTCGAAGAGCACGAGAAAGGACAGGAGTACGCCTGGATACTGGAGGACGAGGACCGCTACCCTATAATTGTGGATGCGGAAGACCGTGTACTCTCATTCCCGCCTATCATTAACAACCAGCTCACAGAAGTTTCTGCAGGAACCCAGGACATCTTCATCGATGTTACAGGAAAGGATCGTGAAACAGTTATGAAGGCCCTGAATATCCTTGCGACTGCGCTGGCGGAGAGAGGAGGAAAGATAGAGGCAGTGGGTGTCGACGGCACTGTAATGCCGGATCTCGAACCGGAGGAGCGGGAGCTTGATATCGAGTACTTCCAGAAGGTCTCCGGACTTGAACTCGACGGGAAGGAGATTGTCGAGCGGCTGGAGAGGATGAAGTTCGGCGCGAAGAAGAAAAAGAGGAAGATCATTGTTGAGGTGCCCGCCTACAGGAACGATGTGATGCACCAGTATGATGTTATAGAGGACGTGGTGATAGCCCATGGATACGATAATATAGAGCCAGAGCTGCCGGAGGCCGACCAGATCGGTAACGAGAAACCGGTCGAGAATTATACACGGCTGTTGAGAGATATTTTCCAGGGAACCGGGGCTCTGGAGGCTCATACCTACATCCTTTCAAACAGGGAGAAGCTGTTCGAAAAGATGGGCTTAGAGGAGGAAGACATCGCCTCTATGTCGAACCCCCTAACTGAGGATTATACCGCTGTGAGGAACTGGCTACTGCCGTCGCTTATGGAGGTGCTCGGCCGGAATAGGCACAGGAGCTACCCGCAGAAGTTCTTCGAGGTCGCGGATGTTTCCGAACTCGACAACTCTGCGGTAGGTGTTTCGAACAAGAGGAAGCTAGCATATGTTCACTCGGACAATGGAGTGGGCTACACTGATGTACGGCAGGTTTTACAGGTTCTGGGGCGTGAACTCGGAGTCGAATTTGAGATTGAATCTTCCGGGAAAGAATGTTTCCGCCAGGATCGCTCCGGAGATATCATGTTCGAAGGGGAACATGTAGGAGTCATAGGCGAGTTCTCTAACAGTGTGGTGGAAAACTGGGGGCTCGACAGAAAGGTTGCGGGCTTCGAGATCGATGTGCAGAAACTCCTGAATCTAGTCAGGGATTAGTGCGTCAGCGTTCAATTTTAGTCCTATACCGGTTTTACAGGCCTAGCATTACAGGGATGTAGAGCAAGAAACCGATTATCGATACAAGAATACCTGCTGCGAAAAAGCCTATTCCGAAACCGAACCCGATTTTTGCAGCCTTTTTTACGTCGATATCATCCATCCCTGAAGATCACTACTCTTCATTTCCTCGGCTCTTGACCTTGCTCTCCGTAGGTATAATCAGCCACGCAATAAGGTAGACCAGTGGTGAAATCCCGCTGAAAATCAGCAGAAGCGCGATTATTCTGACCAGTGCGGGATCGAAATCGTATACCTCTGCTATACCTCCACAGACTCCGCCGAGGATTCTATCGGTCTCCGACCTGTAGAGCCGTTTCTCTGTCATTATCTTACCTCCTCCTCGTGGGCGTGCCTGTAATCGTGAAGCTCGTCGTCCGAGAACCAGATTTCAAGCTCTCGCTCCGCAGCTTCAAGGTCTTCCGCTGCGTGGATGATGTTCTTGTAGTGCCTTCCGGCTTCATCTGCGTGCTCCATCGACATGTGGGCGAAACGACCCCTGATCGTTGATGGGTCGGCGTCCTTCGCGCTTGTGTCACCAACCAGTTTCCTCATGTTCTCGACCGCGTGGACTCCCTCGATCGCGAGTGCCACTATTGGTCCTTGCTGCATGTATTCTGCGAGACCGTCGTAGAAAGGCTTGTCGACGTGCTCCTCGTAGTGCTTTTCAAGAAGCTGGTCAGTGGCCTGGACCATCTTCATGCCGGAGATCTTGAAACCCGCGTTCTCTATTGTGGATACTATTTCACCAACTATTCCGCGTTTAACCGCATCAGGCTTCAGTGCTACAAAAGTCGTCTCAACGTAATCTGAGTCCTCTGGCATTTTGGGTCGCCTTACCGTTAGATTCGCGGAAAGCTTTTTAATTTATGGATTGGCTGTCAGGTTGCGGTAGAAAGTTTGCTCGCACGGCAGAAGCTGTATGTTGTCGTTCTGTAACCATTCCTCCGCGGTCTGTCCGTCGTACTCGACCTCTGAGGCCCACTCCATGCCTGTAACATCTTCCGAGCAGGTGTTGTAGGCGCGGGCCATTAACTCGGATTCGACCTTCCTGTAGTAGTTCGGCGTACCCGGTTCTGCATCCTCGTAGTTATCGTAATTGTAGGTCACGTGTTTCTTCCTCTCGAGTCCGAGGCATACTCCCGCGTCAATACCAGCACAGTAGGTCTCGATCTCGACCATTCCGACACGTACCGGGTCGTCGGAGGTCATGAGATTACTGGCTCCCGCGGCCAGAACGATGAAGAGCAGGATGCCTCCAAGGAACATCAGGTCCTTCTGGAAGCTCTCGGAGAGTTTGAGATTCATGTATCAACGTCTGGTAGCGGACTCTTAAAAGCAGTTCCCTGGAGTGCCAACGAATTTATGAATCTGAGTAACTGACTCAAAAATTACTGATGCAGCTAGGAACCATCCAGGGAGATGTCGACACTTCTTCATTCGAATTTCGTGCCACAGAGGAGGTAAAGAAGTTCGACTTCATCTCCGTGAAGAGCAACGAAACCTGGATCCTCGGCCAGGTCGAAGAGGTCACCAAACACCCGGACGGTGAGACAATCGCAAACGCAAATATCATCGGGTACCGCGACAAGGGTCTCACAAAAGCGCCTCGCCGGGTTATTGAACCGGACTCGATTGTCTACCGTGCCGATCAAGAGCTAATTTCGGATACACTTGGCCTCAACGAGGCCGGACTGAAGATAGGCAACCTAGAGACCAACCCGGATATAGATATCATGGTGGACGGGGAGGACTTCTACAAGCACTTTGCGGTTCTCGCGCAGACCGGTGCCGGAAAATCCTATCTCACGGGCGTTCTCATCGAGGAGCTGCTCGAGGAAGACTATCCTGTGCTCATAATTGATCCGCATGGAGAATACTCGTCTCTGAGACACCCCAATCCTGAGTCGGAGGAAGGCGAGGGATACAAGGCGACGGAGCTGTCGCCGAACACGGATATTAACTCTGATGCGCTGCCGATCTCGTTCTCGTCGGTCAACCTTGAGAAGAAGGAGCTTATGGATATCATCCCTGACTCGCTGACCAACTCCCAGATGGGGGTGCTCTACAACGCGCTGAAGCGTCTCAGAGAAAAAGACGAAGACTACAACCTGATGGACATCATGGACGCGGTGTCCCAGGAGGAGTCGACTGCGAAGTGGAACCTCCTGAACTCGCTGGAGCAGATAGAGGAGTCCGGACTGATGAGCGAGAACCCGATCGATCTGGAGAACATGGTTGAACCCGGCGAGGCCACCATCGTCAACCTGAAGGCGGTTGAACCTGAGACTGCGGAGATGACCATGTACATGCTCGCGAAGCGTTTGTTCGATCTCAGGAAGCGGAACGAGATACCGCCGTTCCTGATGGTGATCGAGGAGGCACACAACTTTGCTCCGGAGAAGGGATTTGAACAGGCGCTGAGCAACAAGATTCTGCGTAAGATTGCGTCGGAGGGACGGAAGTTTGGCCTCGGTCTCGGTGTAGTGTCCCAGAGGCCTGCGAGAATCGACAAAAACGTGCTTTCACAATGCAATACCCAGTTTATTCTACGCGTGACGAATCCTAACGATCTCAGTGCTATATCGAAGTCTTTTGAAGGAGTCACCTCTGAAGTAGAGTCAATGATCAAGTCGCTTCCACCAGGCGTTGCGTTCGTGCTCGGCAACGAGTATCCTGTGATGACTGACGTCAGAACTCGCCGTTCAAAGCACGGTGGTGAGACCCAGACATCGCAGGAGTACGTCGAAAAGGAGAATATAGAGCTCTTCCCGCCAACAACGGAGTTGAGACAGCGGGAGGCCGAGACAGGAGAGAAGTACTCTGTGGCTTATTACCCTCTCTACCTGCTGGATAACGGCAAGAAGAAGGTGCTCATTGACGGCACCTCGGGTGACATCAAGGCCGAGCAACCAGAAGTTTCAGGTGAGGAGGCTGAAATTCTGGATCTTGTGAGCCAGGGAGCTTCAAAGAGTGAGCTCGTGGACCGGACAGGTATGGGGCTTGCGAAGGTCACCTCGCTGATCGATAGTCTCAGGCAGAAAGGAAGGGTGACACAGGACTCGCTGGATATCGAGGATTCGGTCTTCCAGATCGATATTCAGGAGGAAAAGGTGGAAGCAGACAAACTCATCGACTACGAGATCGATGCGGTGGAGGCCGAGAAGGAACTCCCCGAAGCGTCGGTGAAAGAGGTTTACTACCCCTACTACTCGCACAAAGACAAAGTTTATGATCCTATACTTGAAGAGGAAGTTGGGTGAAGAAGGTTTAAAGAAAATTACCGTCGCTAACCTATTTGCGGGTCCGTGGTCTAGCTGGTTATGACGTCGCCCTTACAGCAGGATTTTGTTGGTATCTGATGTCGGGTTCCCTTGAACCCGTCCGGAGTGCCGCCTGATCCTGGCAGGCGAGGCGAAGATCCCCAGTTCGAATCTGGGCGGACCCAACTGGTTACGCTCGACCAGCATTCGTTGTTACCGACAGGTACTTAAAACTCCAGAGGTAATCTGTTGTTGATAACAACCTTAAAGCTGGACGAGGAACAATCAGTTTATGACCAGTTATAAGCAGGTTATTGTATTGAGAGAGGATCTGGGGATGTCAACCGGTAAGATGATTGCCCAGGCCTGCCACGCCTCCCTTAAGGCCTACAAGAAGGCCTCAGGTGAGAAAAAGCGGAACTGGGAGGAGACCGGTGCGAAGAAAGTTGCCCTGGGATTGGGAGGAGAGAAACTGGAGACGCTGCACCACAGGTCCAAAGACATAGGCCTTCCATCGGCACTGGTCACCGATGCGGGTATGACCGAGCTTGAGCCGGGGACAAAAACCGCCCTCGGGATAGGGCCTGGTGAAGAGTCAAAAATCGATTCAATAACAGGAGAGCTAAAATTGATAGAATGAAGGAGATTAGAAAAGAGGTGTTTTAGAAAAATGGAAGAACTACCTGAGTGGTCCTACTATTCTGATCTCCCTGGCATAAAGGGACAGACAAAGGAGCAGGTTAACGACTTCATAGTCAAGGAACTTGCATCCCACGATACGGGCGAAGGAGACCACCTGATAGTGAAGCTGAGAAAGCAGAACATGACCACGATGGAGGCAATCGACACTCTATCGAATATACTCCACATCTCGAAGAAGCGCGTTGGATACGCTGGAAACAAAGACAAAAGAGCGGTTACAGAGCAGTATATTTCTATCGAGGGCGTCACGGAGGAAGATGTCAACCAGATATTTACAGATGAGTTTGACCTTGAGGTTGTCGGCAAAAATGGTTACATAGGTCTCGGGAATCTTGATGCAAACAGGTTCGAGATTACAGTCCGCGATCTGAACATGCCTATAGAGGATATAAGGAACCGGGCCCTGAAGGTTGTGGACGAGCTTGACGGCAAGTTCCCCAACTATTTCGGGGACCAGAGATTCGGCTCAACAAGGCCGATCACACATCAGGTCGGTAGACACATTCTCAGGGGAGAGTTTGAGGAGGCGGTCTGGACATACATCGCAAAGCCTTACGACGAGGAATATAAATCGATCCGGAAAGTCCGGGAGGAACTCTGGGAGACGCGACAGGTAGAGGACATGGCCGAGAAGTTCCCGAAACATTATCGATACGAGAAAGCTCTTCTCTACCACCTCACGAAGAACGAGGAGGACTACAAGGGCGCGATCAAGCGGCTGCCGGAAGGACTCCAGCAACTGTTTATCCACGCGTACCAGTCCTGGGTCTACAACCGGGTGCTCTCAAGGCTGCTCGAGGAAGACTGGTACGATGAGGACTATGAGATCCCTCTGGTTGGGTACAAGACGGAGTTGAAGGACAATAAGCCCGAGAACATCCTGGAAGAAATCCTGGAGGAAGAGGGGGTCGACCAGGAAGACTTCAGATTACAGGACTTCCCAGAGCTGAGGAGTGAAGGCAGCTACAGGCGTGCATTCGCGGACTTCAGGAACTTTGAGGTTGTCGATATTGACGAGGACGATCTCAACATGACCAAGAACAAGATGAAGGTCAAGTTCGACCTTCCAAAGGGCTGTTACGCGACTGTTTTCCTCCGGGAGATCATGAAGAACTGATTCCAAGTTTATTTAACTTCTTAGAGATTCACTCAATTCATGCTCAGGCAGCTGATATGGGTTATCTACGCGGTAATCCTGTATATCTCGTTCTTCCTGCTCCTGGTTTTCCTTGAAGAAGGACGGCTCAGGCAGGACCCAGACTGGCCCGAGAAATGGCCATCAGTCAGCCTGATAATACCGGCCTATAACGAGGAAGACACCATCGGCATGACCATAGAGTCCGTGGACGGTATAGAGTACCCTGAAGAGAAGTATGACATTATTGTGGTCAACGACGGCAGCGAGGACCAGACAAGGGAGATAGTCGAGGAATACAGTGAAGAGCACGATATAACTGTGATCAACCAAGAGAACCAGGGCAAGGGTGCCGCACTAAATACAGGTCTTGCAGAGGCCGAGGGAGACCTGGTGGCGTGTGTCGACGCCGATTCGCGGCTGGACAAGCACTCCGTGAAGAATATAGTGGCGGACATGGACGACAAGAAGGCAGGAATAGCCTCCGCGATGAAAGTTTATCAACCAGGCAATCTGCTTCAGAGGCTACAGTGGGTAGAATACATGGTTGGAATATTCCTCCGGAACGTCATGGGGTTGATAGACTCCATACATGTCACTCCTGGACCGCTCAGCATCTACAGGAGGGAAATCTTGGAAGATGTGGGAGGTTTTGACGAGGATTCTCTTGTGGAGGACCAGGAGATATGTTTCCGGTTCCAGGAACAGCACTGGGAGGTCGGACACTCCCGGAAGGGAGAAGTTCACACAGTGGCTCCGGCAACTTTGAAGGAGCTCTACAACCAGAGGTACAGGTGGTACCGGGGCTCGCTCGAAAACATACTCAAGTACAAGCACATGATGATGAACCCGGAGTACGGTGACTTCGGAATATTTGCGGTACCGTCGAAGCTGGCGCAGGGATTTCTCTCAATTGCGGGACTGTCGCTACTTTCCTACCTTCTCCTCAAGCCCTTGTACAGCTTTGTCTTGGACTTTCTCGCAGTGGGTCTGGACGCTATAACATTGAACCTGGATGAGATAACGGTGGAGGGTATTTTCTCCGGATTCTACTGGTCAGTTATCAGCTTTGACGTGGTCACCTGGATGCTGCTGGGATCGCTATTCTTCCTGTCAATATTTGTCTCCTACCTTTCTGCGATCCACACTGAGGAAAAACTCTTCGAACATGGATACATTCCTGTCATAATTTATGTATTCTGGTATTTCCTATTCATAGGACTTATGTGGGCCAAAGTCACGGTTGACTTCCTGCTGCGGAGAGAGGGAAGATGGTAAAATTCAGAGAATGGCTGGAGCAGAACTGGATGCTTAGCGTTATAATAGCCGCTTTTATACTCGGCCAGCTGGTGCTGATCGCAGCAATATGGCAGAAACCGCTGCTCTGGGACTCAAGTATCTACATCGCCACCGGCAAATACATCTACTCCATGGGCGAATACGGATTCTGGTCCGCTTTGAGAGGTCCGGGAGTACCGATGATTATAGGACTCTTCTGGAAACTGGGAATGCCGATGCTGGGCTACCCGAGACTGGTAGGTCTGGGAGTATCAGCGATCGGAATCGGAATATTTTACACTCTGACGGACCGGTTGTTTGGCAGGACGGAGGCGATCGCGACCGCGGGAATAGTAGCGGCATCACATGTCTACTACTTTTTCACACCTGAAATACTGACCGGAATACCCTCCTCAATACTGATCTTCGCGTCTCTCTACATGGTCACCCGGGAAAAATACTTTCCGGCAGGGGTTCTGGCGGCCTCGGCCTTCCTGTTCAGGTATCCTGCCGCGCTCGTGGGGGTAGCTGCGGTTGTTTTCATACTTGCCAGGGGAATCAAGAGAGGTGACCTGAGGAGTTCAATAAACAGTATTTCCAGGTTTGCAACGGCTGTAGCGTTAATAGTCGTCCCGTACATGCTCTTCCTCCAGTTCTTTGAGGGGTCGATGCTGAAACCGTTCCTGGTAAGCGCTGGCAACACAGCTGCTGCGGGCGCTGACTACACTGCTTTCGCATACTACCTTGTCGGGGCGGTCAGGTCGAATCCTCTCCAGATATTCCTCCCGGTCGGACTTTACGCGGTCTTCAGTGACAGGGACTGGAACTATGGTGCGTTCTTCTCCGGACTTGTAGTTTTCTACGTTTTCTTCGGGGTGTTTCCCCTGAAACTGGAGCGTTACATCCTGCCATTCCTCCCGGTTATGGCCGTGTTCTCTGCGAGAGGGCTTTTGGAGTTAAAGGAGCGGATCGATCTGGAAAAGATTCGGATCGAGTGGCTGCTCCTTGCAGCCATAATCGCGGTCATGTCTTACAGCTTCATGACGACCTTCAACGCGGTGACATGGGAGAATCCTGACCGCCGAAAGTTTCTCGGGGAGGTCTCCACTCTCGAGGGCAGGATAGCCACTAATGATCCTGCAACCAATCTTTACGCCGATTTTTCATACCAGGAGTTACCGCCGCCTGAGCTTTCCGAGATCTTCGAGGAGGAAAGAGGAGAGATAGATCACTGGGCCATTAACCAGTGCTACTGGGACTGCAGAGGTAACAGGGAATGCCTAAGCAGTATAGAAGAGTTCGAGAACCGGCTCAACCAGAGGTACGGAAAGTCTTTTGAAATCAGGGGAGATACGTGTAACTACGTGATCTACAGCAGGTAATGAAAAATGAGAAAAGTCCAGAAATACAGGTACGGCGCCGCACTCGTTCTCACGGTCATGGTCTTTCTAATGGGAGTTATGTTCAGCAACCTGATGGACCAGACCCGGTCCGAGTCCCTGGATGCCGGTATACAGCAAGACCTCATAGAACTTGAAAGCAACCAGCTGCAGCTCTCCTATCTCCGGTCCGACGACACCCAGTCCTGCGGCGTTCTCAGGATCGCGCTCACAGATATCGTCTCGGGATACAACCAGAGGCTGGATCTGGTGCAGGAGTACCAGCAGGACAGCTTCTTCAGCTCTCAGGAGTTCCAGAACATCAAGCGCCAGTACATACTCTCAGGCATAAGATACTGGATATTCGCTGAGGAGGTCAGGGAAAGATGTAACTATAGCCCCGATACCATACTTTTCTTCACAACCACACTTGAAAAAGAAGACTGCTCCGGTTGTGAAAACATGGGCCGCCAGCTAACGCTCCTGAAAAGAAGATACGGCAACGATCTACTGGTATTCTCGATACCGACACGGATGGATGACGGCATGGTGGATATACTGTCAAACCAGTTCAACGTGACTGAAACGCCGACTATAGTCATAAACGGTAACCGGACGATGGAAGGCGTTCACTCCCGAAGATCCATAGAGGACCGGCTTACTGTAAGCGCCTCCGGTGAATGAAAATGGAAAACTGGAAAATAATCGCCGCCACAGTTATCGCGGGGCTTTTCGTGGGTTTAATGGCATACACCGCAGAGTTTAACGGTCAGGAAGACGAAGAGGAAGACCTTTTCTGTAAGAACATAGAAGACCAGGTCAGGCAGGAAAAGAGCTTTAACGGTACGATTTCATGCTTCTCCGCCGACCGTGCAAGTCTCAATTTGTCAGAGGAAGTCCAGAACAGAACAGAGGCCAGGTGTTTCTGCGTACATAGTTATCGAGGCATGAATAGAACATTTGCAATTACGGTGCCAAAGTAGTTAGCCCCTGTAGTACCGGGAAATCGAAAGTTTGTTGCTTCTGCCCTCTTTCTCCTTCACAACTATCTCTTTCTCCTCGAGTTCTGACACGATACCGGAAATCTTCGATTTGGAGTAATCGAGTGTATTGACAACGTCTTTCTGCAGCATCTCTCCCCCGTTTTCTCGCAGGATTTCGACGACCTCTATGCCATCTTCGGATAGCTCTTCATACGTGTTCTCTATGCTCTCCTGGTTCAGTCTTACGTACCCGAGGTAAGCTCCAACTGCCATCACAAACGCAAGCAACGCTATACCCACGAACTGGAGTGGCCGGACAGGGCTTGAGAACTCCTCGTAGGCGACCTGGAATTCTGTACTGTCACCCAGACCGGGATTCATCCTCCATCTGACGAAGATTCTGCGACCATCACTTCCTATATCCGCGTTTCCTGGAGAAACCACAGGTATCGACATGTTCTGATCGTTGAGTATACCCGAGCTCCTGGGCAGAATAACTTTCATACTGTAGTTCTGGGTCGGCCGGTAGAAGGACTGCCTGTACCGGAAGACCTTGACATCCTGAAGGGAGTCGGTAAATCCGGCGCCGTTGAAAGTCATGTTGACATCAAAGCTTTCCGTTTCCGGCGGTTCACAGGTGATCTCAGACCCGATCGTGCGGTCCTCGATGCTACATTCTACAGGAGAACCATCTATATTTGCGCGTATGTTCCGGGCAGGATAGTTTGTGAGGTAAGTGAACTGGTTCGAGGTGAGGTCTTTGATCTCCATGTCGACCTTCACAGTTGAGGTCGAGAGATCGACCTTCACCTTCTCTTTTTGAACCGTGGTGGCCGCTGCCGTGCAGACAAACATCACGACAAGAGCGGCGGCGAGCAGTTTCCTCATTATGTCTTTTCTGTCTAGCTGAGTGTTAAATAGCTTAGTTTTCTTCTGATGCTCTTGAAATAAGCACTCCTCCTGCTCCCTTCTGAGCGTACTGGTGCATCGTGTTCGCGACGTTCTGGAGAGCTTCCTGGCCCTCACGGAGGCCAAGTTCGTAGCTGTCCGGACCCTCAAGCTGGACGTAGGTAGGTCCGTAGTTGATGACTAACTCCATCAGTCTTGCAAAGTCCTCTACTTCAGCCCTTATCTCTGTCAGGCTCGAAAAACCCTTGTCAAGCCCGGGGTGAGGGTTCTCCATCTCCGAGATTTCATCTGTTTCCTTCTCTGAGATTTCTATACCATTCTCGCTCTCAAGCATCTCTACATGGTCTTCGAGAGCGTCCTCGAGTGAGGCCCTGTCAGGCGCCACAGCTTCGAATACCATCCAGACATCGAGACTCATAGCCTGTTGCTAGAAGCGTAGTTTTAAACTTATAACGCAGGTAAGTAAACCAACATGGAGATGCCGGATTTTGGGAAAAAACACCTCTACGCCGCTACTGCTCTAATTCTCGTCGCGGGCCTGGCGGTGGTTCACGGCGTCCCTGTTTTCACCGCGGACTCGACCTGTTACACCGAGACCAAGCTCTGCCACGGTATTCCCGCAGGTGACAGCTGCCTGGGCTACGAGTCCTTCCGAGAGAGCTTCGTTCAAAAGTCGCAGTGTGGTATTGTAGCGAACATATCCGCAAAATGTGCTGACCTGGGAGAGAGGATCTGTGGCCTCAATAATCGTTCGATCGGAACTTCATGGGCGGAGAAGACACGGGTCTACGGCCAGAACTGCAGGACATGGAATCGGGAATACGGGATTGAACTAGAGCCCTGTTAACCAATTTAAACGGTCGCAGAAGATTATAGGATATGAAGCTACCCGAAACGGGAAATATCCGGGCAAAGATTTCTGAACTCCACAACGAGTACATGATCGACCAGCGAGAACTCGGGAAGGTAATGGTGATAGCCTCAACGGCACTTCTAATCGTGTCAGTCCACGCCACGCTGGTGTTCCAGTCGTCGGCAAAGGATGTGCGGCAGACCAACATGAACTTTGACCGGGCGGAGGCTATCATAAGCAGTCCCAGCTTTAACGACAGTGTTGAAGCGTTAAGTACCGCGAAGGGAACTACGACTACTGGTGTGGCGGCGAGCTTTGCCCAGGCCGCGACCGCCTTCCAGCAGGCGGGCAAATCCCTCCGGCTTTCGGATAATGCGCAGGACCGGCTGGAAGATAACGCGGAGCTTTACCAGTGGCTGGTTCTTGTAGCACTGCTGGGTGAGGTCGCCGGAGTCGCCGTTGTCTACATATAGTTTTCACGGGCGAAAACGTCTCTAACCCGTGATAACCGTATTTTAGGCCCTAATTTTTCGAAGGAATTATAAACGGGGAATCATTATTGTCTATCATAAGGAGTTAGCATTAATGATAACCAACGGGGGAGGGAATTGAACACCGGAACAAGAGAAAGAATTCTGGAGTACCTTGCAAACCATCCTCGCGGTTCCACGATCAGTGATATCTCGGACGACCTGGACATCAGCCGGGCCACTGCAGCCAAGTACCTTGAGATTCTGAAGGCGGAGGAAAAAATCGAGCAGAGAGCCGTAGGAAGAGCCAAATTACACTACCTGAAGCAGGAATCTCTGGAGAACTTTACAGAGGCTGAATAGAATAATGGAGCCGGGAAGAACATGGACGGAAAGAGCAACTGGTATCAAGACAGTTGTAGCTCTACTTTTCACGGTCACAGTTCTTCTAGGCCTTGCAAACGCCACTTCTGAAGTTTCGTCCCAGGCCGACTGGAGCCCGGCTGATTTCAACGCCACCTCCGCTGACAGGGTCGACAACTCGGGCGATCTCGGCATCGGCTACCTGAATGGGACATCGGGCGACTCACTGAAAGGATTCTGGCGGTTCGACCAGGGACTTTCAAAGGGCTATTCCGGCGAAGACAGAGATGGGACAGTTAGAGGCGGAGTCACAACAGGTGTGGAAGGAGTATTCGGAACAGAGGCGTTCAACTTCGATGGAACCGATGGAAGAGTAACCACTGGCATCGACTCTATACCTTCTGACACTTCCCTGACTGTATCGGCGTGGGTCAAACCAGATGCTCTTTCAGGCAGAAGGAGAGTTTTCTCGAAGGACAGGACAGGCAATCCGGGAGTCACCATAATGAGGTATAATGTTGGGACGGTCGAGTTCTACATCAGGGATTCGGCCGACTCCACCTGGATAAATCCTACTGCTTCCGCACCTGCCGCAGGAGAATGGACTCTGGTAACAGGTGTTTGGGACAGGAACGCCCAGGAAGCCAGACTTTACATAGACGGTGTTCTACAGGATACTGTTTCCGCAGGATTTACAGACATCAACTCGAACTCGGAGAACATTACTGTAGGGTCGGCGAGCAACAATGACCAGAACTGGGACGGGGGTATCGATGAGGTCAGATTCTATCACCGAGCGCTATCCGACTCGGAAATCCGTGAGCTCTACTTCCACGGAACAGATGGGGTCTTCAACGGCGACTACAACCGCAGCTTGAATCTTCCGGCAGGAGAGACCCCGACAAACCTCACGGTTACATCCTCGAACATCAATTTATCCGGTAACCAGAGCTGGGCCCAGGTCTTCTACGGCGAAGACAACCAGACATTCAAACTTGATGCGGGAAGCACAACCAGGAACTACTCTCTCGACTTTAACGGCAGAGGTGGCGAACTTGAGGTATACTTTAACATGACCGCAGACACGCCGGTGCTGACTCCGGTTATCGACAGCTTCAAGGTCTGGACCGAAAGCCTTGCCCCGATCATAAACGTTCACAGCCCGGTCAATGACACAGTCTCCGACAATACACCGTGGCTGAACGTCACTTCGCCAGACAGCGTGCAGGAGTGGAAGTACAGCCTGGACGGAGGAGCCAACGAGAGCTTTACGCCAAACGAGACCCTTAATCCGCTTGGAGACGGATTCCATTCCATAAAGGTCTGGGCGGAGAGCACTGACGGCTACTGGAACTCGACGATCAGGTACTTCACGGTTAATACGGAGGCGCCGAACTGGAGAGATCAGGGCCAGGAAACTGATAGTATTCCTGAGACAGGATCGGTCGAACTCTACGCACAGGGATATGACCTGGTGAACCTGACCGAGGCGACTCTCGCCACGAATGAAACCGGCGCCTGGCAGAATAAGACCGGATTCTACGGCTCTCCGGCGACTGTGAATGCGGAGGATGCCTGGACATGGACCAACTTCACCTGGCAGAACACCTCTGTATCCGGAAATACGGTTGCCTGGAAGATATGGTACAGGGGCTCGGAGGGAGAGTACAACTCTACCGATACTCAGACTTTCAGCGTCGGGAGCGTTGACACCATAAAACCTGAGATAACCATCACGAAACCTCTCAACACGACTCTTAGTGATTTCACGCCGTGGCTGAACGTAACCTCTGATGAGGACATAAGCATCTGGAGCTACAATCTTGACTCTTCGGGGAACTTAAGTTTCCAGCCGAACATAACGCTGGGGCCTCTCGAAACCGGCCAGCACGAAATCATCGTCTGGGGCAACGACACTGCTGACAACTGGAACTTTGACCAGGTCTATTTCTACGTCGATAACAGGACGCCGAACTGGAACAGCTTCGGGGACAACTCCTCGGGCGCGGTAACAGAGGGCCAGGAGGTAAATATAACCGCAGAGCTCCAGGACGCGGATTCCGGGCTTTACAGAGCCTATCTATCGACTAACGAAACTGGGACATGGCAGAACTACTCAGGCACGTACGGTTCTCCGGAGATCTTCCAGAACACGACATCGAAAAGGCTGGTGGACTTCACCTGGGACAATATCGGATTTAGCGGAGTTCTCGGATACCGGGTCTGGTTCCGGGACGCAGCAGGCAACTGGAACTCGACGCCAGAAAACAGCTTCCTTGTAGAGGAACAGACCAATGTACAGTCCAGCGACATCTCGGATCTATCAGCCTGGACTGGAGTCTTCAACTACACGAGCGTGACTAGACAGGATAACTCGGGCAACCTCGGAATCGGTTACATGAATTATACGCTGGCACCGATCGGTTTCTGGAGGCTCGATACTGATTCAGGTGCTGCGAAGGACTACTCCGGAAACGGTTTCAACGGAGCTGTCGCGGGCGCGACAAGAACCTCGGGAGGGGTCTTCAGCACAGATCATTTCTACTTCAGCGGCTCGGGTTACGTCGATGCTGATATCTCCGAGGTCGCGAAGCCTGACTGGACGGTATCAGTCTGGATAAAACCTGATAGCTGGAACAACGGGGCCCGGGAAGAATTCCTCAGCTTCTCGGAGGACGTTTCCAGCAAACCTCTCGACCTGGGTATAGAGAACGGGCAGCTGAAGCACTGGAGAGGTGACGCCGCGGGCCAGGTCATGAGCTACGACGTATCCGGTCTCTCCGGGTGGCACCACGTAACCCTGACACAGGACAGGACCTCGAGCAGCAATGTCGACCTTGCTATGTATGTTGACGGAAACCAGGTCGCGACCGCTTCGGGTGACTACGAGAACCTTTATGACAAACTCTGGATCGGTGCCTCGAAAACCACTAACTTCTACTTCAGCGGAGGAGTTGACGAGGCGATGCTGTTCAACAAAAGTCTTGACCAGGGAGAGATCGACCAGCTTTACTTCGGTGGAAAAGATGGAGTCTTCAACGGCGACTACAACCAGACCGTCGATGTTCCGGACTCAGGGAGACTGACTAGGATGCTGGTGGATTACGAGAACGCCGCGAGTAGCGGAAACCAGAGCTGGATCGAGGTCGAGACAACAAACGGAGAGACCCAGACTGTCAAGCTTTCAGGCACGCAGAGAAGGAACTACACACTGAACTTTACCCAGAACGGGGGCCAGGCATTCGTCAACGTGAACTTTACGGCATCAACACCAGAGAAAACGCCGATCATAAACGAGTTAGAACTCCACTCGGAATCCCTGACCTACAGCTTCAACACCACTCTTAAGGACAGTTCAGGGAGCATATATAGCGATGCCAGACTCGAGTTCTTGGACTCTTTCGGCAACACGGTTGCCTCGGCAGACACGTCCACAGAAAACTACCTTGAGAAAGGCCTGGCCCGCGACCTGAACTATACTGTAAGGAATACCGCGCCAGTCTTTTCATCGTTCTTCATCGCGACTCTGAAGGATATTACAGTTGACTCCGCAAAGGAGGTGGAGCCCCAGGTAGTCAGGAACTACACCGGTTCAACGCCTGCCGGAGTTACAAATGTTACTACAGTCTACGCCCTGGATGATACCGGTCTCGATTACAGTGGTGCGAAACTGGTGCTGCCGAAGCTCGGGACTGATCCGAACGTGGTTCTTCACTGTACCGACTGGGACTTTGGCGCCGCGTCGTGTAATAGTTGGCAGGTCAACTCGACCTCGGAATACGGTGCAAAGCAAAACTCCACCCATATCTGGTTTGAAGTTGATCGATTCGATGCCTTCGGAGTTGGAAAGGGAGCGACACTTCCGAACGTGACCGATATCAGGATCTACGAGGTTACAGATCTTGTGGACAAGGAGACGGGCGGAAGACTGGTCGACACAGGACTGAACACCACACTTGATATCGGCCACAACGAGGGAGACCAGTACAGGTTCGAGTTCAGGATAAGGAACCAGGGAGACGGCGACTGGGACATAGAGAACTCGGACGAACTTTTCCATGACGGCCTGAATACAGGATGGCCGGTCACGAAGATATGGTACAACATCTCCGGGGACTTTGACGGTGGAAGCACCAGCTCCGGCAGGGTCAACTGGGACACATCGAACGGCGGAGTGCTCCAGACGATCGAGAACAACAACACGATGTACGCCAAGTACATCGTCAACATAACTGATACTGTATCAAACAGCTACAGCCAGCAGTTCAAAGTCAACGACACCTCATCGGCTACAGGAAGCGAGGACTACCACCTCCTCAACGTCACCAAGCTCGGCTTTCTTGACGTCGAACTGACTGAGCCCCCCTCGTCGACCACGGTCTGTAAAAACGACGACTTCACGGTCAACGCCACAGTCAACTGCAGGGACGGTCTATGTGGCGATGTCTATGCCTCGACGCGGTACAACGAGAGCGGTTCTGCGGAAACGCTGATACCCGAGAACTCGGGAACACCTTTCCACACACTGGGTCCGAACACCAGGCTCGGGAACAACTCGATGAAGGAAGGCGATAGCTTCTACATCAACTGGTCTGTCAACGCCACCGGAAGCATCAGGGACTACCTGCTTGACGTAAACGCCTCCTCGATGAGAGAGGGAATGCAGCCGAATAATTCAGACGACGCCCTGATTTCCCTGAGGAAGGCACTTTACACGAATTTCCAGGCGGACAGGGTCGACTTCGGAGTTCTTGATCCTGGAGAGAGAAACATCTCGGCCGCGGGCAACTCCAACCATGAGTACAACCTGTCGGTCGGCGGATGTGCGACCGCAGATACATGGATAAGGTCGACGGACCTGGCGACTGATGGATGGGGAGACTACTCTATAGATGCTGAAAACGTCAGTTACGGTCTTGAAAATGATATTTCGAATGAGACAGACCTTTCCGGAACCTACGATCTGCTCCAGCCGGATGTGAGTTCGAACACCAATCTCACGACATTCTACTGGATCGACGTACCGACCGGCATAAAATCCTCCGATTACAACGGAACGCTGTTCTTCAAGGTGAACGCGACGGGATAGAATGATAAGGAGCAGGAGATCGAAGGCGGCGACGGCAACATTACTCATCTCGGTAGCCGCAGCCTTCCTCGTTTTCAGCCCCGGGATGACCGGGATGTTCCACGCGCCCGCAGAGACCGATGACTTCGAGCAGGTGTTCAGCTCGATGCCGCAGGAAGAGAACTGGCGACAGCTAGGAGCCAGGGAGCTTGAGGCTCAGAGCCAGGAATGGGTGAAGAAACAGAAGGTCGAGGGTGTCGAGGTCTGGGAGAACACGCAGAATAATCTGACAAGACTCCGTTACGCGGAAGAAGAGGTCGGTATTGAGATAACAGCATCGGATATAAACTGGAACGGTACTGCAGACGTCTCAGTACTCGAAAGGTTTGACGGTCTGCAGGATATGGCATGGGTCGAGATGCAGAACCTGACAGAAAACTACACCGCACGGGTCATCCTGCCAGGAGAATACTCGAAAGTCCAGAAATGTGAGGGCTCCCCGGAAAATCCGAGATGTTACGATATAGGGAAGAACACCGGTGAGAGACCTTACTACGAGACTGTGGGCGGAAAAACTGTCGTGAAAATCGACCATTTCTCGGGAGTCGCCGGACTCAAGAAGCAGATGAAGGTAAGGAACGGCAGATTCCTGTCTCCGGCCTCTCCTGGAAACGTCAACGTGACCTCGGTCGGCTTCGAGCCTGACCTCGTAACTTTCAGGTTAACAGCCACAAACGACCAGTTCAACACCACGACGGTTGAGGGCAGCCAGGAGTTTGGATGGGGATACGGCTTCGCAAAATGCCAGGAAGGAAGCTGTACAGAGGTGGCGCAGTCTACAGGCTCGGGCTCCGCATCGACCGATGCCCATTATTCCGCCTCAAGCGGTAGCTCCAGCGTTTTACAGGTATTCACAACTGATGCCGGAGGAACTTTTAATGGATACATAAACGGTACTGTAACCGGTACCTACAGTTCAGGCTTTAACGTTGAGTTCGAAGAGACCCAGCAACAGGAATACGTAACCTACACTGCCTATAACTTTCCTGACGACACAGAGGTCGATGTTGGGAGCTTCCAGACCCGGTCTTCGACAGGAACTCAATCAATCAGTACAGGATTTAAGCCGAACTTCCTCCGGGTCGTAACCTCTCCAGATATTCAGAACCTCGGGTTCTCGGCACAGGACAGTACAGATCACGGCTGGACCCACGGATTCGCGGCGAACCACAGCGGCAAGCTGGAACAGATGACGATGTCCACCACCCTGGAGTCATCGAGTATCGACTCACACGTCTGGGCCGCCAACGACTCAGAGATAATACACACTCTATGGAAGGCTGACTCAGGTAATATAGATGGAAGACTCCAGGCTGAGCTCGAATCTTTCGACTCCACGGGCTTCAATCTTGACTATACGAATGTCAACCCCGACACCGCTGAGGGATCCCAGTTCCTAGTGACCTACTGGGCGGTCAACTCGTCCGCGGAACCTGATATAGGTACAGGCACAACTCCTGCATCGGCCACGACAGAGTTCAAAAATACTGACAAGTACCTCGAATCGGTATCCTTCCTCGCCTCGAACACAGTTAACAGTACGGCACAGGAAGGCTACTCGGGCGACAACAACCCGGAGGGTCACTGGGGATGGATGACCGGAGCGGGAAACGTCTCGTCCCAGCAGTCGATAGGGTTCTCATCACACTCAAGCTCGGTAGATGGCCACGCCTCGGGATCATCGAATGAGAGTGCATTCAGGCTTCTCTACACTGATGTTGACGGTAACATCATAGGTGAAGAGCGGGCCACCTTGACCGAGCTGAACAGGACCGGGTTCGGGCTTGACTGGTCGAACACCACAAGTTCTGCAACTGCGGATATAAGGATAGACAACGCTCTTTACACCTACTGGGGCTTCGAGAAGTCAGTTCCTGTCCAGGTGAACGAGCCGGAAATAGAGGAAAGACCGGTAGTAGGTAGAGAGTTCAATGTAACGGTAAATGTTTCCACTCCCGGAGAACTGGATACGGTACTTCTCAACCTTACAGATGATTCGGGAACACTGGAGCTCCAAAACGCGGTCATGATAAACGACTCGAAGATACCGGAACAGTACTACTACGCCCATACCATGGATATCGATGACAGCTCGAAAGGTCTCTGGACCGCGGACATCGCTGCGAACAACTCTGTCGGGGTAGAAGATACAAACTCCACGAGCTTCTACTCGCTCGAACCGGACTGGTTCGACGTCAGCTTCAAATACAGGCATAACCTTACAGGCAACCTGAGCTTTGGCTCTATATCGGGTAGAAGCGCTATACAAGAAGGTTTCGATCCGATGGACCACTGGATATACGGGACAGTGGGGAATGAGACAGATCCGACATACGCTTACCATCAGGATTCGAATGGGGGAGGCTGGAACGCCACTCGTATAAAGAACGAGACCGAGGAACTATGCCAGATTCAGACGCTTCCCGAGAACAATACAAGGTGTCCGCGCCCGCCTCAAGACCTTCAGGGCTTCTGGACATTTGATCAACAGGGACCAGTGGCGTGGGATCAAATCAAAGGCCGGCATGGAACTCTGGCTGGAGGGGTCACACAGGGCGCGACAGGTATACAGGGGCAGAGCTACTCGTTAGCGGGTGGAAACGAGGAGGTGGACACAGGACTCACCGCTTCAGCTTTCAACACCTCCGGTTCGAAGCCCAAGACCATCATGGCCTGGGTCTACCCGAGATCGTGGGCGGATAACGCTGGAGTCTGGAGTACAGGTGGTACTGGAACAGCAGGAGAGGATTTCTCCATGAGGCAGCTCGGACCCGGTGAAGGCGGTGGAGAAGGACAGTGGAGAGCCCAGCTCTGGGGCGGCGCCGATGTCGACTTCACTTTCGGTGGCAACGACCAGTGGCACCATCTTGCCATGACCTATGACGGGAGTACGCTCTGCGTATATGCGAACGGTACAGAGATAGCCTGTAACGCTGAATCTCTCAATACCGCAGATACGGATACACTGAACTTCGGTGAGTGGGACGGGGGCTATATCGACGCCCGTATCGACGGCGCAAGGGTGTACGACCGCGCTCTCAGCCAGGCCGAGATCAAGGCTATACAGTCGAAGGACTCGCCTCTCGGGGCAGAAGAAGAGAAGCCGGACAACCCCCTGAAGGTTGAGGCCCCGAAAGCTGATCCGGACCCTGTGGAGGAGACAGCGACAGTCAATATAACCGTAAACGTGACGGATCTGGGAGACGAGGTTGATGCGGTGCTCCTGAACCTTACGGATGACGAAGACAGTCCTGAGCTGACGAATATAAGGATGAACAACGGCTCAGAGTTCTTCAGCCAGTACTGGTCCGAGTACACGATTCCGGACGAGGCAGGCAATCCAGGCACATGGACCGCTACAGTATACGCCAACAACACGCTAGGTTACAGCAAAAATAATACCGCCAGCTTCGAGGTGGTTGAAAAGGACGACCTTAAGCCTGAGTGGAGAAGGCTCGACGATGATACCGGAGGCTCGATCATACAGGGCAGCCAGGCCGCGATAACCGTTGAGTTCCTCGATAATGTCTCCGGAATACAGGACGCATACCTGGCCACCAACGAGACAGGAAGCTTCGAGAACAAGTCTGTATACGGCTCGCCTGAGGACCTCGGAGGAGCGGTTGACCGGTGGGAGGTCGCGGACTTCAACTGGGACAACGCATCTTTCAACGGAACGCTCGGATACAGGATATGGGGTGTTGACAAGGCCGGCAACTGGGAAGTAACGGACAGAAGATCTTTCGAGGTGACTATCGACGACTGGTTCAACAAGTCGATGCAGTACCGCCACCTGATAAACTCGTCGACGGACTCTGAGATCGTTGCGGCGCTGAACGGCACTGATCCGGTGAACGAGAATTTTGACCCGATGGATCACTGGATCTACGGCACACTGAACGGCGCGAACGGGGAAGATCTCTACGCGTACCATCAGGGCAATTTAACCGGGGAAGGATGGAACGTCACCCAGGTCGCGAACAGGTCAACGGAGTACTGCAGTTTCCAGACACAGCCCTCGAACTACTCGAGCTGTTCGAATCCTCCAGAGGATCTCAAGCTCTACTACACCTTTGACGAGAACGGAAGCTTCGCCTGGGATCACATTAAAGGAAGGCACGGAACTCTCGCGGGAGGAGTGACACAGGAAGCTTCGAGCAGGACAGGGGATGCGTACAGCTTCGATGGCAGCAACGACTACGTGACACCGGGTCTAACAGCCTCCGAACTCAATATCGACGGGAACAAGCCGAAGACTATTATGGCCTGGGTCTACCCGAGAGGGACATGGGACGACGGAGGTATCTGGAGCGTAGGATCTACAGGGTCGGACGGGCAGGACTTCTCGCTCAGAGAGCTTCAAAGCGAGGGAGATTGGAGAACCCAGCTCTGGGGAGGCAGCTGCGACCAGGACTTCACGTTCGGCAGCAGCGGCCAGTGGCTCCACATGGCGATGACCTGGAACGGATCACACCTCAGGGTCTACGGTAACGGCTCAGAGCTGGTGGACTCAACGCTTCCATCCTGTACGGTCAACACCGGAAACGACATGAACTTCAACGTTGGATGGTGGGCATTCGACGGAAGCAGCGTCAACTTTATAGACGGAAGAATTGATGGTGTAAGAGTTTATGATCGGGCGCTATCCCAGTCCGAGGTACAGACAGTTTACGACAGCGCCGCAGTCTTGGAGGACGAAGAAGAGATCGATATTCCGCCCGCATTTAATTCATGGTACAACGAGTCCTGGCTCTACAGGAAGCCTTACAATATTAACAACACCGCGGACCAAGAACTCAGCAACTTCCAGGTGAAGATAGAACTTGACTCGGGCAGTGTAGGCCCGGGCTTCAACTGGACCAGGGACAGGAACGCCACCCGTTTCACCATCTACGAGCCGGAGATCGACAACGAGACCGAACTGAACTACTGGATAGAGGACTGGAATTCAGGTGGCGAGAACGCGACCATCTGGGTCAACGTCACCGAGATACCGGCTTCATCGAAAGATATAGGTATGGGTAACGGAGTCGCCAGGATATACCACTACTATGGGAACAGCGGAGCGGAACCAGAGTCGAAGGGGGAGGCCACGATGGAGCTATTCGACAACTTCAGTGACTCAAGCATAGACTCTTCAAAATGGACCACAAACGCGGGCTCTCAGGCGGTGGAAACCGGAGGTAACCTGGAACTCACAGGCGGCTGGAACTCCGACGGGACTTACTTCGCCACGCAGGAAAACTTTTCCGCTCCAAAAGTTGCGGGAATAAGGGCAAGGAACCCTGATTCGGGTGACGGAGACTTCGGCACCGGTTTCGCCGGATCTCAGACGGCCGACTGGCTGCAGTCAGGTGAAACTTGGACAAATTTCGATGCGGAGGGCTCAGGCGGAGGAAACAATTTAGGTGATGGAAAAGGAATACAGTTGCCTTCGAACACTTCTACATCAAGTGCTGTAACAGTCGAAGACGTTAATTCAAGAGACTTCGAGAGACACTCACTGATACACACTTCTTCGGAAATCTCCTACTACGATTCAGAGACAGGGCAGTACCAGAACGCCTCAGGATCCCTTAAAGATCCTTTCTACTTCCACCTCGCGGGAGATACAGACGATACCTCGAACTACGACAGGGTGGACTGGGTTTTCCTTAGAAAGTACGTGTCTCCACAGCTCTCAAGCAACGGTCTTGGAGAACAGAGCCTGACCTCGCTGAGTGTCGACATCGACGAACCTCAAGACTTCACGCAGAAAACGCGCGGGGACGAGTTCCTGATGAACGGATCTGTAGAATGTACCGGGAGCTGCGGCGAGGTCAACGTTTCCGCGCAGTACGAGACCCAGACAACGCCTACGGAGATATGGAGAGAGGATACCAAAGAAAGTTTCTCGGATTACAACAGTTCGACTAATGTATCGATCCCGGGAGATTCGCTAACTCTCGAGACAGATGTCCAGGGCTCTCCCTGGTGGAACACCGAGTGGAAGTTCAGGAAGGACTTCAACGTCTCGAATCCATCGGGCACCAACCTCACGAACTACACCGTCGACTTTGTACTGAACTCGAGTAATGTCGGCAGCAACTTCGAATGGTCAGAGGACAGGAGCGAGATCAGGTTCGGCTGGTACAACAGTAGTGCGAGCGAAAACGTGGAGCTGGACTACTGGATAGAGGAGTGGAATTCAACAGGCGAGAACGCCACGGTCTGGGTGAAGATGCCCGAGCTCGAATCCGGTGTAAACACCAGGGTACAGATGTACTACGGTAACGATGACGCAGATTACGAGGGAGACGCGGACAGCGTCTTCAGTATCTACTTCAACTTCTCCGAGACCACGATAAACGGCGGAAACAGTCAGAACCTCAATGGCAACTACAAGATACTTGAAAACGGCACCTCGTTCAGGGCCTGGGGTAACTCATGGTTCGTCCATGAAGACTTTGGCTCGTTCGATGTGAATGCGGACGGCTCCCAGATACTCGAGATGAACCTCCTCGTGGATGACTGTGGAGATATAATATCTACAGGTCTACAGGATGAAGCCTCCATCGATCAAGATTTCCACTATGAATGGTGTGGAGCCCAGAACTGGCCGACCTATTTCGGAGATCAACCATACAATGCGGGGAACCTGAACACCTGGCAGGATGTTAACACAGTACTGGAAGACTTCAGCCAGGATCCGATGACGCACCTCCACCTGCCAGCAGAAGATGACGCTTCAAATGAGGGGCCAGAAGACGGGGACAGCCTTGAGGACGCGAACGCGACCTTCAGTGATGTAAGGATAAGGAAGTACGTCTCCAGCGAACCACAGGTCGGATCTGGATCCGAGCAGGAGATAAGCTTCAAGCCGTCCGGCCGATACGTATCGAGTGTCTTCGATACAAACCAGTCGAGCACAGAGTATGAAGACATTTACTGGGACGCAGGGGTACCCCAGAATACCTCTCTCGATGTATACTCCAGGACATCCGACGACAACGTTACATGGAGCTCCTGGTTCCTTCAGTCGAATGACTCGACAGTATTCGCCCCTGACAGTAGATACATCCAGTACAGGGTCGACATGTCCACGGAGATTTCGAACAGGACACCGGATTTCATGAGCAGCAGCGTAGAGTACAAGAGTTCGAGCTCGGGATGGCAGGACATGGAGCCTTCAGGCACACTTTTCACCACATCTAACCCATACCAGTGCGGCAACATGGCCAGCGGAGAGACCTGTAAAGTGACCTGGAACGTTACACCGCAGCAGGTCGGCCGGTACTTCCTGAGGTTCCAGGCGAACACCTCGAAGGGCCTGGTCAATACCACAGAATCCAGGGACATAGATGTCTACGCGAAGACCTTCACGCTCAACTTTGACTCAGAGAAATCACTCGTGGGTCGTGGAAGAGAAGTATTCCTGAAGGCAAGACTCCTGGACGACTTCTCCAATCCTTTGGAAGGCTACGAGGTCAACTTCTCGGATACGACGAACAACAGCGTGATCGATATCAGGAATACGAACTCGACGGGCTGGGCGAACGTAACCTATGAGATACCGAAAACCGCGTCTCTCGGCTCTCACGACCTCCTGGCCAGGTTCCCGGGCAGCGGCGAGGAGTACCTGCTGTCGAGTAACGCCACTGCGGCGATCGACGTCTCTTCAGTCCCACAGATATCGAACGTCACCGCGGAGCCAAACTCGACAGGCTACGGCTACAACGTGACGTTGAACGCCAACGTCACTGATGCGACCGGTGTCGACACGGTATTACTGAACGTTACCGGTCCGAACTCGAGCTGGGAAACATACGATATGGCTTTGATGGGCGGAGATACCTACAGCTACGAATTCTCCGACACCTGGACACGTGGCAACTATGAGTTCAACATTATCGCGAACAACACCGACGGAGTTTCAAACCGCTCAGGGACTGAAGACTTCGCTGTAGAGGTCGATGCCGAGGCCTACGTCGAGACAGAGAAGGATGACTACCGCGCCAAGAAGGATGTGAAGATATCGCCTTTCAGGGACGACTGGTTCAACAGCGGCTGGGGCAGAAGAATTCCGATAAATATACAGGAGCAGTCTGGAGAGACCCTTACTGATCAGGCCGTCAAACTAAATATAGACACCCAGAGATACATAACGCAGGGACTGATGAACGACAACGCCAGCGATGTCAGGTTCACCGCTGAGAAACCAATCATCGAGGTGCCGGTGACAGTGGACAACTCGGGTCTACCCGAGAGAAATGATGAGCCGGTCCAGATAGAAATTACCGATCCCGAGGTACTATCGGGCATCACTTCCGGGAAGGAGATCAGGGTTTTCAACCAGTCAGTATCCAACCCTTACGACCGGAACTCGAGACCACTCTGGGTTGAGGAAGTTGACTCGGAGATACTTAATCTCTGGGTGAATGTTGACATGCCCGCGGGCGCAACGGAAACCTTCTACCTTTACTACGGTGATACCGACGCCTCAAGCATCTCGAGCTACGAGGACACGTTCTCCACGAAGATAGGTGAGACAGAGACAGTCCAGAGAACAGATTCCTGGGCGGCCGAGAGCTTTCAGAACTCCTACAGTTCTTCGCCGGTCGTGATAGGTACCATAACCAGCTTCAACGAGGGTGGCGAACCCGCAGAAAATCCACCGGATGACGCGGCGGTCCCACGCATAAGAAGCCTCGACTCGTCCGGCTTCGACATCCGGGTGGAGGAGTACGTGAGCGATGACGGGAACCATGTTACAGAGAACATCTCCTACCTGGCGATCAAGCCAGGTAACTGGCTCCTATCCGACGCCAGGATCGAGGCAGGAACCGCGACTTCGAAACCGGGATCCGAGGTGTACGAAAAGGTAGACTACAGTCAGCCATTCACTGGGACACCGGTTTTCATGACACAGATCAACTCGTACAATGAAGCTGATGCAGGAAGCCACACAAGACAGGACAACGTTACCGGTGTCAACGGCTGGTTCAAGATAGAGGAGGAAGCTGAAGGAGATGCACATGCATCCGAGACAGTCGGGTATGTTGCTATGGAAACAGAGTCAGAGAACCAGGGAGAAGTGTTTGAATCAGGTCTTGTCAGCGGGGTGACCGACGACTGGTTCTACAACGGTTACAACACAGAGTTCGGCGATGAACCAGCTCTGGTAGGAAAGTTCCAGACCGATAATGGCCCCGACAACATGGCTGAAAGGATAAAGAACAGGACAACCGAAGGTTTCAACGTCTCGACAGAGGAGACCCCGGCTTTCGACGACACTCACACCGATGAGGAATTCGGGTACTTTGCCTCGGATGAGGGAGTTCTCTATGGAGCTCCTTACAAGCAGCAGCCTTCCACAACTGTGGGGACACAGCAGCAGGTCGACAGCATACAGAAACAGGTGCCTTACTACCTCGACTCAGGCGTCAATACTACAAATACCACTTTCTGGGTGAAGCCATCTACACTACCCGCGAACTCGGAGTCAACGATCAACATGTACTTCAACAACACTAACGCCACCGAGACAGGAAGCAACCTTTCGGCGGTGACCTCTTCAGAACCTGAGATCGGTAAAGTAACTGCTCCTGCAGACGGAGGATGGACCACGGTTGATCTAAACCAGCCGTTCGAGAAGCCGATGGTTTTCGCCACCTCAAACTCCGAGAACTCTACCGAGTCTCCGAAGGTGACACAGGTCAGGAACGTCAACAGTAGCGCGTTCGAGATCAGGCTCTGTGAGGAGGAGGGTGGCGGCTGTGACACCCATCCCGAGGAGCAGGTGAGCTACGCTGTCTTTGACAGGCCGGAGGCCGACAGGCTTTCAGGCGTCGATACAGGTGTCGCGGAGCTCTCAGGTGGGGACGTCGGGAGCGCGCTGACCGTCAGCTACAACCAGTCGCTGTCCTCGACACCGGTCCTTCTGGCACAGGCACAGAACGACTCCTCGACGACTCCGAGAATTGCCCAGGCGGTAAACGTAGGTACTTCGACCTCGGATATCTACCTCTGCCAGCATGATGGAGCGGACGGCTGCAACAGCGTTGGTGCGACGAAAGTTGGCTGGATCGCACTGGAACCAGGAAATCTTCCTTTCGAGGGTGAGGTCGGAACCACGACAGGAATAGAGGATAGCTCATGGACTCCCGAGACATTCACAGACAGCTACTCGTCCGTTCCTTCGGTCTTCGCGACCGTCCAGACCAACGACGGCACGGAGCAGTCGAAACCGACCATGGCCCGGAACATAAACCTCGGAGGTATGGACATAAGATACTGTGAGCACAACTCGGGTGACAGCTGCGATATCCACAACGCGGAGGACGTCGGATGGTTTGCCAAAGAGGCCAACGCCGGAGATTCCTCCATAAGCTATGAAGTAGGGTACGGGGAGGAGCAGGACCGTTACACAGGAATAGCCAACCTCGGTGACGGCGGTTTCAAGGGATACCTTTTCATGGTGGTACAGCAGGAAACCGAGAGTGGCTGGGACAACATCCTGCCGCCGGGGGTGAACGACAGGGCCTCTGACACATTGAGGACGGTTCCCGCGGGCGACAAGCTGAACGTATCCGCGATCTGGGAAGCCAACGGCGGCTGGAACACTGATGAATACGAGCCGGGGACCTACAGGGTACTCGGAAGGATGGAGTCTCCCTCGGGGAACACTCTGACCAGCTTCACTGGAATGATCAGGGACACCGACAACTTTGATATCATCAATGTCACGCTGGAACTTACCGAGCTGGACCACGAGAACGAGTACGATAACGCAGTAAATGAGTACGAGGTTGGTGACAGAATTGACTGGGTTAATGCGACAGCGACCGCTATAAACAATACGGCGCTCGATGCCAACATTACAATGGACGTACATGACGGTTCCGGCACTGACGTTTCCTGGGGGCCCAACTCGACGAAGCTCTGTGGCGACATACCGAACGGTTCAACATGCGAGAAGCAGTGGAACAACGCCAGTAACGGCTACGTGATTCCGGAGTCCGCATCCTCTGGCAGCTTTGAGTTTCTCTGGAACGTCACGATGATGACGAAGAACGGTATGACAAGGTTCAACGACACGTTCAACTTCACGATTCACAACGTCCCGGAGACGTTCTCGTCATCGATAAACGACTCGAATAACAGGATACTCGTGAACGAATCAAGGATATACAACTTCACATTCAGCAACCCGTGGAGCAGCTCGATCGACGATGTCAACGTAACGGTCAACTGCGGCGACGAGGTCTACTGTGAGGAGGTTGGAGGATCAGACGGCACCGCCAACCTCGGGAGCGTCTCATCAGATTCGAACGAGACCGTCGAGTTCAACCTGACCACCAACTCGTCGACGGCTACGGGAGACTACGGCATAAACGTCACGCTGGAGTACATCAACCCCGGGGAGAGAAGGGTCTGGGACCAGGTCGGAAACAGGGAACTCAGCGTCCGTATTCCTGGTGCGCTGCTGAAGGTGCTTGAATACCCGGACAATATTACCAGAGATGTCAACGGAAGCTACAACTTTACGGCTTACGCGAATAACACCTTCAGCGGAGACCTGACGAACACGGAGGTCACATGGTGGCTGCCGGAAAGATGGTCAAACAGATCCGGCAACCTCACGAAGCTGGAGCCGGTCCAGCAGACAGGGGAGCTTATCTATGTCAACTTCACTGCTTTCGCGGACAGCCAGGCCCGACTCGGTCCGCAGGGAGTCATCATCAACACCACCAACGATCAGGGCAGGGTGGACGAGGACAGCGTGACGGTTGACGTCTACGCGAACACCAGTATGGGCCTGTCATCGAGCGATCCAACGCCGGACAGGGGAACCACGATAACGCTTGAAGCCGACCTCGACTACGACAACGGCACTGCTCTCGAGGGACAGAACATCACGTTCTGGGACGAGACAGAGGGAGAGTACCTCGGCTCGGACCTCACCGGTGGTTCAGGCATCGCATCTGTTGACTACACGATTCCTTCCGACGCGGTACTCGGAGACCACGACCTGAACGCGACTTACAGCGGAAGCAGCTCGAGTTACACCCGGCCGAGCGATGCCAACACGTCGGTAAACGTAGGAGAGAAGCCGACGATAAACCAGGTCCAGGACTCGCCTGATCCTGTCGGCTACGGCTACAACGTTACTCTGAACGCGAACGTGACGGACGCAGACGGCATTAGCGCGGTCGAGGCCAGGGTAACAGTTCCTAACGGCACCGAGTTCGCCTACAGCATGGCGAACCTGACCGGGACAACGGTTTACGAGTACAACTTCTCGGAGACCTGGCAGTACGGCGAGTACGATTACAGTATCTGGACCCAGGACGGCTCGGGAAGCACATTCGAGACTTCAACCGACACGTTCGAATTGTTCGTTGACACCGATCTGGATGTGAAGACTGTGAATGAAACCTACGGCCCGAAGAAGGATGTGAATCTGACTCAGGAGAACCAGACCTGGTGGAACCGGTCGTTCATGTACAGGAAACCATTAAATGTGACCGAGACCTCGGGTACTGCGAAGAACGAGTACCAGGTGGAGTTCGAGATCGACACCCGGGCGCCGATAATGTCAGGAAAGATGAACGCCTCGTGCAAGGACATCCGTTTCGTATGGTACAACTCTACCGCGGGCGAGCAACAGCACGCCGACCACTACGTTGATTCAGGCTGCAACACCACCTCTACGTCGGTATGGGTGCAGGTTCCGCGGATGGCTGCCTCGTCAACCGAGCAGCTTTTCATGTACTACGGTAATTTCAGGAAGCCGGACGGCAGCAGCATGGAAGAAACGTTTTCGTACTCGGAACCGAGGACAGTCGGTTACGTCACAAGCAATATCACGGCCTCGAACGGCCTTGCGATCCAGAGCATGGTGGACAATAACACCGTAAAGGTTGGCTCGAACACCTACCTACTGAACGAGACCGACTCCGTGACGGTGAGTTCGGGCATCGACATAGATACAAACGTCAGCGCCGAAGGTTTAGTCCAGGCAGAGGGAACCGGTGACACCGATACGGTCATATCGCCCGCGTCTTGGTCAGGCACCGAGTTTGTCTACGGAGGTATGAGAGGCACCGACAGGTTCTGCTTCGTCTCCCCGTACGGCACCGCAAATATTGATATAGAGGATGGAGGAAGCACTGTCTGGACAGGAACCGCGGACTCTTCAGGAAACTGTGTCGACCAGGATATAACGGATGGTAACCCTGTGAGAGTTACGAGCGACCTCCCGGTAATCGCCCAGCATCTTTCAAGCGATGGCGAGGACGCGTTCCTGATGTACAACGCCACCACCGATCCTGTATACGGGGTTCCATCAGCCAATCTCTATGTGGGGGCAGGACCATCGGGCGCAAGCATCGAGCTCAGGGGAAGCAACGGAGCCTCCAGCAGCCAGTCAATCGGGGCTGACAGCGAATTTACTGACGCTTTCTCGGGTACTGGAACTGCACCGGCATACATGGTCAACAGCACCGACAATCCGATCGGCGCGATACAGCAGGCAGACAGTGCCGGAACTGAGTCAACGACCTTCGCTCCGGAGAGCGAGATGACCACCGAGTTCGGCTCGTCGCTGCCTGCATTTTACATAGTTGCGGCCACCCCTTACGAGGACACGACATGTGAGTTTGAGAGCGACTCGAACTTCGCGACAACATCCGCTTCCGGAACTAATGGAGTCTACAAGGTGGAGTTCGGTACAGGCAATGGCAACACTTTCACCACGGGCGGCTGGGAGGTCGAATGTGACAGACCTGTATGGCCTTACTACGACGAGGAAGGAGATGAGGACGAGACCTCGCTGTTCGGCTGGAAGCAGATGAGACAGGCATCGCAGACTGACCCGACAGTCTCGAAGGGAGGAGAGCAGAAACAGTACGGATCGCTGGTCAAGAATAGGGACGGAACGGACTTCAGGGGCTACAGCCTCATGACTGTCGAGGAATACACCGGGTCTGGCTGGCAGGAACTCGAGGTAGTGGTCAACGATAGTGCCACAGGGACAGAGAGGAATATTGATAAGTTCAGGGCGCTAGACCTTGCCAGCATCTGGAACAGCGATCCTTTCTACACGGATCGCTACGATGCCGGCCGTTACAGGGTCAACGCAAGATTAACTGACAGAAGGGGCAACGTGTTGATCGATAAAGACGGCAGTATCCAGGACAACTACGAGTTCAATATTACCTCACCGGAAATCCAGGTTAACATCACTGAGATCTCGGTCTACAACGTCACAGGAAATCCCAACCAGAGGATATACACTGATGATATCATGGGAAGCGGTACGAACACCACATTTACTCTGTTCAATAATGAGACCTACCGCGTCGAGGTGGAGGTCGAGAACCTGGCGTCGAGCGGTACGTCATGGCAGCTGTCGGATGTCAACCTGACACACGAGGACCTGAACCCGGGATGGGATTTAGATACAGTTGATAACATCTGGTACAGCAACACCTCGACCAGGACGGATACGAGATTCGAGGGAGGAACCTTCTCCTCCGGAGCAGTCGAGTGGGATACCGGGGCGAACGGTGGAAAGGTGGATCCTGGAGAAAGCGCCGAGTTCTACTACATTTTCAATGCCACAGGAACCTCGAGCGACCGCAGACAGGTCAACTTCCATATTGAGGATCCGTTGTTTATCCGCGACGACTACTCAATATTCGATGTACTGGTGCCTGACAGCGAGCCTCCAAACCTGTTCAACGGTATCTACAACGTCAGTAGCCTCGATGTCATAAGAGGCAATAGCTTCAAGATCTTTGCGAGATGGGACGAGTCAATAGGAGATGCGGACGCAGAGTACAACTCGACGACTCCGCTGCTCTCGAACGATACTGTAAACCTTCCAAGTCCTAATCCGGAGTACTGGACTAACCACACGATTTCGACCACGAACGCCTGGGCCCGCGGTATTCATTTCGCAAAGCTCTACGCTGCTGACCTACAGGACAATCTCAACGCAAGCCTCGAGTACAAGAAGGTAGGTATATTCGGTGAGGCAAGGATAAGCGACGGCTACAAGGACGGAGACTTTAGCCTCTACCAGAACTGGGAATACAGGAAGCCGATAACCGTGGACAACACAGGCGGTTCGTCGCTCACGGACTACCAGGTCCCGGTGAACGTCTCCTACAACCCCAACATGTCGAACAACTTCTCAGACCTGAGGTTCAGCTGGGTCAACTCCTCTGGAATCGAGGAAGAGGTCGACCACTGGATAGAGAGAAAGATGAGCAGGAACGGTGAATGGGCGTATACATGGGTTAGAATTCCCGAGATAGAGGCCTCCTCGAACGAGACACTCTACGTCTACTACAATAATTCGAACGCCACTGATGCAAGCGACGGCAAGGCGGTGCTTGACTCCGGGCTCTGGCTGACACAGTGGCAGGACGGCCACTCTTCGAACGCAGGCGACGAGTCAGGTATGGACAGTCTGTTCTCCGCAGTCGATTACTCGGGACGGGACGGATGGGATGCCCAGCCAAGACCGACCTGTGAGGATAATGCGACAAATGGTAACTGCAATCTGTTTGGAGCGGACGACAACTATCTAACCTACCTGGAGGGATGGCTACTGGCGCCAGAGGCAGGAACTTACGGCTTCGGAACAGATTCAGACGATGCTTCCGATGTACACATAAACGGTACCTCGAGGAAGTCTAGCATCGGAGGCACGAACGTCGCGAACTGGTACGGGGGCCACGCAGCGTCGGGAAGCTTCACGGGAAGCTCGAACAGTGGTACAATAGGTCTCCAGCAGGGATTCTACCGCTACGACTACAGGCACGAAGAAGCCACGGGGGGAGACATGTGGCGTGGTGGATGGAATACGCCTTCGAACGGTTCGTACAGCGTGATACCTAACGGATTCCTGTTCCACAGGAAGCATGCGGACAGCGAGCCCTCGACTTCGGTGGAGAGCAATGTGGAAAGAAACGCGATCACCGTAGGATGCTACGTCGAGGACACCACTGTAGGAAACGCGATCGACAACTACGACGTCAAGTTCTACAACGAGTCGGGACTGATCGCAACGAAGCAGACCAACTCGACGGGATGGGCGACCGCGAACTACAGGGACAACAGTCCAGGAGTTGAGACTCTCACCTGTAACATTACTGAGGATAACGCGAGATACTACAAGACACATCCAGACAACGAGGAGACCTTCACGCTCGAGGAGCTTGAATTCGAGCATCCGAACTTCTTCGATATCGGAGAGAACCGGTCCGAGGTCAACAAGACCGATACAGTCAACCTGTTCGCGAGATGGACCGACAACTTCGAGCTAGATGACTCCACGCTCTCTATAAATACATCAGGAACGTTCCAGAATGAATCGACGCTATCCCTCTCGGGAACCAACGACTGGGCCAACTTCAGCTACCAGTTCTCCTCCACGCTTACACCTGGAGTCTATGGCTGGAGGCAGTACGGCAGGGATACCTCGCATAACTACAATACGACGCCTACTAGGACTATCGAAGTCTGGGGAGGAGTGAATATATCCGAGGCAGAGCTGGTCGACAACACGATAATTGTCGACAACCAGGCCACGATGGAGTGCAGAGTAATCGACAGGGACAGCGGCTCGGGAATCGACAACTACCAGGTCGAGTTCTACAACTCCACAGGGCTGATGGGCACTAACAGGACCGAGAGCGACGGATGGGCCCAGTTCAGCTTCACAGATCCTACAACGGGTGACGAAGACATAACCTGTAGCATTGATGACAACCTGACACGTTACTACAGGGCCACGGTTCCGAACGGCACCGATACGCTTACTACGGCTTCACCGGGCGCGGACGTGGATGCTCCAAAGATTGAGAACGGAATCTACGGTCTCAACGATACAGAGATAGTCAGGGGAGAGGAATACGGCCTCAAGGTATTTGCGCAGTGGAATGAAACCATTGACAATTCAACAGTGCTCTACAACGAGACCTCGACAGTCAACGAGTTCATCAATCCAGGACCTTACCCCGAGAACTACACCAACTACACCATCGGTGTTGACTCCTCATGGACTGTGGGAACCCACTTCGCAAAGCTGGAAGCGTCCGACAACTTCGACAACTGGAACGACACCCTCAACTTCCTGAAGTTCAATGTAACTGGTAGAGCAGGAGTCAACTGGGACTCACCGACAGGAAATGTCGGAGTCGGACAGGTACGGCTACAGTGCAGCGTCAACGACGTAGACACCAGCAACCCCGTGGCGAACTACAGCGTGGACTTCTACGATGAGGAAGGATTCCTCGGGAGCAACGAGACCAACTCCACAGGCGCTGCAATATACAACTGGGACGCGAGCTCCGAAACTGCGGGAGACGAGGACATGAGCTGTGTTATTACCGACTCCAGTGAGCTTCATTACCAGGCCGAACAGACCACGGCCTCCGAGACCATAACATTAACCGCAGAACTGAACACCACGATACTGAGTCCGGCAAACGGAACACAGGTCTTCAAGGGCGACACGGTCTGGCTGAACTCCACCACTAACGATGGTTCGGATCCGGTTACGCCTGACAACGTTACCTGGAGCAATTCAACAAATGACATCGCGGCCGGAGAGAACGCCACCTGGACTGTAGGAGGAGAGGCAGGTAATGAAAGGATAGATGTGACAGCCACCAAGACCAATTTCGCGGACGGCGAGGACAATGTCACGCTAGAAGTATTCGGCTTCTCGGAGGTCAAGCTCGACGAGCCTCTTTTCAACCAGAGCTTCGCCACGGGATCGGAACCAACCTTCGCATGCGGCGTATATGACACGAAAAGCGGCAAGAACATCACATCGTACCCGGTAGAATTCTTCGTGTACAACGCAACGGATACCTGGGTGCTGGGAACCAACTCGACCACTGCAACGGCAAACGCGACCTGGAGCTGGGATACCACAGGATTTGCGACAGGACAGTACAACGCTGGCTGTAACGTTACCGACCAGGACAGTCTCTACTATCACGTGTCGAACAACAACGAGTCGGAGACACCGGTATTCCTGACCGAGGCTAACGGAGAGCTGTACGGACAGCTGGTCGAGCCTCCTTCAAGCACAACTGTGGCGCAGAACAGGACTTTCACGGCAAACGTCTCGATAAACTGCCAGAACCAGAACTGTGGCTCGGTCGATGCAACGCTCAGGTACAATGACTCGGGAACTTCTGCGGATACTGCGATACCGTCAGGATCTGGCACACCGTTCCACACCGTTAATTCGAATACAAAGAGCTGCTCCGGCGATCTCCAGGTAGGGGAGACCTGCTTTACCACCTGGGAAGTTAATGCGACAGGAGCCCAGGACTCACTCCACGCAATTGACGTCAGCATGGACGGCAGCCAGACACAGGTGAACGACACCGCGGACAGGGAGGTCGGTATCGACCTCGTGCTGATATTCAACGTCAATTACAGCAGTATACAGTTCCCGCAGAACGATCCTGGCCAGGTCGTGAACGCTCCAGGCAACTCGGGCGGCAGCTACTACGCGGAGCTCGATGAGAACTCGAACGATGCGAGCGGTGGTGTCTGGATAAAATCGACAGGTTTCAACAACACAGTTAACCCGTCGCCAAGCTACAGGAGGTTCGGACCTGAAAACACGACCTGGAGTCTGAAGCCGAGCTGCAGCTACGCGGCCTCCCAGAAGCTCAGCAAGACCTTCGGCCAGGTCCTGAACTACCTGGACTCTGGAGACAACTTTACCCAGTGTTACTTCCAGGAGATACCGTACGGAAAGGCTGCCGGTCTCTATAGAGGGAATATAACAATAAAGGTGAATGCCACAAATTAAACTAGGAATGAAACTCCGGAAGTATCTGGTACTACTATCGCTGGTCACAGTCCTGGCTGTGTCGGTCTCAGCTTCCTCTTTCGGAAGCTTCGCCTCGGAGGATACGAAGACGATCAGGGACGGCGACGCCAGCTTCGAGATAGGAGTTTTCAACCTCGGTAACGAGCCGCTTGAACTCCAGGTGAGTTCGACGGTGCTAAAAGGAGGGAGCGGCATAAGGATGGTCCACGATGACTCGATAGTTATCGAACCCTCGGAAGTTACAGAGAATCCCTCGGGCGACGGCAACTGGTTCCTGCTTGACGGGGAGAGATACGTCAAGGTCAGGAAAATCCCGGTCAGGGCGTTTGTAGACAGGGAGAGATCCACGAGCGACTTCGAGTTCAGGGTCGATATGAAGGCCAGCCCGGCGGAAGGAAACTCTGGAGGAGACATAGTCCAGACGCTTTCACAGGTCCGGAGCTACCGTTTCACGGTGAAGGCGAGGAGCCCGAGTACGAACCCCCAGACTCCAGAGTCCGGAAGATCCACGACAGACTCCGCACTTAACCCGGAGACACAGCCCGTAGGAATTACCCAGTCGGTACAGCAGGGAATAAGTAGCGCGGGAAGTGCTCTCCAGGGCGCGGCAGGAGGCTTACTCGGTGGGAATTCGCAGGAAAGTTCCGGGCAGGACCAGAATGTGACTGTTGAACAGGATAGTGATCAGGAGGATAGTTCAGAGGACTACGATATAGTCAGGTCCGAAGATGGTGAAGAGAGCACCGAGGAGAGCAGCAAGCCCGCGAGCAGGACTACAGGAGAATTCTTCCAGTCAATAGGCGCCAACTACATGACCTTCATCCTTATGATAGCGTTCATGATGTCCACTGTATACCTGTTCAGGGTGATAGGCTTTGTCTAGGAAGCTACTATATGCTCTAATACCGATCCTGATGCTTTCCCTCGTGTCGGGCCTGACTGTAGAAAACTTTGACTCATACCTGGACGGTGCCTCTGAGGACATATTTGAGTCGGGCGAGGCGGTAACTTTCCAGGTCAACGCCTCCGATTCATCTAACGCGAGCCTGACTCTCACGGCTTCTAACGGTACCGAAATGGTCGATGGACAGCTAATGACGCTGGTCTCGGGATCGTTAAACGGAAGTTACCAGATCTACGAGTACAACTACACCCTGGGTTCGGATCCAGCCGGCGGCGGCTGGACCGCGACAGCTAATGTTTCCGAGAATGGAAGTTATGTGACTCCTTCACTGCCGATACATGTCGCCACGGACACCCCGCATTTCTACAGCATAGAGACTCCTCCAGGAGTCGTGCCCCAGGGTTCGAATGCGGAGGTGACTGCGGATATAACGGATACAGGTGGCGATATAGATTCTGTTAACCTCACTATGGACAGTTCAGGAACTGTTTATCCGATGAATTTTGACAGCCAGTCCGGGGATATCTACACTTACGAGGTCGATGCCACCGCAGAAGAGGAGGGCGAGAACTCGTTCACCTTGGACGCATCCGATATGGGTGGCCGAACAGGTACTGCTTCAGGATCCATATTTGCGTACGGGAGCACTAGTGGTACAAACGTAACTGTGAAGGTTGCGCCATCGTGTTCCACCAGCCTCAACTTCTTCCTGCTTCCTGGAGATGGTGAAATCGTCCAGAACAAGACAGGGATTTTCGTCGAGATACTTTCGAACTCCGGGAACGTTGAATCGAATATTACCATAGACTATCTCAATGTTACCTCTGAGGGTGATACGGCCTGGGCAAAGGGACAGCCGAAGGGGCCGGTTATACAGAACTATCCGGGCGACCAGTTCTCGAATGTTGGTATTGGAGAAATTGTGACCTACTTCGAATTCTTCAAGGCGAACCATCCGGTCGGTAACTACACAGGAAGATCGGGAGTGACAACGGCGTGTGCCGCAGAGGGCCAGGATAATTCGAATGAGGAAAAATCGAACCTGGAGACAGAATACGCCTGCGGTGACACCTCGGACTCGACTTTCGGCTGCTACAATATATCCACCGGGAGTTCAAGCTTCGTGACCTCGGAGATTGCCTCTGTCAACTTCACGAATACTACTTCCGAGTCGGTTTCCGAGCAGGTTGGAGGCAGCACCGCCTACGAGTCTCAGGTTACTCTTAACGGCACAAACTTTGACGCCTTTCTTTTCAACGGCACCGGATCCACAAATTACGACTACTCCTGCCTTTCGGAGACCGGTTCCGTGAATGATGAGGGAGGCCAGTGTGCCTATGAGGGCAACAGGATAAGTGACTACACCGTCGACGTGACCGATGTCGGGGATGACGGCTCGAACGCAACTTATTCGCTGATGGAGGAGGAGAAAGATATAAGGAATACCTCGCTGAAGTGCAGCAGTTTATCTCCCAGCACCGCTAGCTGCAATTACTCCTACGAGTTCATCGAGGAGTTCTCGTTCTTCGGGAACTTCGAGATCGTTACTGCAGTAGGAGAGACGGGCGGCGCAAACAATACTGGAAACAGGACCTCGAACCAGACTGTACCCGCCAACGTGACCGATCCAGGAGAGACTGCTAACCAGTCGCTTCCAGGAAACAACCCGAATCCCGGGCAGACGCCAGAGCCTGAGCCCGAGCCGGAACCGGAACCGGAGCCTGAGCCTGAACCCGTGGTGAGGCTGGACATAGAGTCGATGGAAGAAAAATATACGACAGGTCAGGGCCAGTTCGTCGCGGCCGAGTTCGAGGTCACGAACCTGGGCAACGTGCCGATAACAGACATATCCCTGCTGCCCAAGATACAGGAGCTGGAGTCTGACTGGAATGTCAGGAATGCTCTTGTCGAGAACCTGTCGGTTAACTCCAGTGTTACGCGGGAGATATTCGTTCAGCCGTCGAACGGTACCGAGCCAGATGAGTACGTTGTTCCGGTAGTGGCGGAGTCAGGAGGCAACCAGCTCGATCTTGACTACTTTGTCGTGGAAGTTACAGCAGAGGTCTTCAGCCGCCGGATGATTATCGAGGAGGCCCCGAACTCGATCGACATACAGCGTAATGATTCCCGGGAAGTCCCGATACTCATACGTAACACGGGTAACAGGAATCTAAGGGAAATATCTGCCAGAGTCCAGAACATCGATGACTGTGGTTCTGCGAGCTCAACGGAGATAGACGAGCTACCGGTGAACGGCACTGACTCGCTGACTCTCGAGATAGACTCGGCCTCACGTACGACCTCCTGTAACACCACTATTGTTGCGTCCTCAGATCGTGGAGCCTATTCGTTTTCACGCATGGAAGTAACTGTCATACCGGAGCCAGGTCTAATACCCGAGGAGCAGAGAGTGCCGCTGATAGCGGTTGTCTGGACCGCACTTCTTGTTGCCTACGCAGTCCTTAGCAGGCGTTATGAACTTGAATCCCCTGCGGTCAAGCTGTCGTTTATTGGCCTGATTCTTGGAGAGGTAGTCATTCTGATGTATTCTGTGGTGACCTACTACGGCCTTCCTGTTGCATCTCTTCTGCCGTTCTAGTCGCCAGAAACATCTCCAGGAGCTTGAATCCCACGACTGCGGTCATGATGAAAAACACGATCGATACCAGGATGCTGTAATCTGTGGAAAGCCCGAGTATCCTGAGAGTGTTGGGTATGTCACCTGTCCGTGAGATGCTGAGGAGTAGCGAGCCCAGGAAACCAGTTCCAGCGCTGCCGTAGAGAATCTCCTTCCAGTGATCTGTCTCGGAGAAGTGGATCCAGATGCCCGGGACAGCGCCGGCCAGGAAGACGTTGACGTATCCTATGAGGTAGAAGATTATGAGCTGTATGTCTTCCATGGTGCATAAAGGTTGTACCTCGCCGTATACTCCTTCATAACTGCTCATGGTCTTGAAGCTGTACTCGCATCCTATTGATTCGAGCACGACTGCATGGGAAACCTCGTGCAGGAGCGGCCCAAGATATAGTAAGGAGACAGTGAAAAGCATTAATGCCGTTATTCCGAGAAGAAGGTGTCTTTCTTTACCCTGGGCTTCCTCCTCTATCTCCTCTAAGTAGTCTTCGGGCAGCATCAGCCGCGTAGCTCCGCTACTGTCTGCTCTGCCGCGTCTATAACATTTTCCATGTCCGCCGTGATGTTGCCGCTGTACTCCTGCCTCTGCATCGACTCGAAGAAGTCTATGAGTGTGCCTATGTTCTGGTTCTCGTCAGCCACCTCTCCGAGGTTCTCCACCAGTTCCTGGTAGGTCATCTCGTGCTCTATGTCGAGCTTGTATTCCAGGTATCCTTTCATTACCTGTGCGGTCTTCACGGCGCTTTCCTCTCTACCGAGTCTCCTGTATCTTTCAAGCAGGTTCATTACTTTCTGGTCTCTCTTGGCCTCCTCTTTGCTCTGGGAGTTGGCGCTGGTCCTCATGTCCCACGCATCCTTGAACTGCTGCCTGAAGTCGGCTATCCTGTCGCCTATACTGTCTGTCGGCTTTTTCTTCTCTTTCTCCTCTTCTTTCCCGTTCCGGGCGCCCATCAACATTTCGAGGTCTTCCTCGGCCTCTTCCTCGTAGTTTTCCTCCATCTTCTCTATCTCCCGGTGGAGGAAGTCTAGCACTTCGGCGCGGGCCTGACCCTGCTTTTCCAGCTCAAGCAACCTTTCGAGATCAAGGTCATCCATTTCATTAACTGACTCCTGGATCTGCTGGGGTGTCTGCCGGAGTATGTTCTGGTATTCTTGCATGCTGGTGCCCGAGAGATCGCGTTTCAGCATCTTCAGGTCGCTGGTGCTGGAGCTTCTCAGCTCATCCTCATCGAGACCATGTTCCTGGAGTTCCTCTATGAGTTCTTCGCGCTCCTTTTTCTCGTCTCTTATGGCCTCAAGTTCTTCTACATCTATTTCCTTCAACTCCTCCATGGGCATCTCGACCCCGATATCTTCCAGGATTTCTTCCTTCCTCTGCATCTCCTCAAGGAGTTCTCCAAGTTCGTCGGCTGATCTGCCCTCGAGTTCTTCCGGCGTGTAACCGTACTGTTCCAGGTATTCCACGAGTCCACGCCGATCCTCCAGCTGTTTCTCCAGGTATTTCAGCTCTTCCAGAGTCTTTCCCTCGACCATTTCGGGATCGGCACCGAGTTCTTCCTGGAGCCACTTCTTCTTGTGTTCAATTTTCTTTTTTAGCTCCCTGAGTTCCTCAAGAGACATTTCTTCGAGCTCTTCCCGGTCGTATCCAAGCTCCTCAAGCTCGTTCCTCAGTTGCTCTGTTCCCTGCTCCTGCTCTATTTCACGCATCTCCTCGAGCAGTTCTTCATCCTCTTCCTCCTCCCCGTCTTTCTCTTCTTTCCTGACCTGTTCGAGCGCTCTATCCAGATCGTCTTCGAGTTCGTCCGTACTACGCCTGTTTTCCGCCACAGTTCTAGTATTTTCTGCGGCGCCCGCTTCTCTACCTCTATCATTACCTCTATCGTTACCACGACCAGAAGTAGTAGTACCTGATCCGGTTGTACCCCTTCTTTTACTGGACCGTCCTTCTGTGGCGGTACCGGAGCTGCCTTCAAGCAGTTCCAGACCTTTCAGGTGGTCCTCTTCGCCCTTGTGTACCGGCCTAAAGGAGTGGTTGGCAAATGATAGTGAGGGAGTGTTTTCGAGCTCGAACTTTATGCCATCGATCTCAAGGACAAGCTTGGGCTCCTCACCGTCGTATTGGACAGCCTTGAGTATCCCGATGGTCTTCTGGGTGTAGTTACCGTGGCTCTCTTCCCGGTCGAGCTTCTTTCTGAGGTACTCCACCACCTCCCTTCTGTTGCCCGCCATCTTTTCCGCCTTCAGGAGAGTCTCGAGCTGGCTCTCTCTCAAATCGTTTGACTCGACGAAAATCTCCAGCTCGTCTACAGGCCCCTCTATGAGAGATATTATGGTTTCTAGATCGAGATTTTCGGGCATTATATACCAGTCTCTAGAGAAGGTTTTGGTTTTGCTTTAATTAAGGCTTTATGGGATGGGGCTGTATCGTGTTACTCCAAGAACCCACTCGGTAAGTAGGAGCGCGGTCGCGAAGAAGATGAAGTACTTCGAGATATCCCGTTCTCGCTTTTTCTGCTCCACGCTTATAAGTGCCGATTCCAGCTCACCTGTCTCCGATACCGCGATGAATCTACCTCCAGTTTCGTTAGCGACCTGTGAGAGCTGGCCCTCGTTGAGGTTGGGGAACTCTGCCCTTGAACCGTTCCTATCATCCAGCAATCCTGTCTGTGTGGAGTTCTGGTTGCTGCCGATACCTATCGTATACACAGTTACATTATTCCTGACGGCGAACTCAATCGAGTCATTCACAGAACTTCCGACGTTGTTCCGGCCGTCTGTGATGAGTATGACGGACCGGGTCTTGTTCGTGCCGAGCAGCATCGAGATCGAGGCTGATAGAGCATCACCGATGGCCGTTCCGGCCTCTTCTCCCGTGTCTATGTCCTGGATAGCCTCGACAACCCTCTGCTTGTCGTTACTGGGCGATAATTCGTTCGTGACCGATCCCGAGAAAGATACCACTCCGACAGAGGTCTCTTCGGCTAGTTTCGAGATGAAATTGGATGACAGGCTTTTCGCGGCCTCGAACCTGCTGGGATCGAGGTCCTCTGCAAGCATCGAGGCCGACGAGTCGATGGCTAGCACGTAGTCAGAGGTTCCTGCGGGCAGCTGTTCAACTAGTACAGGGTTTGAGAGCCCGACTATAAGTGCTGTGAGCGCCAGCATACGCATGAATAGCATGAAGTTGCTGGATTTCAGGAAATTCTTGCCCGCGATCTTCTGGAGGGTTTCGTAGTTCCCGAATTTTATGGCTCTCTGCCTGTTTTTCTTCTTTGCAGCGAGGAAGAGAAGTATCGCCAGCCCGTTGACCAGTAGCAGGATGCTGGCGTACTGGTCTGTAAAAATCAGCTTTACCATTTTGCCCCCTCCTCGTCCATGTAGGAGGCGAACTCGGCCGCGAAGGAGTCCCTGGTATCTATCTTCATGAAGCCTGAACCCGCACCCCTGAGCTTGGTCTCTATCTGTTCTTCCTGTTTCGCGGCCTCCTCATCGAAACGGTTCTTGAGACTACTGACATTGTAAACTCTCTTATGTGATCCGTCAGGGGACTCGAGTCTCATGTTACCGGAGTCTGAAAGTTTGTAGTCCCGTCTATCCCGGATCATCATTGACATGACATGCCTGAACTTGCTATTGGCGAGCTTGACCTTTGACTTCCAGTCTCCCTCGACCTCCAGGAAATCGGATATTATGAATACAGCGGTGTTCTCCCTGACCTGTTCGACAGTGTCGCTCACTGCCTGATCGAGATCGAACTTTCCTCCGTAGTTATCGAAGTTTGCTACTTCATGGAGTATCGCGTGGTACTGTTTCTGCCCGCCGTCCGGCGTCATGAACGTGGTTTCGTCGCCGTACATTCCGAACCCGACGTTCAACCCGTTGTCGACGGACGCGAGCGCGATCGTTGCCGCCAGTACTGCGCAGTACTCGCTCTTCAGTTTGTCCGCGGTGCCGAACATCATGGTGTCTGATACGTCAAGGATCACGAATGTGTCGAGATCCTTCTCCTCGTCAAATTCCTTTACATAGAGTTCGTTCAGTCTTGTAGATGACTTCCAGTCTATCCTGTTCGCGTCATCGCTGGGAAGGTAGTTCCTCAGGTCTGAGAACTCGATGCCTGATGGTTGAAACCTCTCCCGGTACTTCAGGATCAGCCGGAATATTTCAGATACTTTCCTGACCTCCGCATCTATCTGGTCGATAAGCTCTTTCCTGTCGATGCGGTCGTCGGTCAACTATCTCACCGGTACTCTGTTCACGACCTGTTCGATTATATCGTTTTTACTGATGTCCTTTGCCTCTCCCTCGTAGTTGAGCAGTATCCTGTGCTGGAATACCTCTGTTATGACGTTCCTGATGTCTTCAGGCGTCACGTAGTGCCTCTTCTCCGAGAGGGCCTGGGCCCGTGCTGCCAGCGCCAGGTTGATGGATGCTCTCGGGGACGCGCCGTAGTCGATGTACTCCCCGACCTCTATGCCGTACTCCTCCGGGTTTCTCGTGGCTGTTACCAGATCGACAATATAAGCCTTCACCTCGTCGCTCACGATTATATGCTTTGATAGATCCTGGATGTCGAGCAGCTCCTGCCTTGTAACCACCTCTTCAACGCCGAAGTTGTCGATGTCGATGATATTGGCGTTGATATCGATAATCTTCCTTTCGTTTTCTTTCTTTGGATAGTCGACGAAGATCTTGAACAGGAAACGGTCGACTTGAGCCTCCGGAAGCGGGTACGTACCTCCCTGCTCGACAGGGTTCTGGGTCGCGAGCACGAAGAACGGCTCCGGTAGATGGTAGTCGTCGTCACCGATGGATACCTTGTGCTCCTGCATCGCTTCAAGCATTGCACTCTGGACCTTTGGCGGCGCCCTGTTGATCTCGTCCGCCAGAATGAAATTCGCGAAGATAGGTCCTTTCTCAACGTAGAATCCCTTCTCCTCGTTGTATGCCTCGATACCCACGATATCTGCGGGAAGAAGGTCAGGTGTGAACTGCACCCGGTGGAACTCGGAGTCCGAAACCGTCTGGCCCAGCAGCTCAACGAGAAGGCTTTTCCCGAGCCCCGGAACTCCCTCGAGCAGGGCGTTACCTCCCGCTACAACGCAGAGAAGCACTTTCCTGATGACATCCTCCTGGCCGACAATACCTTTCTGGAGCTCGTCCTCGACCTTCTGAACTTTTTCGCCGTACTCCTTCACGAGTTCCTCGAGTTCTTCCTCGGATATATCTTCAAACTTGCTGGTCATGAGAGACAATTTGGTTCAACCGAATAAAAAAAGAATCGAACAGTACTGGCTAACGTAACTGATCCGGGGGATAGCCGCAGCTAGTTCCTTAGCCAGAGAATATAAAGAGAAAAGAAAAGGGAGGTGAGGTCAGCCTTCAAGGCTGTTGACAAACACTCTGAGGGTACCGGGTGATACTCCACCACTGGCTACTCCCAGAGGGACCTCGATACCAACATCGATGGAGAAGTGCTCTCCTGGCTGGAGCTCCTGTTCGCTGCTTGCTGGAGCTGTCGAGTTGATCAGGTGCTGTGCAACCGTACCGTCAACTGTCAGGTCGGTGGCCTCTCCCATCGTTGGATTGTACTTCGTCCTCATGGTAAAGGTTCCTGTGGCTCCGCTGTCGTCACAGTTGACCAGGACATCGTAACTCCTGCTGACGCCGTCAGGCCGTGAGATCTGGACGTTTGGAACCAGAACCTGCTCGGATGCTCCTGCCGGTGAGGTAGGAGTGTAGGCCGTAAAGTCTCCACCAGCCGTGAAATCGACTGATCCTGTGCTTGACTGGTTGTGAGCCCTGTTTCCTACTCTGAAGTCTCCTGCATCTCCTGTCTGGCAGGCTCCTCCCGAGGTTACGTTGATCGCCCAGAAGAATTCCTGGTCGCCTGATCTGAATCTCCCGTATCTCCACTCACCTGCATCTGGAGTGAAGATGTAGGAAAGCCTGTTCGACTCGTTGTACTCTCTCCTATTGACGTAGGTGTAGTTGCTGTCAGGTCCAGCAAGCCCCTCTAATCCGTCAGGAGTGTCTCCTGAAGAGTTGACAACGATGAAGTTGCCTGCGTCGTAGGCAGCTGCTCCACCTCCTCCGAATGGATTGTTTGTAGGTACTGATGTGTTGAGCCATACCTGGGAGATGTTCTCTGAACCGATGTTCTCTATCTCGACTCCGGTCCATCCCTGGTTTCCTGGTCCCGCGGTCACGTCGTCACTCTCGTTGACGAACTCTCCTGGATTTATTCCGCTGTAGCTCATGTTGGAGGGGCTGATGTCGACTGCTATCTTGCTCGCGACTGTGACGTAGACTGTTGCATTATCCTGATCGTCTGATAGAGCGGGCTGTGCCGCTACTGTTGCTGTCATTCCCAGGATTACTGCTGCGAGTACTACGCTGGTCAAGGTCGCCTTGTTTGTTTTCATCTTGTGTTTCACCTCCTTGTTTTGTGGGTTTTGTCTGATTTTGATTTATCCGCTGTTAGCGAGAACAAAGACATTGCCTTTCGGCAGCTGTGCTGAAACAACACCATATGGTACTCTCGCTCTAACATTCATTATCTCCCAGGCACCAGGGTCCAGACTATCTCCTGCAGAGTCTCCGACCGTATAGTTGGTTGCCCAGGAACAGTCGGCACCTCCGTTCTGGACCGCGGGATGACCCTTGTTCCATTTTATGAAGTGTACGGGAGGATCTGAGTTTACACCGTGTACTTTGGTGTTATTCATGGCGGCACAGTAGACCTGTCCGCCAGCCTGGATTCCTGCGCCGCTGTCCTGTACTCCTATCTCTACCTCTGTGACGTACCAGTCGGTGGAACCTGCCTGCTGCAGAGTGTAGCTGTTACATGCGTTAGATCCTCCGGGGTTGTCTCCTCCGTCACAGGTGGAGCCTACAGCGCCCTGGAGGTCTGTTGTTCCTGTCTGGTCCGATGTGTGAGGCACCTGCCCAATCCTGAAGGTATTTCCTCCAAGATCGCTTCCGCTTTCGTCGTCCACAGCCCAGAAGTATTCTCTCGAGGTGTTCCTGAACCTACCGTAATCCCAGTTACTATTTGTGTCGAGGTAGATTATGTCCTGGGCGGCTGGCTGGTCCAGTCCGTACTCTACACGATTTATGAACTGGTTGGGTGCTGATCCGCCGCTGCGGTTGAGGGCTATGAAGTTGGCCGAGTCGTAGTATGTTGCGGTACCTGTACCGAACGGTCTCTGCGATGGGTAGGAAGCGTTGAACCATATCTGGGTGATGTTTACCGATCCCAGGTTCTCGACCTGTATGCGGCCGTACCCGCTCTGCTCCTGGGATGGACCTGCAACAGTTCCCGGTTCAACGAGTGTCGAGCCCTGACCGTATGCGAACTCCTTCGGCTGAATATCGATAATCGTCTTCTCGCTGATATTTACGGAGACGTTAATGTTGTTTTCAGAGCCCTGAGCCGATACGAAGAACACGCCGCTCAGCAGTAGCGCAAGAGGTATTAGAGAAAGTACAACTTTTTTCAGGCCGTGGTTGGTTGGTTGGAGGTTTGCTTGCATGAGAGCTCACGCTTATTACCCCCTTGCCCCCTGTGTTGGATTGATCTGAGGTAGTTTATAAAAGGTAGCGTTCGCCTGTGTGGCCTTTTCTAACAACCTAGGAGTGTAAAGTTGTATAAATTAAATGTGTCAAGTTATCTGTGTTAAGCTATGGTAAGGAAAAGCCAGTTAATACTGTTTTTCGCACTCCTGTTCGTCTCGAATTCTGCCGCGATCTACGTTGGGACGGCACCGGGTGTAAAGGATCTCGGCGAGATCGAGAGAGGTGAACAGAGGCAGGTAAAGTTCTACGTCGTATCGAACATGGAAAGCCCTTTCCATGTCCGGCCGGGGTTCAACAGACCCCAGTCCACAATATACAGGGAGGAAGTCCACGGCAGGTACGATTTCGTGCCTCAGGAGGCCTCGCAGGAGGATATAAGCTCCTGGGTGAGCTTTCCGCAGAAGCGGTTCCAGGTTTTTCCCGAAACCCAGGGTCTTGTTTCGCTGGAGGACGGTGGCGTAGCCAATGTTAATGGAGAGGTTCGTTTTTTCCTTGAGGTTCCGCAGAGCGCTGAACCAGGGTATCACGCGGGAGCAATAAACCTGAATCCCCAGGTAGGTTCGGGTGGCTCGGGTACAGGAGTCTCTACGATGGGGGTAACGCAGTTCGTGTTTGTTTTCCGCGTCCCCGGCAGTGCAGAGAGAAATATCGAGATACTTGAGGTCAACGGGATAAGAACTGGCGAGCAGCAGGCAAGGCTCGACTTCCTGCTGAAAAATCAGGGAACCGTTACGACGAGGATTTCCCGGGCCGAGACCATTCTTTTCAACGACTTCGGTAATACGACTGGTGCGCTGACAACTGGAGGTATGTACCTGAGTCCGGGACAGACCAAGGTTATAAGCACATACTGGAGCGGTGACCGGGTCGAGGGTGGCGAGTTCAGGGCCCGGGGCGAGATGAACTACATAACTGGCAACGCATTTATCGATGAGAGCGTCCAGATTTCGGACTACATACAGATAGAGAGTTCGGATGATGACGGAGAGGGCCAGGGAATACCGATCTGGCTCGTCGTTATAGTGCTAGTACTCATAGGAGTGTTGATGTATTTCTTCGACATCGACCCGATATGGATAGTGGTCGCGATGTTCTTCTTCGCGATCTCTATATTCGTGCTGGTGACCGAGCTCCCGGTCTACCTGATAGGTATTCTTTTATTGTTAACAGCATTTGTGGTATACAGGGTGATGTGAGATTAACAGGATGGCAGCTGGAATAGTACTGGCAAGTATCCTGACAGGCCTTCTGCTCAGCATGCCTGCCGTAGAGAAGCAAATTACGAACATTCAGGTCTCGAGCTTCAAGGCAAACGCCACCGTCATAGAAAAGGGAAATGATACCCAGAAGCTGGGCATAGTCACGAACCCACAGCTCCGCTTCGGGAGCATACCGGAGGGATCGAAGTCGATAAAGTTCCTCAACCTGGATGCGCCGCGGAAGTCACTGGTCTGGATAAAGTCTTCCGGCAATATCTCCCAGCATCTCATATATAATAAGAAGAACTACTTCCAGGGCGAGAAGGAGATAAGTATCAAGTTCAACGCATCGGAAACGGGCTACTATGTCGGGGATGTAGATATACATACCCAGGCACCAAAGAACAAATGGGGCAACAGATGGCTCGACATAAAATCAAGATTCTATCCCTGGTAGCATTCGCGGCGGTGTTTTTCACCGGCCAGGCCGCGTCGCTGGAATTCCTCGTTGATATACACGGGGTAACGGAACACGCAATCTACGATCTACATTATCACAACAGGACCGATAGCTACCAGACAATCAACCTGACTCTCGAAAACCCAGGATCGGTGGGCTGTACCTACAGAATGGCCGCGGAGTTTGAATCCAATGGGACCCGGGAAGTGGCGTGGTCGGAACCGTACGCTCTCTGGCCCGGAGATACATCGCTGGCACAGGTACGTTATCTTCCAGGTTCGAACGGAACTGTGCCGTTCAACCTGACACTACAGTACTGCGGACAACAGGAACAGATCGAGACTGGAGAGTTCCACGCTGAAATGCCGCGAGAAAACAATGAGACAGTGGAGTCCAGGACCCGATCGGTCAACTCCTCTGCCGCCACATTAACACTGGAGGCCGATAGTGGTGTGCTCATACCAGAGGAATCGCCGCCAGGATGGAAGGTGTCCTCCGCACGGATAGAGGGTTCGAGGACGGATGTGAAGTATGATGCACCGATTTTCAGTCCGGCCACCAATCTTACCTACAAAGTCATAGATTCTGAGGGAGAGGTTCTCGGCGAGACCAAGGTCCGGCTGGAGCCGCAGCCGACAGCCGTCGAGATAATCAGGGAGAACATGCTGGAGATTTTCCTGTTGCTTTCCGTGGTGCTGAATATTTACCTGCTGATAGTCGCGGTTTCAGTGCCTGAAAAAATTAAATCTTTAAAGTAAAGGTGCGCACAATTATAGTATATGGTTTTAAAAGCCGTGAGAGCTTCGAAACTCTTCTATCTCCTGGTTCTTACCGGTCTATTTCTCGGTACTGCAACCGCGGCCTCCAGTATCAACGTTACGGATCAGGACAAGACGATCTGGCTGGAACAGGAGACCGACAATATACTTGATGGGGCCTACAGCTGTGACAGTCCGGACACCCCGCAGATCAAGCTGGAAGCCATGGATGACTCATACGAATTCCAGAGGATCAACGTCAGCGATGGATCCTTCTCTCTCCCGTTGAGCAGTGACAGTATCAACGAGAACTACGGGGACTGGCAGATCAAGCTTTACTGCAGCTGGACGAACACTGGCTCGGCCGACGACACACAGCAGATGAGTCTTACTAGGTTTGTGCCCAACCTTGAGGAGCCCTCTGGAACAGTTGATGTTTACAGGGGAGAAAGTTTCGACTTGGAGATTTCTGGAGCTGCCCCTGGTCTGGGCTCCCTGACCCTGAAGGACGACCCGGATTTTTACGAGGCTGAATTTCTGGACGGAACCGAGCTGGAGCTTGAGGGGGTTATGTACAGCTCCAACCAGAACGCAGAGCTTACGGCAACGGTTCCGCACGACGTGGATACCGGGGACCACAGGCTCATAGCCACCGCGGACTACAATACTGCAAAGAACGCGGAGGTCCAGGGAAGCGGCCAGACAGTCCACGTCAGGAGGCCGTGGACCTTCCAGATTCTCAACTCGAACGCAAACAATACACTCGCTGATAGAGAATTCTCATACGACTATTTATTCTCGAACACAGGGAACTACAGGCTCAAGGTAAGGGCCAGGAACAAGGGAGAGGATGTTAATACTCTGGAATCTGAGGATTTCTACGTAGAGGTTCTTGAGAACGGAGACGAGGTGAGCCAGGGTGAATGGGTGGAGTCTTCCGCAACAAGCCAGTCCGGGGGTTACTCGCTCAAGCTCTCGAAGAGACCGGGTCTTGACTACGGATCCTACACCTTCGTGGTCGGGCTGGACAGGAACAGTGGAACAGAAATTGCCCGTTTCAAAGTCAAGAAGTATGTATCATTCAGCGGAGTCGTGAAGGACTCTACGGGGAGACCGGTGGACGTGACCATCGAGACCCGCCGAGACGGTGTACTGGATAGTTTTGGTACTGACAACGCAGGAAAATACAGCCAGAAGCTCCTTCCCGGCAAATACAACGTGACTGCGAGGTTCCCGGGTGCAAGACTCAATCTGAATGAAGTAGAGATTACGGGCGATCTCCAGGGGAACAACAGGATAAGATATGACCAGATTCCCGGCAAGAAACTGGAGGGATCGGGACAGGAGGTCAACGTGCTGACCGCGGCTGCCGTCAGCTGGGGCTACCCGTTTGAAGACGCAACTCTCAGCATGAACTACAACCCGGGAAGAGTCGACTTCAGGAACATAAAGGTCTTTGAGTGCAGGAACTGGCTTTTCGACACGTTTGAATGTAACAGCGAGTTCGAGGAGGTCGAGCTCAGTTCCGATAGAATCTATCCTACGGTAGGAGAGGTAAACTTCGATGTCAGACCAGTCAACGTCACAAGCACGAAGAAGCTGCTTTTCAACTCCTACATGATGGTCAAGGAAACCGTACTGCAGCTTGATTCTATAAGTATAAGCAGCGACCGTCTACCGGTTAACGGAGATCTTACTGTTTCCGGCACTGTAACTGATAACGAAGGTGACGGAATTCAGGGAGCCAGTGTCGAGGTAATGTTGCTTGACGGAGATCAGGTAGTGAGAAACTCGACGGCAGAAACCAATGATCGGGGGATTTTCGAGGCCGACATGTCCGCCCCCGGTGACACAGGGGTCTACGATCTGAAGGTTGCTGGATCAAGACCGCCACACACCGGCTTTGAAAAGATGATTGATCAGGAGCTGACAGTCTTTGTGGAAAGAGAGATATCCATAAATCCGCCTGATACAGTTACCCTGATTCCTGGACAGAGAACGGAGACCGATATAACAATTTCCAACAACGGTCAGGTGGACGCGAAGGATGTAAAGGTTGCGATAAGGGGCCTGAATACTGACTGGTATAACTTCACTACAGAGTCCTGGGACACACTTCCGGCGAAGAGTTCCCGGACAACCACGATAGAGGCGAAGATACCGGCTGACTACTGTGGAGAAGATGGTAGATGCAGAGACTACCCGCAGTTCAGGGCTGAGGTCACGGGTGTGGCCGCCGATAACGGCAACTCATTAAACGACATAGTTACAGTCCAGTCTGTAATCTCAGGAAATCCAGATTCAAACCAGCAGCAGTCGTCGACGCGGGAGGAAGAGCAGGAGGAGCCCATGAGCCTTCCCGGATCAGAGGTCGTGAATGCGACAGGAGAGTTCCTGGCGAGCCAGAGCAGTCTCAACATGGTTCTGGGGCTCCTGGTACTGTTCACTATGGTTCTGTCCGCCGCGATCAAGAAAAAGAAGGATGGAAGCGGGAGAGAACTCATGAGCGGAGCCCAGCCGAGCACAGGTCAGGGATCTGCCGCGCGTTCCGGGCGCGAGGTCCAGAAACCGGACGTGAGTGCAAAACAGTCTTCACCCAAGACAGGTCAGCCTCCACGTGTGAACGCACAGAAACAGGAGAATACAGGAGAACAGGGACGGGCAAACCAGGCGCCAGATCAGACACAGCAGAATCCTGGGCAGAAGGAAGCACCTGCAGATACGGAGCCGACACAGGAGAACGTGGAGCAGACACAGCAGGAAGAATCACATGGAAGTGAAGACCAGGATTCAGGCAAGTACAGTTGCGGTACATGTGGAGAGTCATTCGACACCGCATCGGCAAAGAAGCTACACGAGAAGACGATGCACTGAATCCGGGAAAATTTCTGTAACTAAAATAAAATTAGCTGCTGAATGCCTCTTTAAGCTTTCTGACCCCTCTCTTGAACTTCGGGAAAGCGGGCCTTTCAAAGTCTCTGCCGTCAAGGTCATGTGCGAGCTGCTGTATCTCTATCGCCGCATCCGAAAGCGACTCGTTGAGCACCAGAGGATGGTTGTCGAAGAGACTCTTCTTCATCTCGTGGTCGTACGGGATCTCGGCGAGTATGTGTGACTCCGTGAGCATCTCCACTTCCCTGTTCACGAGCTCCTTTTCCGGGTCGCCTTCTGACATGTTCACGACTGTGCCGAGAATTGGCTTTCTCATCTCCTTGGCCTTCTCTATCACCTGGGCTGCGTTGATGCCCGAGGTCTGCGTTGGCATTGTAACTATCATTAGTTCGTCGCACGCGTCCATCACATCTTCCACCGTACCGTTGAGACCTGGTGGACAGTCGACAAGAACGTAGTCCGAGTTCTGAGCCGCGTGCTGCACCAGGTTCCTGACCCGTGAGGTATCGGGTTCGACCATATCTATCTCGTTGGACGAGACCGCCGCCATTATGCCCGTTGGATGTCTGAAGACCGCGGTTTCAGGATGTGCCTCTCCCTCGAGAACGTGCTGCACCTTTACAGGGTGATCGTATCTGCCCAGGTGCACGCCTATGTTTGAAGAGGAGAAGTCGCCGTCGATCACAGTTACTTCGTTGCCAAGTCGAGAGAGTGATATACCCAGATTCACAGTAAGGCTGGTCTTTCCGACGCCCCCCTTACCGGATATGAGTCCAATTACTCTGCCCTGGTTCATCTATCGAAGAATTCGGCTTCACTGTTAATAAACTTGGTGATGCTGGTCTTAGAAGACCTAAGTTCAGGTTTTCACCCAACAGTTTATAATTTTTTACTCTAAACTAGTAACTATGTCAAAGTTCTGGACAGTAGTGACAGTTCTGGTCCTGATTGGAGTTGTCCTGCTGATCACCGCGGACCGGGAACCAGGCGCAATTTCGTTCTCAGATCTCGAAACTGAATGCAGTTACGACCGCGGACCCCAGTCCAGGATCGACCTACAGGATAGAGGATCTCTTGCATTTTCGGGAATGTTCCCCGTGGAGAGCACGATGGCAGATCTCGACTACAGTTACACAAGGTCAGGTGACAGCATAGTCCTGGATATCGAGACCACTGATATAATCCCGCTCACAAATTTCTTCGACAGCTGCCGTGGAGTGGTAGTATACGACGCGGAGACAAGGCCTATCGAAGAAGGAGTCTACAGGGTCATCCTGAAGCACCGGGGAGAAACCATCCAGGACCAGGTAATAGATGTCCAGTAGTTACCCTAGTTCTTATCTTTCAACCTGTAAGTTACGGCGCCACGATGATTCTCGATCTGGATCTTGCCCTCTTTTGCAAGCCATCCCAGCGCCTGGTTTAAGGTCTGGGTGTCTACTGCGTCCTGTGTATAATCGAGTAGCTTGCCCGCAGTCGCCTTTCCATGGGACTCAAGTGCCCCGTAGACCTGTCCTGCGGGATCACCCATCATCGACTCGATGCTGAACTCGAACTTCTCGCTTCCGCTTTCCTTCTGTTCCTCTGCTTCCGCGACCTTGACTATCGTCTCAAGCGCGACATCGGGGGAAACTGAGATTGCGTCGATTCCCTCGTTAACCAGGAACTCCGCGTAGCCATCATGTGTGGACGGTGCGTCTCCACATATTCCGACGTGCCTGTCCTTTGCATGGGCCCGCTGTATCAACTTCCTTATCGACTGCTTTACCGCGGGGTCTCTCTCGTCAAAGACTTCTTTCAGCCTGTCCGAGTTTCTGTCAACGCCGAGTGTGAGCTGTGTCAGGTCGTTGGTACCTATCGAGAATCCGTCAAAAATCTCGGCGAACTCCTCTGCCCGGATGATGTTGGCCGGGATTTCTGCCATGACATAGACGTCGACATCGCCCTGGTCGAGACCGTATTCCTTCATCTTTGCCCGGACGTTCTTGCCCTCGTCGACAGTGCGGCAGAAGGGAACCATTATAGTGATGTTGTCGAGTTCAAGCTCGTCGATGCAACGCCTCAGTGCCTTGCATTCTAGCTCGAACGCCTGCGAGAAAGTATCATCGTAGTACCTGGAGGCGCCCCTGAATCCAAGCATCGGGTTGGCCTCTTCGGGTTCGTACTCTCCTCCGCCCTCGAGTTCAGCGTACTCGTCTGACTTGAAGTCCGAGAGCCTTACAACGACCTGGTTGGGGTAGAAGGCTGCCCCGATTTTTCCAAGTCCTGAACGCAGGGCTTCGACGTACTCATCTTCCCTTCCCTCTTCAATTAGATGTAGAGGATGTTCGCCGACATGGGATGAAATTATGAATTCTTCTCTGGCGAGGCCCACTCCCTCGACGGGCAGTTGTGCCACGTTGAATGCCTCGCTCGGCTCCCCTATGTTTACCTGTACCTCGGTTTCAGTATCTGGAATCTCGTCTAGGTGGTGCTCTTCAACGTTGAATTCGAGCTCCCCTTCCCATATCTTTCCCTCGCTCGATGAGCAGTCAACAGTAACCGGCTGCTGGTCATCGAGCTGTGAGGTCGCGTTCCCGGTTCCGATTACCGCTGGCACTCCAAGTTCCCTGGAGACAATTGCGGCGTGGGATGTTCTTCCACCCTTGTTCGTTATTATGGCGCCTGCCTTTTTCATGATTGGTTCCCAGTCAGGATCGGTCATGTCGGTTACGAGTACCTCCCCCTCCTCGAACTGGTCGATCTGCTTCGGAGATTCAAGAACGTGCGCCTTTCCAGTGCCTATCTTTGAACCGATGGCGCTTCCTTCAAGTAAAACCCGGGATTCTTCCTCCAGCTTGAAATCCTTGATAACATTTGTATCCTTCTCGCTCTGGACCGTCTCCGGACGGGCCTGTACAATGTAGAGTTCCCGGGTCTGGCCGTCGAGTACCCATTCTATGTCCATAGGCTTCTCGTAGTGATCCTCGATTCTTTCCCCGTACCTTGCGAGTTCCTTAACCTGGTTGTCGGTTATGCAGAACTTGTTCCGCTCATCCATGGGAACCTGGACTGTCTTGACTTCTTCAGCTCCGTCATCACTCCTGACTTCCTTGATCTCTTTTTCTCCTAGCTTCTTCTCTATTATCGCCATGTTTCTCTTGTAAACTGTGAACTCGTCAGGGTTGACCTCTCCCGCGACGACCATGTCTCCCAGACCGTAAGAGCCGTTGATAGTTATGACCTCCTCGAAACCTGAATCGGGATCGATCGTGAACATTACACCTGCGGCACCAATATCCGAGCGACCCATTTTTTGAACAACTGCGGAGAGTTTAACGTCGAAGTGGGAGAATCCCTTGTCCTCCCTGTAACTGATCGCGCGGTTCGTGAACAGGGAGGCGAAGCAGTCCTTTATCCGCCTTATAAGATTCTGTTTTCCGGAAACATCGAGGTATGTGTCCTGCTGGCCCGCGAATGAAGCACCTGGTAAATCCTCTGCGGTCGCGCTTGAACGCACCGCTACCTCGGGATCATCTACACCGAGTCGTTCCGACAGCTCCTCGTATGCCGCTACAAAATCGTCTTTGAGATCCTGGGGCATGTCCGCTTCCTGGATGTGTGCGCGTATTTTTTCTCCCCGCCTCTGCAGATCATTTACATCGTCAGTATCGAGGCCATCAAGCAGAGTCTCTATCTTTTCCTTCAGGTCTGTTTCTTTGATGAACCTGTCGTATGCGTCAGCAGTCGTCGCGAACCCCGGTAGCACCGGTACGTCAATTTCGTTGTTGAGTTCGCCTAGATTTGCGCTTTTTCCTCCAACGCGTTCGGTGTCGCCAGAGTCGATTTCGTCAAACCAGAGAACGGTTTCCATTATGGTTAGAGCTTCGGGCCGCCGCCATTTAAAAAAAGCGTTGTGATCTCATAGTGGCTATTTGTAGAGGGACAGGTGATTTTAACCATGTTGAGAAACTTTTGGGTGTGAAATCGGATAAGGGCCAAGCGGCTATAGAATATCTAACTGTGTTCGGGATCGCTCTCATACTCTCGACGCCTTTCATACTCAAGGCCCAGAGCTCCATGCTCGAGCTCAGGACGGGTTCCGAATTCGTTGCGATGCAGAACTCGCTCGACAAGCTGGAGACCTCGGTGAAAACTGTAGGCGCCTCAGGGGAGCCAGCCCAGAGAACCTTCTTCTTCGAGGTTTCGGAAAATATTGAGTCAGGTTTGATACAGAATAACTCGGTTGTATACACTTTCCGGACCCAGAGTGGTGAATCCCAGATGATAAGGAGCTTCGACCAGAATATAACAGGGAATATCCCTGGGAGTCCGGGTAGACACAAGATGACGGTCTACGCCGAGGACAGGGAGGTTGTTCTTGGGGTGGTTAGTTAGCCGTGGAGATGAAGGGACAGAGCTCGATGGAGTTTCTTGCGATGGTTTCTCTCTCGGCTTTTATGCTCGCGGGTCTATATGGTGTCATGGTTTCAAAGCAGATAGAATCCAGGGAGTACCAGAACAGCGCCCAGGAAGAGAAGGTTGCCGACTACGTTTCTTTCCAGGTCGAGATGGCTCTGGTCCAGGGGAGTGGTTACTCACGCGTGTTCTCGGTTCCTGAAAATATAGGCGGCGACGTGTACACTGTGAGGATCTTCAACGGCACGAGCTACCTTCAGAGAGGTAACAACTCCGCTATAAAGACCTCGCGCTACTATGGAGACGAGATAAATATCACTGCTGGCAAATCTAACGTCTTCCGGGTTGTGAACAGGGACGGGGAGGTGAAGCTTGTTGAGGAGTAGTCATGGACAGACTTTCATGCCGGACTATATAGGAAGCATTCTGGTTTTCAGTGTTCTTATAACAATCTTCCTGACCTCCTGGAACGCGGTTCTCTCGAACCAGACGGAGTTTGACACCGAGGCCGATATGAGGCGCCAGGCCAGATATACGACGACTTTTCTCGTGACCACTCCAGGCTACCCGGAAGACTGGAACTCGTCTACCGTCCAGATACCGGGCTTTGCCAGGCCGGATAATGTTCTCCAGGGAGAAAAGCTTGACAGGTTCCACAACCTGAGTTATGAAGATCAGAGAAGACTCCTGAAGGCGCCAGAGTTCTACCTGGAAGTCAGAAACGATACAGGAACGCTTGAGTTTAAGAGCGAGAAACTTGAATACGGCAGCAACTACTCTGCTCCCGGGGCAGGTGCAGAGACTATAATCCCGTTCACGCGCAGGGTCCAGGTAAATCTTTCAGGAAACATGCAGACCGCAAACCTGAGGTACACGGTATGGGAATAGAAAATATATTCCGGGAAAATCGCAGGAAGGGCTTCTACTTCTCCTTCGATGCTTTCCTTGCGCTGGTAGTTATGACAATGTCTCTGGTCATCGTGGGCCAGTCTTCAGATATAGCTTCAGACCCGTTCCGTTCGAATACTATAGATTTCAGGAATGCTGACACGACGGGACAGGATTCTATGAGGCTCGCTTCCCGCCAGACCTTCCAGGTCTTCGGTGATTCCTTCCAGCAGGAACTGGTGAACGAGACAGTTATGGAAGACTCTGACCTCAACAGGACGATTCTTGACGGTATAACCTTGCTCTGGGCTGCCAGGAACCTCAGTTATGCGAAAGAGTCAGCACAGAGATACTTCAACTCCAGCCTGCCCGAGAGGTACCAGTACCGGCTACAGGTCAACGAGGACGGCAACGAAACTGTTATCTACGCAACCTCGGGGATTCCATCGAACCCCGACTCCGTATCAAGCATCTCTCGGCTGGTCTCTGGCCACAAGATTGACAGACCTAGCGAGGGTTTCCAGGCCCGTGCCTCGCTTTCCGAGGTGAAGAAGCGCGAGAGGGAGACCCTGTTTTTCGGCGGCTATGTCGGCGACGGGGACATCTACTACAACCTGACACTTCCAAACCTGGATACGGTCCTGAATGTCACGCTTGAGGGTGACTTCTCCGGACCATTCAGGCTGTATCTCGACGGGTACAGCTCAGGGCTCTACAGTCCGGATAACGCCAATCTCTCCGCTGATGTGTTCCAGGTTTGCACCAACAAGGTGAACCAGAGCCGCTGTGAGGCCCTTGACCCTGGATCAAATACTGTCCACCTTGACTTCACAAGTGGCAACGAGAGTATCGGAGGAGGCTTCCTGAAGGTTGAGTACAACCGGACGGAGCAGCTTGATCCAAGGGAGAGCGACTTCAGGATTGAGAGAAAGAACATTCCTGGTATCGATGGGATAATCAATTACTACGGTAGTTTCTACGTCCCTGGTGAGATCAAGGAGGTGGAGGCCCAGCTCCATTACGACTCGATGAACCAGACAATTTTCATGAGAATGGGTAACGCGACGGTATACGAGAACAGGACAACAGGGGAAACAACGGTGGAACTGGATGATTCTGTGATCAGAGGCAACGTTACGGATGCAGGCCTGACATACGATCAGATCAGCGATAGCACGGTTCCGTTGAGAGTAGGGCTGAAAGAAATTGGCTTTACAAGGGAACGTGCGAACGCGGACGCAGTCGCCGTCATCGACAACTCGGGAAGTATGTCCGGTTCGAGGCTTTCTGAGGCAAAGGACGCCGGGAAAACATTCGTCAATATTATACTGAACGCAACAGGCAACAGAGTGGGAATAACAGGATACGAGAACGGTCTAACCGAGAGACACCGGCTTGATACTGATGGAGCGGCGCTCAATAATACTGTTGATAACATGGTTGCGGACGGAGGTACCTGCATCTCATGCGGTATCCTGGAGGCCACTGAAAACGTTGTTGAAAAGAAGGTAGATGTCCTGGTCCCCAGGAAGGATGACTGGCGGTACAACAACTCATATCTCAGTGGTTCTCCGCCGGACGACTCGGAAGGCTGGAACTGGACGGAGCTCTACTACAATGACACTTTCTGGTCTTCTGACCAGGCAATCTTGGGTAACAGTTCAGGTGTTGACACTGTGATCCAGAGCAATGGCTCGGTCTACTTCCGGAAGAGTTTTTCGGCGAACTACCGCAGCTACAGGAATGTCTCTTTCGGCGTCAGGTCCGACGACGCTGTAAGTCTTTACGTTAATGGGAAGATGGTTTACAATGGCACAGAAAACCACACCGGCGAGTACTGGAACCGGATTATTACAGGAGGAGGCGCCTATGACCCCGAGACCACGGCCTACGAGACTGAGGACGCTACCAACTACTGTTCTGTCAGCGGGGGATACACGGGTGATGGTGACTATATAGAAAGCGTGGAGTTCAACGGCATTAATGTTAACTCCGGTGACAACTCGGGATACACCGACTCTACAGGTGATATTACCGATGCCACGGTACCTCACAAGAGCTACGAGATAAACGTCGAGTTCATGACTTACGTGTACTCGACCTGGTGGGGGTACACTGATCCTCGGCACCAGTTTGGATCCGTAGTTTTTGACTGGGACGACGACAACCAGCTATCTGACAACAAAATTTACAAGATCGGTAGTTGCGACAGCGATGGTTGTGAGGTTACGAGGAAAATAAAAGTACCTGAAAAGGCACTGAACTCTACGGTAATGATGAGGGTAATGGGCGAGAGGGAGGAGTTCCATCTCGATCCCTGTTCGGACCCCAGTTACAATGAGATAGAGGACTACTCTGTATTCATACCCGCGAACTTGTCCGCCAGCGACAGCGACATAGGTCTGAGACCTGAGGAGAACGTTGTCGCCGCCAGGCTGAGGAACACGGGCGGTACTTCAGAGTTTGACCTGCAGGTCAACGGTACAGAGGAGCGCCAGCATTCAATTATAGTTATGTCCGACGGTGCGGCGACCCAGGAATCAGGAATGCAGGGCGTCCCGGACCACAACGGTGACGGGACTGTGGACGAACTGGATGAGACCATAGAGGCAGGTTGTCGAGCCAAGGACGAACACAACATAACTGTTTACACTGTGGCGTTCGATCCCAGCAGCAGCGAGGCGAACGAAACGCTGAATGAGACGGCGAACTGTGGCGGCGGCGAGTATTACTTCTCCGGCACAGGCGAACTGGAAGATATCTTTGCAAACATCAGCAATCAGATCCTGGAGGCCAGCTTTGTCGGTCAGACAGTCAGGACCTCGGATGACGATGCTTTCGGCAGGATATTTCGCGACTCCTACATAAGGTTCAACTACTCGTCGAGCCTGGGATGGGGATACGGCCAGTTCCCGATATCCGAGGTATCGGAACGGTTTGGAGGCAGTGTTGAATCACCGAAGAACGGCACTTTCCACATTCCCGAGGGAACTGAACCTTTATCGGCGAGAGTAACCTCTTACTCTGCCAACAGGTGGACAGACAGGTTGCTGATAAATGATAGCGCGGGTTATGACTACGTCTTCAGGCTATGGAAGTTCAACAGCAGCTACAGGAAGATGGGTGACCCGTTCGAGATCAGTATTCCCCGGGCAAAGATCAATACAGGGGCTAATGAGGTCAGTCTCGACACCGCCTTCAACAGGAACGATACGGAGGGAGGAAGCCCTGACAGCAGGGTATTCTACGATTACCTGGTGGATGGTTCAGTGGGATACTCAGGGCTGTTCGAGAACCAGAGCGCTGCGGTAAAAGATGCTGAAAAAAGGTTGAACCAGACCCTGGATGTTGACGGTGACGGAGTGGTAGAAGTATCGGTTAACTCGGGCAGCCTGAACGTAAGTTCGACCCAGCTGTCTGGACAGCCTTACCTCTGGGGCCCTGCCTCTATCAAGCTGGTGGTGTGGAGATGATTGGAGAAAGATCAGGGAAAGGACTTGTATACACGAGCTTTGCGATACTGTCGTCCGGATTACTACTGCTGATGTTTGCGTTCCCTGTCACAAACAGCATCCAGATCAATGAAGGGGATGCAGCCCGTATCAGCGAGGCCTCGTTCTTCATGGAAAGTGTTCTCAACGACATGGATCGGTCTCTTGAGATAGCAACCAGCAGGGCATTAACCGGTTCAACGAACTACGTGGTCGAGACCGGGGAAAAACTTCAGGATCCCGAGAAAAACTTCACGTCAGCGCTAGTCAACGGAACTATATCGGGAACAGAGTTGAACTCGACCGAGAACGCCACTCTGAACGACTGGAGCCAGAGGGTATCGGACATCGCATTAAGGTCAGGTTACAGCCTGGAGATAGAGCTGGTGAATCAGTCCTTCAACTCGTCGGGATTCACGGTTCGACCGTCTTACAGCGTATTTGCGCGTCTCAAGGACCCTTCTACACTGGCGGAGTTCAACCGTACGAAGTCTGCGACCACCGAGGTATCCATAAAGGGCATCGAAGACTCGATGATTTTGCTGCGCTCACAGGGTCGGTATATCTCGCAGTACAGGAGATGTGGCTTTGACAAACCCGCGGAAAACTTGAATACTGGTAACTACCATTCCCCGGATGCGGTGTATGGATACGCTGTTGTCAATCCAGGAAGTCTGGCAGGCGTCGGCCGGAAGTCGGAGAAGATTCTTGCGGTGGACGACGTCGATTCATACGCGGTGGCGGATGTGAACAGCTTCGCCGGAGTTGTATCCGCAGAGCCTAACAGTTCTACTGGCTACACGAACAAGTACATCTTTGATCTTTCTGGCACCAGCACCATAGATGATATCACGCAGAACATGTCAGTTATACTCAACGACGATGAAGTGTGGCGCTCGTCCTTCCGGGAAATGTTCAAACAGAACTGCTACGTCGAGACGGATAGAGGCCCTGGCTTCTTTGACAGGCTCGGAAACAATCTTGTAAGTCCTGACGGTGAAGGTGTTGCGACTCTGATCGAGGTACCCCGTCTACCTGCCGGGCTCCAGCAGCAGGAGTCTGCGGTCGGCTACGTCTACTTTAACAGCACGGGTTACGGGTCGCTTAACGAGATAAGAGGGGTTTCAGGCGAGCATCCCTGGTTCAGGCTGGATGATTACCACGTCAACCTGTGGGGTATAGGTGCGCTAGCGTATTGATAGAGTAAAAAGAAAAATAGGGAGAAATGTTTTTACGGCGCCATGTTTCCGGAAAGTGTTCCGGATGCCACTGCACCTGTGATGCTTCCTCTGTCGAAGTTGATCGACAGGTCGTAGTCGTTACAGGCCGTGTTTTCCGAGACACCTGAGAAGGTAACTACGTAGTTGTCTCCAACGTTCAGTGTCTGTGCGATGCCAGTTACCTGGTCTACACTTCCCGAATCATCTGAAAGTGTTGCGTTGTTGATCGTTACCTGATCACTTCCTGTGTTTTCAACTCTTACCTGAACGTTGTTAGGCGTAATCTCGAAGCCGTCCGATGGGACTGTAATGGTTTCACCAGTGAAACCGGTGGCCTGCTTGGCGCACTGTCCCTGGACTGTCGCGAAGATTACTCCTCCAACGATTGCGACTACCAGAAGCATCCAGCCATACGTCATCAAGTACTCGATGGCGGACTGTCCTTTTCTTCTTGTCATTTTTGCTGTCATCAGGTTTTACACCTGAACTATGCGATAATTGCTCTAGGGTTTATAAAAAGCCTTGCTCTCAGGCGAAACCTCCCATAAGAGAGGCGACAAGACTCTTGATAACGAAAAACAGGAGTATTGAGATCGTAACCATCACCGGTATGTACTTTGCTCCCTCCTTGATGTTCGCGTTCTTTATCTCGGATATGATCAGAGCTGAGAAGAAGTTGATGACTATAATTGCCATTATTGCGAACTGCTCGAAGAAGGCTGTCTCGACCTGCGGCTGCTGGAAGCTGAGCCCGAGCTGGCCGCCTGTCTGCATCTCTCCTATATCTGTGCTTTCCCACATGTTCGCGGTTGTATCGGCCATGTAGACGCTGATGGAGAACAGCAGAGGTGCTCCGATCATCGCTGCCATGAGGATAAACATGACGTACATCCTGATGTTTGAGCTTATCTCTTTCTGGAGCTCCAGCGAATTTCTTATGTCGTCGGCGCTTGACTCGAGAAGCTCGGCGGTGTTGCCCCCGGATTCGAGGCCGTCGATAAGAAGTTTTATCGTTTCCTTGAAGAGCGGTGATTTGACGCGGTACTCGAGTCCTTCCAGTGATTCTTCCACCGGTTTCCCGCCGAACATCTCCATCGCAGTCTGCCTTAACTCTTCCGCGAGCGGCCCGAACTCGTCGCGTGCACCGAGCAAAAATGCTTTCTCGATGTTGAGTCCTGACTTGATGTTTGCGCTCACGAGAAGTAGAGCATCGGGAAGCACTTTCTCCATCTCATTCTTTCTGCGTTCGGCTGCAAGCGATATAATCAGGTAAGGTAGCAGCGGGGGTATAGCCAGTAGACCGATTAAACCTATCCCGATCTTGGCAATGGGAGGGTAGGGCAGGAATGCGCTCGCAAGGAATATTGCCGCTGAAGTTGCAGCCATCAAGTTGAGCGTTATTCTCTCAGGTGAGCCGATTGAGGCGTAGCGGGCCTCTTCCTCGATTTTTTTCTTGTAGAAGTCCGGCAACTTCTCGTATAGCACCTGGTCCTCGATAAGGTCGTTGAAGACCGAATCCGGTAAATCTCCTATATTCATCAGGCCTTCACCTCCGGTCTCTTGGACTTAACAAAGTTCAGGAAGAATACCTGGAAAAGTATCAGTCCCCCGAGTATCTGGAAGAATGTGAACTGGTTGAGCCCCACTCCTGTGAAGGTTGACAGCACTATCAGGAACGTTACGCCGAGTGACGGCACAATAACCGCGACCATCAGGTAGACGAGTACGTAGGGATTGAGTTCCTTCCCGTACCGCTTCACCTCGAGCTTCTGCTGCTTGACCATCGACTCTACCAGAGTTTCGAGAGTATTCGAAACGTCTGTGCCTGACTTCAGCGCGTTGATCATCTGCCACATCGCCCTCCTGTACTGTGTTGAGGGATTCCTGACTATAGAGTCTTCGAGAGCCTCGACCTGCGGTTTTCCACCGTTGATATCCTTCACGATCTTGTTGAACTCCTTCGAGGCCTCGCCGTAGTCCTCGCTGACCGAGACCATTGCCTCGTAGAGCGAGATGCCCGAGCGGACCTCTATAAGCATGTGTCTCAGGGCGTAAGGCAGGTCTCGCTCCAGCTTCCGGGATATTTTCTTGCCCTTTATCTTGGGATAGTTGGCGAACGAGAAGAACCCGAATGCTCCGATGAGAGGAAATCCGAAGATTGAGCCAAGTATTATGCCCTGGTTGCCCTCGACGATTCCGAAAAGCATTATGGCGAGTGAAAGAGAGCCTCCTATCTGGAATCCGCGCAGTATAGCCGTGGCCAGGAATACGTCCGGATCGACATCCATCCTCGCCCGCGTGAGATCCCTGTTTATGTTGGGAACCAGCTTCTTGGCCTTGTCTGCCGCCGGGAGTAGTGGCCGGATATATCTCTCGGAGGCCTGAAGCTTCATACGGGAAAGTTTTCTGGACGCTTAAATAAAAAGTAAAGAGGGCATTATTTTTTATACAGGCGAGACTTTCCATATTCTATGGAAGTATTCAACCTGTTTTTGCAGTTTGTTGCGCTGCTTCTATCGCTGATTTCCATAGTACTTGTCTATATTGCTATCCAGGAGTGCAAGGAATCACAGTTTGTGCCTCTCTACTACTTCATAGCCTTGAGCATAGGAGGGGTTATAGCGTTATCTGTCGCAAGACTTGAAGCCACGCTTTTCGGAAACGGTTTTGTCCTCAGCCCTCAGCTACTACAGGATCTCTTCCTTTCATACATCGCACTTTTCCTGTTCGGTTCGCTGTGGCAGAGCTACGAGACGGAGATGTGTGTACCTGCATTTGTCGACACGAGCTCTGACTAGGTTTCGAGAATGTTAGATGGATCATGGTCATTTTCCGCGGCCTCGACAACCTCTTCCCTGTCCGAGTAGTACTCGGCCACGATCTTGCCGACAGTGTCGACTGTGTTGATATCGTGGTTCTGCATCCATTCAAGCACGTTTCTCTTCTGCTCCAGGTCCTCGTTTATCTCTTCCCGTGTCAGCCCGGTGTGGAGCTTTAATGTCTCGAAAATGCTCTGTGACTCCTGGCTCTGCTCGAATTTGTCCTCCTTCGAGTGCCACTCGTAGAGGAGGTCTGCGCCGATCTCGTCATCGTCCTCCTCGGTGACCTCCGCGACCTCCATTACGCGCCGGAAGTTTCTCCTGCGGTCGCGGAACATGACCACGTTTACATCGACCGCATCGACCATTGTCTTCGGAACGTCGATTGGAGGGTTTACAAGGCGCCTGACCGTCTGTTCAGCGGTGTCAGCGTGCAGAGTCGAGTAGACGGAGTGTCCGGTGTGCATAGCCTCGAAGAGTACCTCTGCCTGCCGTTTCCTCCTGATCTCTCCTACCAGGATGCGGTCGGGACGCATACGGAGCGCATTGACAAGCAGGTCAAGCATCGATACGCCTCCCTTGCCCTCCGGGTTGGGCTCCCGAGTTGTCAGCGGAACCCAGTGAAGGAACTCCGGCAGCTGAACCTCGCGTGTGTCCTCGATAGACAGGATACGCTGATTTGGAGGAATGAAAGGCATCAAGACGTTCAGCAACGAGGTCTTACCGGCTCCCGTACCTCCCGAAACAATAATGTTCAGCTCGTACTGGAGGCACAGCCAGAGAAATGCCGCGACCTCACGGTTGATAGTACCGTTTTCTATAAAGTCGGTTATCGTCCATGGATCACGCGCAAACTTCCTGATGGTTATAGTGTTTCCCTGGGTCGAGATCGGGTAAAGTGTCGCGTTTGTACGATCTCCCGAGGGCAGGTGCGCATCGAGAAGAGGATGCAGCGATGAAATGTTTTTCCCGACCCGCCTTCCGATCTCCGACGCATAGTTGTAGATCTGGTCCTCGTCCTCGAACTCGATGTCCGACTTCATCCAACCGAGCTCCTTGTGGTAGACCCAGGCCGGCTCCGTTGCGCCGTTTATGACGATTTCCTCGAGATGCTGGTCGTTGAGGAGGACCTCTATGTCGCCGAGTCCAAGCATCTCGTGCACGATGTTCCCTATAAGAATCTTTTTCGACCGGTCCGAGGTCTCTGGTAGCTCTTCTTCCAGAAGCTCCATGGCCTGGTCCCGGAACTTCTTCTTCACGTTCTCGAGTTCCTTCGCGTTTACAAATTCCTCGGTTGAGAGATCAACGTTCTTCACAATTCTCTCCTTCAGGTCGCCGAGTACTGCCTCCGTTGCGGTCTTGATCTCCGGTCTCTCGATCTCGTATATCAGGACGTATTCATCGTCCTCTTCCTTTATAACCACCTTTGCAGGTACTCCATCTGCCTCTACCTGGTATTCGTCTTTAGTCTTGCTCATTCTTCTTTTCAAGCCATTTTATCAGAGTTTCCCTGTTTTTACCGGACTTTTCGGCCTCGATTATTTTACCGTAGTCTGGAGAATTCATCCTGGAGATCTCGTCCTTTGCCTCTTCGACCGTTCCGGACAGGATGTCGCTGTAGCTGTCGGAACTGAAAATGCTGCTGATATGGCCTATGAAACGGGTGAATAGGCCTTCTGCCTCCACTTCTTCATCTTGAATTTCCTTAAGCTGGTCTTCGACCTCTTCGACCGTTTCAGCGTGCTGTTCCAGCTTTTTCAGCGCCTTCACCTTCTTCCGGATCTCGTCTTTTTTCTCTTCAAAGTCTTCAGCGGTCTCCTCGGCTCTCTGTATCCTGTTTAAAGCGGAGTCGATCCGGGTGAGAAGATTTATCGAATGTGAGTGCAGTTGTTCCTCTTTCTGTTTCTGTTTCTCCAGATTTTGCTTGAGTTCTTCTTCGAGCTCTTCCAGCTCCTCGAGCTTTTCCTTGGTCTCCTCCTCTTTCTTCCGGTTCTCCTGGAGTTCATCGGCCATGTCCTGGAGCTTTTCCTTTGCCTCTTCAATCTTTGACTGGCGTTTCTCCAACTCGCCCTGGACCTTCTCGGATTCCTCCTCTATCTGTTGCCGGAGCTCCATAATTTTCTCTTCTGCATTATCCTTGTTATCCGATGTGTAACGTAGAACCATGCCTTTCCGGGCAGAATATTTTTTCTCGACAAAATCGTTTTCCTCGAGTGCCTCCGCCCACTCTTTTATGCGGTCCTCGGATACCCCGAGTTCATCCGAAATCTTGGACACAGGCGCCTTCTGGTTCTCGGCGAGATAGTTGAGAAGTGTGTCAACACCGGTTTCAATCACTATATTTTCCCAGTCATCGTCAGCCATACAGCAGTATAGTTTTAACTCCAATCGGTTTTAAAGACTGTTATGCTGGTAATATTCTCCCATCTGGTGGCGTTCTCCACCTTGTTCATCGCTGCTCTATGGGATCTTGAGACAACGGATGTGCCTGACCTGGCCGGCATCGTCGGTGTCGTTGGAGGGATAGTTCTCCACGCACTCCACGCCTACTATACTGGTTCTCTAGATCCGATTACCTGGAGCGTGGGAATAGGAGCAGTTTTTTCGATCTACGGATGGGGTATGTACTTCCTCGGAATGTGGGGAGGGGCCGATGCTTTTGCGATGTCTGTCCTCGGGTTTGCAGCACCTTACTCGGTCTCAGGAACAGGACTTATTCATGCCACGAATCTCTTCGTCAACATAATGATGATTGGTCTGGTATACTCAGTACTGTTTGCTTTCTATCAGGGACTCAAGTCGGGAGGTCTGGTGAGAAAAACTCTTGGCAGGATCAGGGCTCAGGAGAAAAGGATCTCGCTTGAAATACTTCTCGCAGGACTTCTATCAGGTATCGGGTTTTACGTTAACCTCGATGGCTTCCTCTACTTCGGTGCGGCACTGTTCTTCATCTTCTTCTACCGTTTTCTCCAGGTGCTCGAGGAAGACGCAATGTCATCCAGCACAGAAATCTCGGAACTGGAGCCGGGAGATGTTATAGATTCAGCGGTTCTCCCGGGTGAAGAGGTCCGGGAGAAGAACATGCTCGGGAACGCGGTCTCGAAGTTCAGGAAGTTCCTGCCATTCGATTCCGGAGTAATGCGAGATATTGAGGACAGGACCGGATACCCAGAAGTGGTCGGCGTGACCGGGGAAGAGATCGAGAGGCTGGAAGACGCGGGAATCGATACTGTAGAGGTAAAGTCTGGCCTGCGTTTCGTGCCGGTCTTCCCTCTCGCACTACTTGTGACAGATGTCTGGGGCGGAGGGATTACGTTCTTGCTCTCGATGCTCTAGCTAATAATTGTTATATCTTCCGAGGAACTCTTGGCAGGCTGCTCTCTCCTTGAAATTTCGTCCGCCCTCATCTGTTGCTGGAGCTCGTGAATCTTCTCCTGGTTGCTTATGACATGTTCCGCGAGGTTATCTATTTTCTGCTCGATTGTGCCGAGTTCGGATTCTGAAACACTATCAATATTCTGCTCCAGGTTGACTGGTGAGGGCAGTTCTCCCTGCCTATCCGCTCTTTCTTCCCTTCTTTCAAGCGACTCTACCTGGTTCTCCAGATTCTCGATCTTCGTATCGATAAGCTCTTCCATGTCCTGGACTTTCTGCTCCATCCTGTTGAATTCGCTTGCCAGCCTGTTCTCGTTCCTGTTAACATTTTCCGCAATCTCCCTGATCTTGGACGCCATTCCCTCGTGACCTCTCTCGGCTTCTTTCTCTAGTTCCTTTACCTGTTCATCCATACTCTGGGATTTCTTTTCGACATGGTTTTCCAGTTCTTCAAGCTCTTCTTCGACGTTCTCTATGTAGTCCTGGTTGCTGTTTACGAGTTCGATAACCCTGTCGATCCGTTCGGAGAGGTCTTCCTCGCTGCCCTGCAACTGTTCTAGAACTTCATCCTGCAGGGTCTCTTCAAGGCTGTTGATCCGGTGCTCTCCCTCTCTCACCGCCCGCTCAATTTCAGAACTCAGCTGTCTCAACCGTTCCTCGAACTCGTGACGGTAGTCCTCAATCTCTTCATCCAGGTCTTCCTCGTCAACCGTCTCTTCTTCAAGTTCGTTGACCCGCGATTCGAGGTCTTCCCGTAACTCCTCAAGAGCCTTGTCCCGGCCTTCCTGAAGTTTTTTCTCAAGCTTCTTGATCCTTCTCCTCATGTTCCGTACCTGGGTCTGGTCGAGCTTCGTCGAGAGACCGTCTTTCTCAAGGGATGCTATGCGTGACTTGATCGCATTCAGGTCGAACTCTATGTGTGAGAGATCGTCATCTTCAACATTTACCTCAGGTCTCTCCTCGATAGTATGTGTCCTGTGGACTACTTCAGTATCGTCGATTCTTCCCTCAAGGTCCTCGATCCGTGAGACCTCCGATTCCAGGTCCAGTATGCGATCTTCAAGCCTTTCCTCGAAACCGCTAACCTTCTGGACTTCCTTTTCAAGCTCTTCTATCCTGTCGAGCTGTCCCTTCAGTCGGTCAATATCTGCATCCGATTCCTGTTCCAGTTCCGGAAGCTCTTCCTTGAGCTGTTTGACCTCTTCCGTGAGTTTTTTGAGCTGGTTGTAGTTCGATCTTACAGCGTTCTTGTACTTGTCGCTGAATTCTCCACCCTCTGATGTTCCTGTGTCGAGGTTCTCTAGCTGGGTCTCGATCTTTTCAATTCTGTCCTCAAGCTCTTCATCGCGTTCCGCGCTCTCTATGTCCATGCTCTGGCGGATGTCCTTGATCTGTCTGTAGAGGTACTCCAGTTTCTCGTGGACCTTTCCCTCCTGGTATTCCTGCTTGATTTCCTCTATCATCGAGAGCCGTTTCTCGAGTTCCTCCTTGCTCATGTGGTTGAGCATTTCTTCTACTTCCTTGACCTCGTCCTCGAGCGACATCTGCTCGAGCTGAGCCATCATGTCCCTGTCCTCGATATCCTGGACACGGTTCTCTAGATCCTTGATAGCGTCCTCTATACCGCCAAGCTCCTGTTCTAGCTTCTCCTTGCTTATACCATCGTCAGGCATACAGGAGAACCTTGTCGCAACTGGAATAAAAAGAGAAGGGTTATACTGATGCTAGTTCTGCAGATAATAGAGAAGGTGAATAAAAATGAGAGAAGTTATGGGTACTCGGTGTTTGGAGCCCCTTCGCAACCTATCGCGTTGATCCTGATGAAGTCAAGCGTGTCTGCACTTACGCTGCTTGGGTCGGAAATGTTGGTACTATCAACTCCCCTTGCCTGGTCGATATTCATGTACTTCTGCTTTGGAGAGGTCCCATCGGTGTAGAACCAGGTTGCGGAAAGGTTTCCTACCGCGGTACCGCCGGCCTGCTGCTGGACGGTTACGTGGCTTTCGTTCCCGCTTACAACTTCCATTACGATCCCGGAGCATCTCTGGATTTCTCCGGACTGGTTCTTGGTTTCACCCTGGGCTTCCTCCATAAGTTGTGGAGCCCACTGTGCAAACAGAGATGCGACAGCCATTGTAAAAGCAATAAGAAGAACAGCCGCAATTAAAGGAGAGATTCCTTTTCTCTTCATACCCACAACTTCATTTTAGTGTTATTTAAAGGTTCCCTTAATGCCGTTTTCTCAGCCAGTAGAGCCACAGGACAAGAACTAGGGCCGTGAGACCCCACTTCCAGAATATGCCGTGGATGATTTCAAACGAGATCAGATTGATGTGGCTGAGGTAGATGGTTGTGATAACTCTGACAACATTTCCGACAACCAGTGCAGAAATACCGGCGAGGATGAAGTTCCTGTGTTCACGCAAATTTCCCGAGGAGGCAAACATGAGTCCCATAAAGGCCGCGATCGATTTCCATCCCAGGCAGTCCTGTGTAACCCTGAAGGAGGATTCACCCAGGAAAATGAATATTCCCTCGTAATATGAAGGAACCCCGATCCAGTTCAGTAACGTTGATACAAGCCCAGTTAGACCGGCCTGTAAGCTGTAAGTGTCCGGGTAGATAAAGAGTATTGCCTGGAAGACAATACCTGCGGCAAGCAGCCGGGCGAGAAATACGGAGGTCTCGTAGAGCTTTTCCTGTCTCTCGTCCATTTCATCCGGGTTGAGATCGGGGATCATGAGCTTCTCTGCTTAAGCCGGGTGAGGTTTTCAGAAAAATACGTGTCGGCGACATCGCTGAGCTCTTCTTCCCGTTCATCACTGAACTGCTTGATCTTCCTTATCTCCCGCTGCAGATTCCTGTATGCGTGGACCGCCGAGGCTGTCGCGTCTTTCTCGTGCGAGTTATCACCTTCTCCGAGCTCCTCCTTTCTCTGTTTTCCCAGGTCTTCCCGGGGCACAAACTTTTTTGCTCCCAGAGAGCTGGCGATCTTCTCCACTGTAGAAGGCATCTTCTCAGTGTCGCACGCTACAATTACCGGTTTACCTTCTCCAATTATTTGCTGGATTATCTCGCTCGGGGGGAACTCGCGCCGGCTTTCGAGAAGCCTCATCTCTCCCTCAAGATCGATTGCGGCGACAGCGGAGGTCGAACCAGGATCTATGCCGACTATCAGGGCTTTATTCACCGTACTGTTCCTCCACGAGCTCCCTGATCTTGTCCGCGGTTTTCTCGCCGATACCTTCCACGTTCATTAATTCCTGTTTTCCAGAGCTAAATACTTTCTCTATGCTCCCGAACTCTTCGAGGAGACGTTCCGCAATCTTCGTGTTCACGTCCGGGAGTCCTGCGACCACGAACTTCTGCATCTCCTGCGTGGTCTTTGGAGACCTTTCACCTCGTATAGCGAGCTCTCTATCGTTCTCCTCCTGTTCCCGCTTCGCGAGCGATACAAGCAGTTCAGCGGTCTCATCCTCGCCAGAACTCCAGAGAATTGGCACCTGGTACTCCAGGCTGATTGAGCTCAATGCACCACGGATCGCGTTGGGATGGACGTCCCGGTGCCTGTACAGGTCTTCTCCCTCAATCAGTAGAACGGGGTTTTCAAACTGTTTCAGCTCCTGCAGCTGCTCGAAAAGCCGCTGGTCCAGCATCGAGTCCACGAAGTCCTCACAGCTCTTTCTCTCGATCGAGGTGCGGTCGGATACAAGGAAATCTCCGACTTCAAGCCGTTTTTTCCTGACCTCGACCTCCATCTTCGACAGCTTCTTCGCGACAGAGTTCTCCCGGTCGTCGGCGTAGATCACCAGCTTGTCTTCGCCCTCACCAAAACCGTCGAGGGTCTTCTGCTTTCCGCGGTCGCGGGTCTCGTCTTTAAGCTCCTGCAGAACATTATTCATCCGCTTCTTCCGGTGGTGGGAGCTCCAGTAGTTGCCCTCGTCCCTGGTGTTCTCCGCTATCAGCACATGGACTTCTCCGGCCTCCTGCCTTCCTGTTCTCCCCGCTCTCTGTATATCACGGATTCCCGAGGCGACGGGCTCATAGAATACAACTTTGTCGACCGCGGGAATATCAAGTCCCTCCTCACCGATAGAGGTCGAGACAAGCACATCGTACTTCCCGGAGTCGAAAGCCTCAAGGACCTCGATCTGCTTTGTCTGGGTCATTCCTTTTTCGCCCTGCTGGCCGATGAACATCACCGAGTTGTGCCCGGATGTGTTGAGCTCCTCGGAGATGCTGGATGCGGATGCACGGTACTCCGTGAATACTATCGCCTTATCGTCTTCTTCAAGGTCACCGAGTATTTTCCTGAGCGCGTCCATCTTTGGATGTTCTTCGCCCTTCTTCCTCAGGTACTCGACAAGGCTTTTCGCGCTCTGCATATTCTCGTCTTTCAGGGCTCTTGAGGCTGCTTTAGAATCGTCGTTTTCCAGTCCATTGATGTAGTCGTAGCACTGGGATACGCCCTGGGTCTCGAGAAGCTCGATCGCCTGCGAAACCTTTAACGCGGTCGCAACCAGGGAGACTGCCTGGTAGAGCTTCGGGTCGTCCTCGGTCGATAGCCTTGAACTCAGTTTTCCCCGGAGTTCGAGCAGGTCGCTCTTGTATACGCTGCTCGCGGAGTCGATTATGCCGAGCGATTTAAGTTTCTCCAGCTGCTTCCGTTTTGTCTTCTCCATGTGCTCTTTTGCTTTCTCGAACCTATCGTCAAGCGAGACATGTTTCCAGTTGACGTTCTTCTCCTGTATATATGGCTTCACGTCAGGATCGTCTTCTGTACGGACCTCGAAATTACCGATATCGAGGTTGTCCGCCACCTGCATGATCTGGTCCTTGTCGCCTCCAGGTGAAGCGGTCAATGCGAGTTTCTGTGCCGTAAATTTCTCGGAAATGAATACATAGCTGTACTCGCCCGTTGCCCGGTGAGCCTCATCGAATATCACGAGTGAGAAGTCTTCTCTTGGAACCTTGTCCGCGATTAAATCGTTTTCAACCACCTGCGGTGTCCCGAAGAAGATCTTCTTCTCCTTCCACAATCTGTAGCGTTCCTCTGGCCTGGTTTTTCCGGTGAGTACCTGCATATCTTCGCGGTCAACTTCGAGCAAATCGTCGAATGTCTGGAGGTGCTGTTCCACTAGGGGGCGGGTCGGCGCCATGAATAGAACTTTGCCCTCCTCGATTTTCCGTGAGGCCACCATAGCCGCGATGACAGTCTTTCCCAGTCCCGTTGGAAGGACCACGAGCGTGTTCCTGTCGGAGGCAGATGCGGCGATTACTTCCTGGTAGGTGCGTGACTCGAGCTCGTCGGTTTTCAGCATCTGGACCATGCTAGATTTTTCAGGCTCAAATTATAAACACCTTTATCTCATCGAAAATTGATTGTCAGCCGATGTCTCAAACATCTGCATCACCTTGAACACGATGTTGACCGCGACAAGGAATATCAGGGAGGCCTTTATCGAGGTGTTGTTGATAGGGATGCCTGTCTTGACAAGAACCACTGTTATGTAGGCTAGAGAATAGACTATTCCTGCGGATGAGACCATGAATGCGACGGTCGATGACCACTTGTGGAAGAAGTCCATGTAGCCCACAAGCCCGCCTACAGCTATCAGGAAGAAGGCCGCATTTCTTTCCACCGGCTCCAGCGAGGAGTTGATAAGAAGGTTGACTCCTGTGGCGATCCAGATTATCGAGTTACCGACCGAGGTGTTCCAGCCGAGCTGTTCCTGGCTGTACCTGCCAAAGTAGAGCTCTATTATGATTGCTCCGAGGATGATCGGTGTAAGAGAGGGCAGTAGCTCAGGGTGCTTCAGTGGAGCGAGCACCAGCTCTTCGAGAACCTGTCTGGTGGTTATGCCTCCTGTTATCATCAGTCTTCAAATGCGTCCGGTGTTCCTCCTGCGTGCCAGGATTTTCTTGGCCGTACCTGTAGCGGGTAGATGCGCTCCGAATTGTCGTCCAGTATCAGTCCTGTACCGGTCCTGTCGGGTAGTGCATCGATGTAGTGCTCTATGTCGTGTCTCATGTAGGTGTGCATTATGTTTCCAAGGGCGTCGATGTCCTGGCTCGCGGTAAGGCGGTGTGAGAGAATGACATCCGCCTGTGAGAGTCCGTCGGGATGAAGTTTCGCGGGCTGCTGGGTCGCGAGCACCAGCGAGACTCCGGGTTCACGTCCGATCTTGACCCACCTGAGTAGAGGGTGTGATGCCGCGGTTTGACCTTCCGAGGGTAGAAACTCGTGGGCCTCGTCGATCATCATCCAGACGATAGGCATCTCGTTCTCGTTGAGACCCTCCATCTCATCGATCTCCTCGACTCTTCTCGCGGTCATCCTCTGCCTGAGTATCTTTTTGCCGAGAAGTCCAACGACTAGCGATCTTACAGACCAGCCAGAGCCCATCTCCCCGAAGGCGGAAACGTCGAGGATCGATAGCTCTCCCCTCTGGGTGAACTTGTCGAGCGATGATTCCTCGCCGAATATTCCCCAGTCCTTTGCGGTCATGAAACGGTTCTCCAGCCGCTGTTCGACTTCCCGGGAAAACTCAAACTTCTTGATTATCTCCATTATCTCGTCGATCGAGTAGTCCTCCCCGAACTCGTCAGAGAGTTTCGATATTGCCCGTTCCAGTAGTATGCCTGTCTCCGAGTTCATCTCGATACTGAAAGCCATCGACCACTCCTTCGCGGTTAATGCTCCAGGATTTAAAGTAAAAGTGTCATCGTAGGGCATCTCCCGCTCCTCGAAGTGCTTGGTCTTGCCCTCGGGAATGTAGACCTTTGCGTCAAAAGCCTGGGGCTTGGTGTCCCACCGTTCGAGCGCGGAGGCCTGGCGGTCGTTCGGCCTCTTCATAGACCAGTAAATCCCCATAGGGTCGATCAGTATCGTCGAGAGGTTGTCGGATATGTCTGCGTTGTGGAGCTCTTCTGCTATGACTCCCATCGAGTACGACTTTCCTGTACCCCTTTTCCCGAAGATCCCCATGACATGGGGTCGCGCCAGGTCGAAATGTATGGGGTTAGCCTGGTGGGCCTCTTCCTTTTCACCTACAAGATGCTTCCCGATGACGCCAGTACCCTTGAGACCGTGTTCTTCCCGGTCTTCTTCGTCCCGGCCGACAGAAATCTTCGGCATGTAAATGGGTTACGGGGGCCGGAATATAAAACTGGTTAGAGTGTCAGGGCGAGTCCAAGCACTGTGATGCCTGTAATCAGCAGCCACATGAGCCCGCTCCACCTGAGTACGTAGGCGCCGTCCAGGCAGCCCGTGGGGATGCCCTCGTAGTCGAACGGCATCATCTGGAAGAGGGTGAAGAGTATGTACGCCTCCGCGGCTCTCGAGATGCCGAGCGAGTAAGTGATAGTCCAGCCTGCCAGAAGCGCCACCAGGCCGCCGGAGACAATCCAGTACTGTCGCTTCATCCAGACCGCGTCGATGCTCTTGCCCCAGTGCTCGTATTTTTTCCCGGAAAAGCTGTTCGCGAGGGGGAAAAGCAGTATAATCGGTAACTGTGTCATCACGGATATGATCGCTGCGAGCAGAGTGGTCCCGGAGCCGGAGAGAGACAGTTCCATATCGACGTATGCGTCTATCCACTCGGCGAGTGTTCTCTGCCCGAGTTCCCGGGTCAGAATTACGAGTAGCGACGCCACTGACCAAAGGACGCCGTTTACAAGCTCCAGTTCTCCGCTGTAGGCGGTTAGGGCTGCACCGGTAACTAGAGATGCGACCACAAGGTACTGTATCTCCTCCATCGAAAACCTGAAGCTTGAGGGCATTGTACCAGAATTGGAGCTCCGAGGTTAAAAAACCGTTTAAAGCTCCATCCTGGTGCAGATATCGACGACAGAGTAGCTCTCGCTGGACCGCAGAATCTCGGGGTGATCACGTATCTCTTCAAGGCTGAGGCCGGCCTCACCGGCCTCGTACCGCCTTCTTACGACTTCCCAGGGTACGACAAACGCTTCACGGGGCCGACCTCTACCGCGCTTGATTTCAACCGCTAAAAGGCCTTTTCTGCCGGATCGGTCGAGAAAGTCCGATATCCGGTCGACCTGGTGCCCCTTGTCGCTTTCGGAGAAGTGCTGTGAAAAGTAGAGTTTTCCGGTGGATGACTCCTTTATCGACTTGTTCTCGATCGCGAGGTAGAACATGTCGTGCTCCGAATCAACGAGCACGTCGCAGAGCTGGGAAGAAAACCGGTGCTGCTTCTTTCTATGCGCGATTCCGTTGATGTCTTCTTCCTCGAAAAAATTGTTGAATGCGTTTACAAGTTCACGCTCGAACTCGGTCATATTCTAGATTTCTGTTCTCAAGTTATTTAGTTTGTACCTCTAGATAAACATAGGAACAGTTTCGCGGTATTTCTCGTATCTTTCCCCGGCTTCTTCCGCAACTTCTTCCTCTTCCTCCCGTGAAACTCTGTAGTAGGTGTATACCAGCACCGGAAACATTACCGTTGTTAGAAGTGTTGGCCAGCCTATGAACCAGCCTGCCGCGATCAGGATTATGCCCAGGTACTGAGGATGCCTCGAATAACTGTAGACGCCGCTGGTGACGAGATCGTCCTCGTTCCTGTAGATTGTGATCCAGCCCACGGCGACGAGAACCATTCCCATAACCGTTATAGCGGCGCCCACAAGCATCCACAGGTTCATCGCGAAATCCTGTCCAAGGAAGGAGAAGCTGAATAGTGTGGCTGGTGCCGAGATGGTGGGTGCGATGGCGGCGGATGAAAGATAGACTGTTAGTGGAATTCCGTACATCTCGACAAAGAGTGAGACGATGAATGCAGTGTAGATTCCATAGGCCCGCCAGTCCGCTTTTCTCCGGTAGCGTAGGGGGATAAGGAACAGCAGGAAGCCTATGATGTTGAGAGCCACCAGCTTCCAGTTGCCCTGGATAACGGTTTCTACCTGTCCCGTGATGAAGTATAGGAAGTGTTCTATGAAAGAGGGGGTCGACAGGATTCCTGCCGCGAAAACGATCAAGAGAAGGATTTTCCTGTAATATAGCTCCATAATCTCTGGAGTAACAATTGCACGTTTATAATTCAGGGCCTAGTCAAGTTTCTCCTGCGGATCGAGCAGCTGTTCCAGCTCCTTCCGGTGGCCTGCTCCAACGAAGGCGACGATTTCGCTGTCCGGGTTCTCGTCCCTCAGATTCCTCAAGTAGTCGGCCATGACCTGGTTCCGCTCTTCCACGAGGACGCGGTGAAGCTCTGGAAACCGGTCTGCGAGTTCTCCCAGTATCTGTCCTATGAGTTCTTCTTCAGGTATGCTGTGGACGTCGAACTTTCCCGGCAGCATCAGCCCTGCGACTGCTTCAAGCACTGCCCTGGTCTTTTCCTTCCGGGGAACTTCCTTCAACCGGTCGACGGTTATCCGTATATCCTGGTCGATGAGTGCGACGTCTCTTCCTTCAGAAAGCGCTTTCCTGTAGGCGTAGATCATCTCGTCTCCTGGCATAACTCCCGTCTTCGCTCCGACAGAGTTCTGGAACTTCTTGAGTAGTTTGAGGAAAAGCGGTCCCTCGGACGTCTGCTGACCGCTTAGTAGAGCATTGAGCCTGAGAAGATCGAGTTCTATTGCGACGATATCCGGGTCATGCTCCTCTATCTTTTCCTCTATAAGCTCCAGGCTTTCATCCGAGACGTGTGAGGTCCCGTAGACGTGTATCAGAGTATTCTCCCCCAGAGAGCTTTTAGGTCCAAAGAGTTGTAAACTAAACCCAGGGAGTGGATTTGTAATACGATTAGTCTATTTATGGGGTATTATGGCCTGATTGTAATACAGAAGAAACAGTTTTGAGCTATTTTCCTGGACGAAAAATATTGGTGAACCGCTTTTCTGCATAACAGGAAAAATAGTGGTTCCCGGGGGTGGACGTCTCTCCGCGGCCGGTTTCCCTGGCACGACCTCGGGTCCGCCACCCTCCGAACATACTACCGGATGCTTAGGGCTGCTCCCGTCAGGGTCTGGCCCGGTTCACACCAGGCAGCATCCCGAAGGACGGACCGTCGACAGTCGAAATCCAGAGTCCGTACCACGAGGAGAACGCCGCTCCCCGGTTTTCGGCCCCTGCATAACGAGGATTTCAGGTAACAGGCGACCCCAAGCCGCCCAGCCTACCAAGTAGAAACTAGCGGTAGAAATGTTAAAAGGAGAATGGGTGGCTAAATCAGGTATGCTGTAGCGCATCATTTCCGGGATTTAGACGGGTGAACTGCTGTTTAACCCTATCTTCCAGTTCGAACCAGAAGTTTCCACCGGCTACTAGGAATACCGAGAGGTATGAAAGGCTTCTGAGTGGTGTATCGGAGACCTGCACGGTCAAAAAAGTAGACATAGCGGTCATGAAAACCTTGAATGTCGTGAGCTGTTTAAGCATTTTAACCACTATTCCAAAGAAGCATTTTTTTTTTTTTTGAGTCTGTTTAGATCGTTCCAGGCTCTAGAACTGGGTAGGAGGGAAAACTTTAAATACTGTTCCACGGTTTAAACCGTGTTTTTCGGCGTCTAGAAGGTCTGTGAGAAGGCTTTAGAGGGTTGTGTGAGAGATGTCTAAATCTCGAATTCGTCGCCTCTCTCGACCACGTTGAAACCTCTTTCCTCAACTTCCTTTCTCTCGGGTGTGTCCTCTCTCAGTGCAGGGTTGGTATGGTTGAGATGGATGAAGTGGATCTCCGTGTCGGTGTCTTCAAACATTTCCATGGTTTCCTGTATGGTTGGGTGTGGGACCTCCTCGTAGCGGTCGATCTCCTCTTTTGACCAGAAGGTTCCATCAATTATAGCTATATCGGCCTCTTTAACGTTCTCTATGGCCTCGTCTGTCCACTGGTCAATATCCGTCATGTAGTAGAGCTTCCTTTCTTCTCCCTGAATCATGAAAGACACTTTATCGGTGTTGACGTAGCGGTGGAGTATATTCCTGAACTCGACGGTACCCCCCTGTATGTCGACCTCGTCGCCGTTACCTCTCTCGTGTATCTCTATCTGGTTCCTGTCGGCCAGTAGACGGAAAGGGTCATTGTTCATGATGAACTGTCTCATTTCTGGTGTGCAGTAGACAGAGAGGTTGTCTGTGTCGAGTGATTCTGTTCCGAAGAACGGCAACCCTGCTATATGTCCGAGGTGACCGTGTGAAACGAATACTCCATCGAGATAATCTCCCTTAATCTGGAATCTTATGTCTGGCGTCGAGTCAACAAGATATCTCACCGAGTCATCGTTGCTGTTTGCCTTCAGGAGGATGGATCCGACGTATTTCTGTTTTCTCTGGTCTTCACGTGCTGCCTCGCAGAGCTCACAGCTGCATCCAAGGTGTGGGACTCCACCGTCCTGCGTGTTTCCAAGAACTTCTACCTTCATTATCTCCCCTCAAAGCAGTTGTAGAGTGATATTAATCGTGAGAGTTATAAATGATAAGAGAAAGCTGTGCTCCTCTATATAGGTTGGATTGTCTGGCGCATTATGGAGTTTCTTCAATCTATCCCTCCAAACTGTTAGTATTGTTCTGCGCGCCGGGATGGCAGAGTAGTTATGCAGCCGCCTGCAGAGCGGCGTACCTGGGTGCAAATCCCAGTCCCGGCTTTTACCCCTCCTGTCTTTTGGTACATTTTGTTAGCTGTTTAACGCTGCAGTAATAGGTTTATGAACTCAAAGCTAGGCCTTTTGTGGTGATCGCCTTGGAAAGAACTATTCTCTCCATAGCTCTTGTCGCCGGACTGATGATTGGGATGGTGGCTCCTGCAGCGGCTCAACAACAGCAGAACGATACCCGGGGGATTCAGGCGTTGAACCAGTTCCAGCTCATCGCCAACTGTACCCTGATTCCTACACAATCACAGCAGCAGGAGATGCTGCCGATGCAAAAGCAGGACTCAAGGAGGCCTGTGATGGTCTGCCAGTACTACACTGGAGATGTGGATCAGGAACCCGGTTTCTTTGAAGAACTGGGAAACTGGTTCCAGAATCTAGGTAACCGGACCCGGAATCAGACCGGGCAGCAGATGCCTCAGGGTCCGATGGGGCAGAACGGTACGGTCTTCAGATAGTCCTTTTTTCTTTTTCCTTCTCTGCGGCTGAAATTATTAAAACTAGAAGAGAAGTCGCGGGTATACCTTGGGTGTGAGATTTGTCAGAGGACACAAAAGATGTTGCACAGCTTGTAATCAGGTTTTCTGCGAGAGAGGGATACAGGTATCTCCTGGCGAAGAGGACAAGAGACGGTTGCTGGGAATTCATAGGAGGGAAGAGGAAAAGAGATGAGAGTATGGAAGAGGCCTCCCTGAGAGAGCTTGAAGAGGAGCTAAGAGGAGTCGATCCTGACGGTGTGGAGATAGTTGAGATCGCGGACGGCTACCCTGTTGAACATGATCCTAGTTACACCCTTTATCCCGTCCTGATGGAGATGTCTAGTGAGCAGGCCGAGAATGTGGGCACGGAAGATCTATCCCGTGAACACAGTGAACTCGAATGGATCGATCTGGTGAATTTTGGGGAATACGACACACCGGGACAGTACCCCGCGCTGGAGAAGCTGGGCCTGGTCAATGGAGAGGTATCTATCGGAGTTGTAAGGAATAATGGCGACTATCTAGCGGTGAAGAGATCCGATGAGAACACCAGCTCAGGTTACTGGACTTTTGTCAGCGGCCAGATAGAGGAAGGAGAAAGTCCAGAGGAGGCTGCCGTAAGAGAGATTCAGGAGGAAACAGGTCTTGAAGCATCCCCTGTCAGGACGGGAGATCCTTACATAGGTAAAGGGGAGACAGGTCACTGGCGGCTGCACCCGGTACTGCTCGAGTCTGGTTCCCGAACAGTGGAGCTGAACTGGGAGCTCTCCGAACACTGCTGGTCTGATCTTGGAGAACTCAGGGAACTGGAGACTCTCGGAAGGTGGAAGGCGCCGGAGAGGCTGGAACTATGACAGAATTCATCGAAGTAGCGGTTGCTGTGGCTTACAGTCCCTGGAAAGATAGATTTCTGATTTTGAAGCGGGCTGAGGGATATGATGTTTTCCCACGTTGCTGGGATTTTCCCTCCGGGAGGATAGAGAATGAGGATCCAAGAAAGACGGCGCTACGTGAATTAAAGGAGGAAACCGGTCTTTCTGGCCAGGTACTTAGATCAGGTGACTGCTTTGAAGTTGAGACAGAGTATGGCAATTTCCTGATAAATCCGTTTCTGGTAAAGGTCGATTCCGACGAAGTTTCCCTGAGTGAAGAGCACGAGGAGTACCGCTGGATCAATTCCGCGGAGCTTGAAGAAATGGAAACCGTTAAAGCCCTGGAGAAAGACTTTGAAGCTGTGGGTGTCAGTATAGAACATGACTGAAGACGAAGGATTCCGGGTTTCTGTAAAGCCTATCGTAACGCTCCACGGCCTCGTGCTGGTCATCCGCTCGGAAGAGGGCCAGAAATGGCGTTTCCCTGATATAGAGCTTGATACTGATGAAGGCGTTGACCGTGCCGCAGAGAAAGGTGTGAAAGATCTTCTCGGACTGGAGGTTGAACCGCACCAGCTGATAGATGCAGTTAACACCTCCACCATCGATGGAAACTACCTGGAGCTCTACCTCCACATGGAGGCCGGGGAAAAAGATATTGAGGCGGACGATAGAGAGGCGAAATGGATCGATCCCGAGAAACTTGATGAGTATCTCGTGAGGGAAGAGGTGGAGAAGCTCGACCGCAGGGAAATCTCGAACTTTGTCAGGAAACTTAAATCGATGCCTTCAAGAGGTGAACAATGACTCTCCGGCTTTTCAACACTTTAACCAGGGAAAAGGAGGAGTTCGAGCCTCTGGAGCAGGGAAATGTAAAGTTCTACAGCTGTGGTCAGACGATCTACGATGACCTACACATCGGGAATGCGCGGCCCTATGTTTACTGGGACACGCTTACCCGTTACCTGAGATGGAAGGGCTATACGGTCAGGCATGTCCAGAATATAACGGATGTCGGCCATCTGACCGACGACGGCGACCAGGGCGAGGACAAAGTTGAGAAACGCGCCAAAGAACTTGGAATGGAGCCTATGGAGCTTGTAGAAGACCAGATTGAACAGTACTTCAAAGATACAGAAGAACTTAATATCAGGAGACAGGACATCGTTCCCCGGGCGACTGGCCACATAAACGAGATGATAACTTACATCCAGCGCATAATCGAAAACGGCTATGCCTACGAGGTTGAAGGAAATGTCTACTTCGACATGGACTCATATCTTGAAGATTACGAGTACGGAGATATGGCGAAGAAAGACATCGAGCAGTTAAAGGAGGACGCGGAGTCACGTGTCGAACCTGACGAGAAGAAAAAGAACCAGTACGACTTCGCGCTCTGGCTGAACGCATCGGGAACAAACCACCTAATGAGATGGGACGCCACCTTCAGGATCGACGGAGAAGTTGTCGAAAGCGAGGGATACCCGGGCTGGCACCTCGAATGCTCCGTAATGAGCCAGAAGTACCTCGGCGACGAATTCGACATCCACGCCGGAGGAAAAGACCACATATTCCCTCACCATCCAAATGAAAGAGCGCAGAGTTTCGCCGCGACCGATAAGGGCCAGGCCCGCTACTGGCTCCACAACGAGTTCATAACGGTCGAAGGCGAGAAGATGTCGAAGAGCGAAGGCAACTTTTACACTGTCCGGGACTTGCTCGAAGAAGGTTACAGCGGAGACGCGATCCGACTGTATTTAATCTCATCACACTACAGGAGCGAGACCGACTTTTCGAAAGAAGGCCTGGAAAAGGCGGAGAAGGAGTTGAGAAAGATTAGGAAGACAATACAGTTAATCAGGAGAGATATTGGGGTGGCTAAGTCGGGCGTAAATAATCGGTACACGAAAGAGCAACTTGAGGAAAATTTCAAAGAAAGAATGGATGACGATTTGAACACGGCTAGAGCCAAACAGTACTTGATGGAGACTGTTAACTATCTGTACAGCTTGGAAGGCAAAGTGGATGACGGATTTGTAGATGTTTTAGAGAATCTTTTTGGAGTTCTCGGCATAGATGTCAGGCCTAATATTTCTGATGAAGAGGCCGAGCTGGCAGATTTGATGATGGAGATGCGCGAAAAATTCCGTGAGCGGGAGGACTACGATACAGCGGACCGGATTCGCTCGGCTCTGGAAGAAGCTGGATTCGAAGTGGAAGATACTGAAGAAGGCGCTAGATGGTTCAAGGTGGAGTAGATGAAGATATATGTCGGCCATTCCACCAGCATATCCTTCGAAGAAGAGCTTTACGAGCCGCTTAGAAATAGCAGAATCAATAAGAAGCATACTCTGGTATTTCCTCATCAGGATTCGGACGAACTTTTTGACTCGAAGAGCTTTCTGCAAGATGAATGCGATCTATTCATAGCGGAGGTATCCGAAGCTTCGACGGGACTTGGGATTGAGCTTGGCTGGGCGGATCAGTTTGGAGTTCCGATTGTCTGTTTATGTAGGAAAAGCGCCGAGCATTCCAGTTCTCTGAAAACAGTTACTGATGACTTTAGGGAGTACAGTAATTCTAGGGAGTTGGTCGCGACAGTAGAAGAAGTCCTAAGAAATAGGTGATTACGTGATAGAGGACTTTGTGGATCGACTGGAGGAACAGTACGGCAGATGCTACGACTTTGAACTTTCAGAAGAAGATTTCGAGCGATTAAAGGCGAGTCTACAGGAGGCCCGGAGGACAATCGTTACCGACAAATATCCTGGTGCGGACAGTTATAGAGACAGTAATAGGATGAGAAGTCTTCACGTGACTGATTATCGTGGAGTGGAAAGAGATGATGCAGTTTCAGATGTGATAGTTGCCCACATCGAGAACTTCAACCCGGAGGAGCACCCGGTTCTTCACGCGCTGGTGGATATACCTCTCTGGTTCTACAGGAATAGAGTAAAGGAGAAGAACAGGCTGTAAGGTCTAGTGTTTCTGTCCCTTGTGGACTTTCATTCCCCGTTCAGTATCGAACTCGTCGCCGCACTCGGGACACGCAACCATCTCCGAGTCTTCCTCTTCTTCGGCTTCTTCCTCAGTTTCTTCTTCTATCGTTTCTGGTTCCGGTTCCTTTTCGACCTCTTCAACAGCATCGATCTTTCCTTCATCCTCTAGCTCTTTTTTCTTCTGCTGTTTCCGGTCAGGCTGTTCCTGGAAGATTTCTTTCGCCCGGGAGTCAGAAATTCCGAGCATTTCTTTCGCCTTCTGTTTTTGCTTCTCGGCCTTGTCTCTTACCATAGTATCAAAGTCGGGTTGATGTTTTAAACAAGTTTAGGAAGCCAGCCGTGTTCATGAAAAAATTCCAAGCTTCAAGAGTACAGCTCTGTATCCTCTCGCCACATATTTAATAGTTACTATTAAGTAGTAGATATATGCCGGATGGGTTGGCGCGTTACGAAGGTCAAGAAATAGATTCGTCACATTTTGGAAATCTGGTCAATGAGACATTTGTGGATTATACACCTTCAGAATTGTACCGGAGACATCAAGATCCAAGATTAAAACTACCAGTAATCGGCAGCTTTGCAGGTGAAAGAACTGATCCTGATTACAAAGATGCTATAGACAACCTAGTAAATCAACTTGAACATCACTTCTATACCGGAGAACCAGTCGAGATTGATCTAAGTTCTCCTGGTGCCATGGGAAATGTTAAGGACGATATTGAGATTTACCTTGATGAAACATATGCACTAGGTTTAGAAGTAGGTAATTGGTCTGTCACAGAGTTTAGTGAGCACCAAGGATCAAAAGACGCAAGACAAGCAGCTATATCTGTTGAAGCACCGATAGAAATTGGACAAGATGTCCTTTCAACCCTCGAAGCCTCTGCTCGCGACACCTTCGTGCCGATGTATGAAGGAAGAATAGGGTTAGAAGGATGCGTGAATAACAATTTCGGAGATAATCTTGACGGATTAATTAAATTGCTGGATAGTGAGGACAGTTAGATACTTTGGGACATCTAGTGCGGTGTACGAGAAAAGATGTTTATGAGAAAAACTATTAGATTCACAAGATTTAGTTTTTATGAACACGGTTAGGCTCTATTTTAGTATTTCACTCCACCAGCTCCGTGAAGTTCTGCTTGAACCCTTCATAGTAGCGAGGTTTCATCGATGCACCCGCCGCTTTTTGATGGCCGCCGGCCTCAGCTCCTTCTTCAATCGCTTCTTCCGGAAGCGCCTCCTGCATCAGCTTCCCGAGGTCGACACGTCCTGACTGGCATCTCGCGCTGATGTTGATTTCGTCCTCGCTTCTCTGTACGACCAGGTGGATCCAGCCCGGTGTCTTTGTCGACTTGTTGGTTGCGATGCTCGAGGTGATGTGGAAGTCGCTCTTGAGTTCGAAGAAGATGATCATCTTTTCCCTGTCGATCTCGCGTTCTTCCTCATAGCTCTCAGTCGCTCTATTAAACTCGTCCTGCATCTCAAGGTAGACCTCGTAGACCTTCCTGTAAGCTTCCTGGGCCTCCAGCTCTTTCAGGTCCTCGGAACTCATCAGCGCCTCGTACGCCAGTTTTGCAAAGTGCGCTGAATCACGGTACGGCTTGATGTTGAGAACGCTTGAGTATCGGCCGTACTCGCAGTTCTTTGCGAGTTCCTGCTGCGAGAGTTCCTTGGGAAGATACTTGTCGTACTTCTCGTTCAGCTTCTCGAAAAGCTCCGGGCACGAGTCGACACCGAAGTCCTGTATGACTCCGAGTCCTGCGATCCAGCGTGTGTCGTCCTCAAGACCAAAGTGCGAGGCGATGTCCAGGCATACCTTGCTGCAGGGAACGTAGTCGTCCTCTTTTACCAGCCGCGGATTCACGAACGGAATATTGGGTTTGCGGTCGAACGAGTGGTGGTCCACTATCAGGGCATCGAGACCGAAGTTTTGGTCCAGGTCTTCAAGCTCATCCGCGCCCAGGTTGAAGTCGAGCACTATCAGTTTGTCAGTATTCTCGAGCGCTTCATGATCTTCCTCTCCGAGGTGGTATGCCCGGGTATGGGGTATCATCACTTCATCCGCGGGGCTTCCACGAACTTTCTCGAGTATCTTCGAGATTATGACCGAGGACGAGGTTCCATCCATGTCCCAGTGGTGGATGATCGTCACCTCGTCGTTTTCATCGATATCCTTGAGGAAATCTATAGCCGGCTGTAGCTCTTCAGTTTCCATTTCCCGTCACCTCAGTTGACAGGCTCCGAAAAGCTGTAACTTATTTTTCTGTCCTCAAACTCCGTCTCACCTGAATGCCCGAAGTTCTCTCCTTTATAGTCGAGCTCCGAGACGTTGACCCGTCCTTTCAAAAGTTCCTCGTGCTGCCTGACAGGCCCCGCGTCGCCGTCAAGTGAGAGTTTTACCCTGTCTTCGACCTCGAGACCGGCTTCCTTCCGGGCCTCCTGTATCGACCGTATCAGCTCGTTGACGAATGCCTCGTCCTTCAGTTCTTCGGTCTGTGTAAGGTCAAGGTAGAGTTCCCCGCCCTTGAAGGTCTTGCTTCCGACCTCGCCTGAAGTCTCGCTCGTTATGGTGACGTCTTCAAGTGTCACGTCGTGACCGTCTATCTCAATCTCTCCGGTGTTCTCCAGCTGTTCTATCTGGTCGTGTTCGAGTTCTTCTATCATTCTCGCGACATCGTCCGCATCACTTCCAAACTTTGGTCCGAGGCTGGAGTAGTCGGGCTTCGCGACGAGTCTTGATGCGACCTCGCCGAACTGTATCTGCTTCGTGTTGGTCATCTCTTTGATAAGCTGTTCGAACTTTTTGAGTGATTCTTCTTTTTCGTCCGATGTCGATATCACGAGTTTCTTCGCGGGCCATCTCAGGTTGTACTCGTTCTCGTCTCTTATCCTGTTGGCCTCCTCGACTATCGAGCGGGAGGTCTGCATCGCAAGCTCCAGGTCCTCATCGATCATGTCCTCGTCCGGTTCAGGATAGCGCTCCATGTGGACCGATGCCTTTTCGCCGTCGATGTCCTGGTAGACGCTCTCTGTTATGTAGGGTGCGAAAGGAGCCATCATGAGGTTGGCCTTCTCCAGCGCCTGCCCGAGCGTCCAGAGAGCTGCCTGGTCGCCGTTTTTGATCCTTGAACGGACTTTCTTCACGTACCAGCGCGAAAGCTCTTCGAGCACGAAATGCTCCAGTTTTCTGGTTATTATGTGCATCCGGCAGTCCTCGATTTCTTCCTGCGCGAGCTCGGCTATCGAGTTTATCCTTGAAAGCAGCCACTCGTCCTCGACCTGGAATTCGTCGGCCGCGGGTCGCTCGGGTTTCCCGTTACTGTAGGTCTGGTAGAACTCCTTGGTGTTCCAGTAGACTGAGAAAAGCCTGTATATCTCGTTTTCTATCTCTTCTTCATCATAGTTTTTCTGCTCCCACGGAGGCGCCAAACGTAACTGGTAGAACCGTGGCAGGTCCGCCCCGTACTTTTCCAGCTGCTCCGCGGGATCGATCACGTTCCCGAGAGATTTCGACATCTTCTCTCCTTCAGCATCGAGAACGTAGCCCTGGAACAGTATCTTCTCGTAAGGTGCCTCGTCGAATCCGAGTATTCCGCAGAACATCAGGGAGTAGAACCAGCCTCTTATCTGGTCGCTCGCCTCTGTAATGAAGTTCATCGGCCACATCGACTCGAGCGGCTCCTCCTCGAACGGGTAGTGGAGAGATGCGAAAGGCGCGCATCCAGAGTCGTACCAGACATCGAATATGTCCGGAATCCTTCGAAAAGTTCCACCGTTTTCTCCCTCCCAGGTTATGTCGTCAACCACATGCTTGTGTGGATCAAAACCTTCGGGAAGCGATCCGACCTTTTCTTCGAGTTCCTCGAAGCTTCCGATCACCACCATCTCGCCGGTCTCGTCGTTCTCCCAGATCGGTATCGGTATTCCCCAGTAGTTCTGCCGGGAAATACACCAGTCCGGGGAATCCGAGACAAAGTTGTGGAACCGTTTCTGGGCGTTTTCAGGCACCCAC